>CAYZVT010000001.1:0-44212 GCA_964481585.1 uncultured Pirellulales bacterium
CAGTTCAGGCAGCCCGCCGGGGGCCACGGGCGTTCCGCCCTCCCACGGGGCTGGCCGATCTCGTTTCGCAGCACAAGAGCACGGGCGAGACGCCCGTGGCACCCGCCGCGTCGAGGGATTCGTCGCATGGTGTGATTCCGAACCTTCGCCGGAGAGGAAAGAGCGCCGTTAGGGGCGCTGGAGTTGGAAGTTAAAAACCTGGTGCTCTGGCTCGGCCAGCACGTGGGCCGTGAGGCCCGACTCGTCGACCGACAGATACCGCTCGGGGATCAGCGGCGTGCTCTCGCCGGTTTCAAAATCGGATTCGTAACTGAGCACGGCGACGCGGAACCGCCCGGGGATGACGCCATCTTCCGGCTCGAACGTGCCGAGCGAATAGGTTCCGTCGGGCTGGAGATGCGCGGTGGCCGAGTGTCCGCCAGGCACGCTCTCGTCGGGAAAGAACGACACCATCCCTTGCGAAAGCGGCTCGCCGTCGATGGTGATCGTGCCGGTCACGTAAACGCGCTTCGGGCCGGTATCGCTGTTGCCACAGCCGGCCGTCAGGGGCGCGATCAACCATAGCGCGGCAATCGCCGCGGCCCGCCTCGACATGCGTATTAGGGTCGCGTTCATCCTTGATTACCGAGCGGTCGCGGACCGGCGGCGGCGCGTCAGCGCGAGTAGCGCCAGGCCGGCTCCCGCCAGGGAGAGCACGCTGGCCGGTTCGGGCACGAGCATCACGTTGTTGAGCACGAGTTGCTGTAAGCCGCCGCTGCCGGAGATGATCGACAAATTCGCCAGGGACGAGTCGCCCGCGAGGATTTCCCAATCCCACACGGGGTTCAGGTCGATGCCGTTGTCGGTCGTGAACTCGAACAGGACGATCGGCCCGGCGCCTTCCACGATGCGGACTTGGCCCAGTTCCAGAACCCAGCCGCTATCGAGTTGCAGCCCGTCGGTGATCGTCACACCTCCGGTGCTGGCGGCGTAGATGCCGCCGCTTTGAAAGAGCGTATCGCCGGAGACGGTCAACGGGTTGGCGATGTTCCACGCCATCACGCGGCCTCCGGATGTGACGTCGAGACTGCCGCCAAGGCTTCCTGCGATGGCTTCGAGCGTGCCGCCGGCGTTGACGGTCGTTGTGCCGCTGGCGATCGAGCCGGTGAGCCGCAGGATGCCTTCGTTGATGGTGGTCGGGCCGGCGTAGGTGTTCGTGCCGCCGAGCACCTGCAATCCGCGCCCGGTCTTGGTGAGGCTGGCATTAGCACCGCTCAGGTTGCCCGAGTAGTTGGCCGTCGCGCCGTTGGCGACATCGAGGGTGAGCGACGTGACGTTGCCCGACAGCGCCAGGTTTCCGCCCCCCTTGAGTCCACCGAGGGTCGGTGCGTTGACCGACGTCAGATCGAGCGTGCCGCCGCCGGAGGTATTGAAGGCGCTGTTTTGCAGAGCCAGGTTGTGGTTCAGTTTGAGCGTGCCGCCGGAAACGGTGGTGTCGCCGCGATAGGTGTTGGCGGCATCGAGTTGCAGCGTGCCCGCGCCGGCCTTGGTCAACCCGCCGGAGCCGGAAATCGTCGAGGTAACGGAAGCCTCGACCCCGATGTTGGAATTTTCCGCAACGGTGAACGTGCGCGTGACCGTGCCGAGATCGAGCGAGCGGCTCCCGGCCGTGGCGCCGCCGAGGCGGATCGCATTGTTGCCGGTCCCCGTGCTGGTGAGGACGACATTGCCGCCGCTTGCGCCGGTCAACGCCAGATTCACGTCGAGCAGCTTGTTCGCGTTTTGCGCCGAGGTGACTTGCAGCACGGTGCTGGCGGTGCCGGCCAGCGTGAGCGTCGAATTAGAGCTAACGGTGTTGGCATTGATGACGGCCGCGACCGTCTCGTTCTGGTCATTCAAGTCCCAGATGCCAAAGGAGCCGAACGTGACGGTCGAGGTATCGGCGATTTGGTCGGATTGCAAGAGCCGGAGCGTGCCGCCGTTGATGTTGACGTCGCCGGGGATGGCGATCGCGCGGCTCGACTTGTTGAGTTCGAACGTGCCCCCGTTGAGGGAAAAGGCGCCGGAGATTGTGTTATCGGTGGAGCCGGTGATGTGGGCGTTCTTGCTATTGCCGAACGTGCGCCAGCCGTTCGTGCCAGAGATGACGCCGTTGATGATGATCGTCCCGTTGTCGCGGGAGTCGATTTCGCCCCAGGCCGTGCCGAAATCGACATGGCCGTTGATGGTCAGCGTGGGCGTGCCGCCGTTGTCGTCGATCGTGAGCCGGTTCGTGCGGAGGGTGCCGCCGCCGGTATTGACGACCCAGGTGTCGGCGGTCGCGGTGGCGTTGCCGACGCCGACGCTGCCGGTGGTGAGGTTGAAGCCATTGAGATCAACGGTGGCCCCGGTGGAACCGGGCGCGGCGGTCGGGTCGAAATGGACCAGGTTGTTGGACCAGGAGGTAAACGTCCGGCCGAGCTTGACGGCGCCCTGGGCGATAATCAGGCCGCTGCTGGGAGTACTGCCTGTCGCGGCGGCGCCGCTGCCGTAGGTGAAGGTGCCGGTGCCGACCTTGATGGCGCGGCCGCCCCCGAGAATCCGGCCGGCAAAGACTGAGTCGGCATTGTTGGTGCCGAAGGTGGTCACGCCGCCGGCGATTTCGTAGATGGCTGCGGAGTTGCCCGACAGCGAGGCAATGGTCTGGTTCTGATTGACGAAGATGCCGCCCGAGCCGGGGCTGTTGAGCGTCACCGGACCGTTGCCGAGTGCGTTGGGCGCAAGCGCGCGGATGATGCCGCCGTTGATCGTGACCGACGAGAAGGAGTTGGCGTGGGTGAGATCGAGCCAACCATTGCCCGACTTCGTGAGCGCGCCGCCGTTGACGGCATTGGACTGAAAGACGTACGTGCCCCCGCTCGCCGAGACGGTGGTCGAGCCGGGCGTGACCCCGCCGCCTTGGATCGTGATCGTGCCGCCGGAGTTGCTGCTAAAGACGGCGTGGTCGCCTTCAACGTAGCGATTGGCGATAGGAGAACCGCCGGTCCAATTGCCGGTGGCGGTGTCCCAGGTGCCGGTGGCCGCGTTCCACGTGACGGTGGCGGCAGAAAGCGGCGCGGCAGCAAATAGCAGTGCCGCGAGTGCCGCGCTGGTGGTTAGCAAGTTTGTCGTTCTGGGCATACTCACGGTGTTCTCCCTCTTGCGCGCCCGTCCGTGGATCGACCGCTTCCACTTGGGGATGAAAAGTGCTTGCACGAGCGCGACCTCCAACTGATTTGTGACAGTTTCGTAGACCAACGTAAAGCTTTTGGTCCGCCTCCCCGATGGGAGCAGCCAACAGCTTATGGATTACTGGTAATGGGCTTTGCCCCAACTGGTCTCACTCTCAAAGGTAAAACCGCCGACGGCTGGATTGCAAATGTCGACCAGTTGCGCACGCCACAGACGACCGCCTTCGTCGCTCCAGTGGACGAGCCAATTGGCCGCCAACGTGTCGCCAGGCTGGGGTGGATCGTCTTCCGCGCTCAAGAGCGACCAAGGAACGGCGTACTCCAGCGTATAGCCCCGGCCGTCGCGGAGCGGGCGAAACGTCCCTTGCCATCCCGGCGGATTCACCCGGTCGCCATGAAAGTCCATGCCGTAGTCGACGTGTAGACATGCCTGGGCGCTGGGCTGGTGATGCCACAGCGTCAGGTGGACCAGCTTTTCGCTCACGTCGGCCGACCGCCGCCTTTGGGACTCGTCGACCAGCGGCCACGGCCGCGCGCGGTCGGTCGAGAGACGCACCTGCACGCTGCCGCCTTTCCAGAGCAGCGTCGGGTCGCTTTGGGGCGAGAGCACGCTGCGCATCGGCAGCGGATCGCCGACCTCGGCGGCGAGGTACAGATACTCCGCGTCGTACATCATCATGCCCGTCAGATGATAATCCACGTCGTACGGCGGATCACAATGCGACGTAAAAGCTCCCGACCGATCCCACTCGTCGAGATTGCCGTCAATGACAATCTGCTGCGGAGCACGGACGACTTCGATCGAGTCAAAGCGGCTGGTGTTGTAGGGCTTGGCCGCTTCGTGGGGCAGAGAGCCGCGCGTCTCGGGGGCCGGAAAGCGGCGGACAAAGCGGTGCGGGTCGAACGGCACCGCGCGCCACGTGGCCGGCTCCACTCCGGCCAGCACGAGCGCTTCGCCGGTCGTTAGCCGTTCGGCGGGGCGGGCGGTATCACCCTTGCAGTGCGCATCGACGGCGCCATTGAAGACCTGAAGCGTCGTGCCGCGCGTCGCGTCGACGGCCACGCCGAACTCGGTGCCTTGGTCGATCAGCGTGGCGGCGGGCGTATCGACACGAAAGCCGATCGCTGGCGGCGGCACGGTCGCCACGACGTAACCGGCATGCAGAATACAGCGGTCAGCCGCGATAAGCTGCAACTCGACCGGCCCTTCGAGCAGCATGGTGACGCCATTGGATAGTTCGATCTGCGCCATGCCGCGCAGCAGTTCCAGACGCCCGGCCTGGAGCTTGTCGCCGGCCGCAAAGTCTTGATCGGTGGCCCAGGCCGCGCTCTCCAACGCCACCAGTCGCGCCAGCGGATGAGCCGTGCCGCCGGTCGTCTGGATTCCCACGGCCAGTAGCAGAACGGCCACGACCGCCACGACGCCGCCATAGAGTCCGAACGAACCGAGCCTGCCGCTGAACCGGCCCACCGGAGGAGCGAGCGTGGGCGTCGGCTCCGGCGCGGCTTCGCCGCGCATGCCCCAGTAGAGGCCGGCGTGCAGACCGAGGTAAGCGAGAAAAAAGAGCTGGAACTGGCGATTGTCGCGCAGGCGCGCTTCCAGATCGGCGTGCTCCTCGGGCGCGAGCGTGCCGGCGCAATACTGGTCGACCAGCAGCGCCAGGTGCGGCGGCAGTTCGCTCGATTTTTGAAAAGGAGACGCCATGAGGGCCAATTCTTTAGGTGTCCGCGCCGGTAATGCAGTCGTAGAGTGCCAGGCGAATCTTGCGGACCGACTTGTACAGCGCGTTAGGAGTCTGCCCTTCCTGGCGGGCAATCTCCTTAATGAGCGCGTTGGGACGGTAACACTGTTGAATGAGCCGGCGCTGTTTGGGGGGAAGCTTTTCGATGCAGTCGGCCAGCGCGCGGTGCATCCCATCGAGCAGCGATTGCTGTTCGAGTTGCAGCGAGGCCATCTGGTCGAGCAGCGTATCGCTAAATTGCACTTGCTGGTTCTGCTTTTTGCGCAAGTAGTTGCGCAGGTGGTTCATGGCGATGCCGCACGCCCAGCGGGTGAAGTCGCTCTCGGGATCAAACTCGTCCCAGCGCTGCCAAAGCGTGAGGCTCGTCTGCTGGAACAGTTCTTCCGCCTCGACCCAGCGTGGCACGACCGAAACAATGAAACGGAACACGCGATGCTGGTTCGCCAGAAACAGTTCGGTGAATACCTGTTGCTGCCGAGAAACCATCGCGAAGCCCCATCTCCGGCTCGATTCAAGGACGGCGCAGCCGCCATGCCGCAACCCTATTAGGCTATTTAGTAGTGTCGCAGGGTGCCGAAAGTGGCCCGACCTTTTCTCAAAAAAGCCAAATTTTTCGCCAGCCGCGCGAAAAGTCGAAAAAACGGCCTCTTTTCAGGCCAATGCCTGGCCGCAGGGACAATAACTACTGGGAGGGTATAATTCCCCGAATCCCGCCTGCTCTCCCGCGCTTCTGGCCCGCCTTCCGCGTCTCCCTCCGACGAACCAGGTCGCTATGCTTCTTCGCCGCACGTGGTCCCTGTTGCCGACGGTGCTGGGTTTGCTGGGGCTGATCCCGGCCGCTTCGCTCCCGGCCGCCGAGCCGACCTCTCCCGTTGCCGGACAGCCTGTTCCCACCCATGCAGCCGACTTTTTGCAGAACTACTGCTGGGAGTGTCACGACGATCAGACGGCGACGGCGAAGCTGTCGCTCGAAGCGCTCGCGCCGCACTTCGTCGATGCGCGGTGGGTGCGGGTTTACGACAGGCTCGTCGAGGGGCAGATGCCGCCGAGCGATGCTTCGCAACCGTCGCCCGAGGAGCGAAAGCAGTTCGCCGATTGGTTGCGGGGCGAACTATACGCCGCTTCGCGGGCAAAGCAGCAGGCCGAAGGACGGGTGATGCTGCGGCGCATGAACCGCACCGAGTACGAACACACGCTCCACGACCTGCTCGGCATCACCGTGCCGCTAAAGGAGTTGCTCCCGGAAGATAGCCCGACAGGCGGCTTCGACACGGTGAGCAGCGGCCTGGAAACCTCGGCCACGCATTTGGTCCGTTATCAGGAAGCGGCGGAACGGGCGCTCGATGCCGCCTTGCCGGGGCGGCCGGTCACGTGCGAACGGACCCGCCAGACCGGCCTCGAATATGTCAAGAGCCGGTATCCCATTCATCAGCAGATGATCGAGCCTTTCATCCGCTATGAAGGAGAAACGATGGTGCTCTGCGCGCGGCTCTATAAGCACATGACGATTCAGACAGTGGCGGCGCCGGTCGCCGGGCGCTACCGCGTCCGCGCTGCGGTGCGTGCGGTGAACACCGACGGGCGGGCGCTGCCGGTCCTCATCGGCAAGATTCTGCCCGACCGCTTCGACCATGAAAAGCTGCTGCACATCATCGACTTTCAGGACGCGCCGGCCGACGAGACGAAGGTGATCGAGGTCGAAGTCACTCTTCCGCAGGGCGAGAAGGTGTATCTGGAAGCGCCTGATTTGGCGTCGTTTCATGACATAAAAAAGAGCCTCAACGACGCGCCGGTGGGCGATGATTTTGCTGGGCCGGGGCTGGCGATCGAGTGGATCGAGCTAGAAGGCCCGCTTGAACCCGACCTTGGCTACCGCCGGCTCTTTGGCGATCTGCCGCAACTGCCGCGGCGGTACGTCGAAGATTGGCTCGCCGGCAAGCCGGTTCCCGATACGTGGAAGCAGTGGCCGCCCAACGGGCACGAATACGCCCAGTCGCCGCTGGTTGCCGTCTCCAAAGAGCCGAAAGCCGACGCCGAGCGGCTGATTCGCGCTTTTTTGCCGCGCGCCTTTCGCCGGCCGATGAGCGAGGCGGCCGTCGATTATTTCGCGCACTTCGTGCATGAGCAACTCGACCAAGGGGTGAGTTTCGCCGACGCGATGCGGGCCGGGTACAAAGCCGTTCTCTGTTCGCCGCATTTTCTCTTTTACTTGGAGAAGCCGGGCAGGCTCGACGACCACGCCGTGGCCTCGCGGCTGGCGCGCTTCCTGTGGAGTTCGCTGCCGGATGACGAGCTGACCGAGCTAGCCGCGCAAGGGAAACTGACCGATCCCGGCGTGCTCCGCGCGCAAACCGAGCGGATGCTCCGCGATCCGAAGGCGCGGCGCTTCACCGAGAGCTTCACGGGCCAATGGCTCGACTTGCGCAAGTTCCACGACATGAAGCCCGACGCGATCTATGTCGAATACGACGAGAAGCTGGCCTGGTCAATGCCGCTGGAAACGAAGCGATTCTTTGCCGAAGTGCTGGAAAAGAATCTGCCCACCACGTCGTTCTTGCACTCGGATTGGACGTATCTCAATCAGCGTTTAGCTCAGCACTACCTGATTGACGGCGTGGAAGGGATGGAGCTGCGGCGGGTGAAGCTGCCGCCCGACGCGCATCGCGGGGGCGTGATTACGCACGCCAGCGTGCTGAAACTGACGACCAACGCCAGTTACACCTCGCCGGTCAAACGCGGCGCGTGGGTGCTCGACCGCATTCTCGGCCAGCCTCCTTCGCCGCCGCCGCCCGATGTCGAGGCGGTGGAGCCGGACATTCGCGGCGCGGTCACGATTCGCGAGCAGTTGGAGCTTCACAAATCCGTCGCCAGTTGCGCGTCGTGCCATGTCCACATCGACCCGCCCGGCTTCGCGCTGGAGAATTTCGATGTCGTCGGCGGCTGGCGCGAGTATTACCGCGTCAAAGATCCTCCCAAGGACGGCCAGCGCGTGGAGCTTGCCAATTATCCGGGCGAGCAAGTCTGGCTCGCGCGGCCGGTCGAAGCCGGAGGGCAAACCGTCGAGGGAGAATCGTTTGAAAACATCGACGAGTATAAGCAGTTGCTACTCCAGGACCCCGACCAACTCACGCGCAGTCTGGCCAGCAAACTGCTGATCTATGCGACCGGCGGTGAGTTGGAGTTTGCCGACCGTGAGGTCGTCGAACAGATCGTTCGCGATGTGAAGGCCAAGCAAC
Source organism: uncultured Pirellulales bacterium (assembly GCA_964481585.1). Lineage (GTDB taxonomy): Bacteria > Planctomycetota > Planctomycetia > Pirellulales > CAYZVT01 > CAYZVT01. The sequence goes on from CAYZVT010000001.1 coordinate 8,167, forward strand.
ACGGTTTTCGTTCTCTCGTTCATGCGGTGGTTCAAAGCCGCGTTTTCCTCTCCAAGTAAGCGGAGCGACTCGCATGCACCCATTGCCTCACGGACGTCTCTCGCGCCGCACGTTTTTGCGCGCCGGCGCGGTCAGTCTTTCGCTGCCGCTGCTCGACGCGATGATTCCCAGCGCGTGGGGAGCCGAGTCGAGAGCCCGCGCCGCGACGCTGCGGCACCGCCGCATGGTGCTGATCCATCGGCCGCTGGGAACTTATCACCCGTACATGTTCCCGGAAGCGACGGGACTGAAGTACGAGGCCACGCGGTATCTCAAGATTCTCGAACCGCATCGCGGCCGCTTCACCGTGATCTCGGGCATGGGCCATGTCGGCTACCCGAACTCGCATCATACCGAATCGGCGATTTTCACGGGGGTCGATCCCGAAGGCATTCGCCGCGCCGACGACATTCACAACACCGTCTCACTCGATCAGGTCGTTGCCGAGCAGATCGGTTCGCAGACGCGACTGCCGCATCTGGTGCTCAACCGGGCGGACGGAAGCGCCTCGCTCTCTTGGAACAAAAAAGGGGTGCCGGTTCCGCTGGAAAAGAACCGTGCCGCACTGTTCCGCCGACTGTTTATCAATGGAACCCCCGAACAAGTCGCTCGGGAGATCCGCCGTCTGGAAACCGGGCAGAGCATCCTCGACGGCGTGCGCGAGCAACTCGCCGCGCTCCACCGAACTCTCGGTGCGGGCGACCGCGCTCGGCTCGACCTGCTCGCCACTTCGGTACGCGAAGCCGAGGGCTTTTTGCAACAAGATCAGGCCTGGGCGGCCAAGCCGAAGCCGACGGTCGAGGCAACCGAGCAGCAGTTTGCTCAGGCGGAACATTCATTCAGCGCCGAGCAGCAGTGGTACACGCTCGTTCACCTCGCCTTGCAAACCGACTCGACGCGGGTGATCGTGCTCGGCCTGGGGCAGCACGACAACCGCAACCAGCCCGAACTGAAGATCGGCCACCACGACGCCTCGCACCACGGCAAAGATCCTTCTAAGATCGAGCAACTGGCGCGCTACGAGGACAAGGAGTATCACAACTTCGGCCAATTTTTGGGCAAGCTCGCCGACTCGCGGGAGGAGGGAGCCTCGCTGCTCGACAAAACGCAGGTGCTGTTCGTCAGCAATCTCGGCGATGCTTCCGCCCACTCCTCCGACAACCTCCCGGTGCTGATGGCCGGTGGCGGATTCAGGCACCAGGGGCATCTCGCCTTCGATCGCCAGAAGAACACCCCGCTCTCGAATCTCTACGTCCGCATGTTGCAGCAGATGGGCCTGGAAACCGACCGCTTTGGGTCCAGTACCGGCGTGTTTACCGAACTAGGCTAGAGCGTGCCCAGGAAGCGTCGTGACTGCCAGCGCTCTTTAGTCCGAGGCCTCCACTTTGAAGCTAACCTTGCGGATGCGTCATTCCCGCCTGCGCGGCAATGACGTGTAGGGGTAGCGGGGGCGCACCGCGATAGCGGAAGCCCTCGGCTGTTCTGGTCCAGATTCCCGCCTGTGCGGGAATGACGTGTTTTTCGCTGACGGCTGACGGCTGACCGCTGATCGCGGATGGCCGACCGCTCTCCCTTGAGGAACCTTTCCTTGACACGCTGCCTTTTGCCGCTGCTCTTGCTTTTTGCATCGACGACGATTGCCACGGCGACGCCGCCTCTGCCGGTGCTTAGCCGCGAGGAATGCGACGACTGGCTCAACGTCCGCACCGAGGTCGAGCCGCAGGCGGTTGGCGATGGCGTGGCCGACGACACGGCGGCGCTGCAAGCGGCGCTCGACCAGATGCACCCGCTGGCGGGCGGGCCGAAGATCGTCTATCTGCCGCCGGGGACGTACCGCATCACGCGGACGCTCACGATGCCCAACAGCGCGGCCTGCGCGGTACTCGGCCACGGGCGAGAAACCACGGTGCGCTGGGATGGCCCCACCGGCGGCGTTCGTGAAAACTTGGCGGTCATGCTGCATAGCAATGGTTCGGTGTTGAGCCGCTACGAGGGGATCATCTGGGACGGCGCGGGCAAGGCGAGCGTCGGCGTTCACCACCAAGCCCAGGGCCGCTTTGAAAACAAAATCCTGCATCAGCACCAGGCGTTTCTCAACTTCCGCTCCGCCGGCGTGCTGCTGGGGCCGCAAAAGCCGTATGCCACCTCCGAAAGCGAGTGGCGCAACTGCTGGTTCGAGCGCTGCGAGGTGGGCATCTCGCTCGTTGATTTCAACTACTACAACGAGACCGCCGACGGCTGCGAGTTCCGCGACTGCGGCATCGGGATTTACTCGCAGCGATACGGCCAGATCTACGCGCGGAACTGCCACTTCGAGCGCAGCCGCGTGGCGGACCTGCATCTGCAGGCATCGCACAAGCATTCGGTACGGCGCTGCACGTCGGTCGGCTCGAATCAGTTCTTCGTCGGCTGCCAGACGACGATTCAAGATTGCCACGTCGAGGGCTGGCAGAGCGACGACGGCGCGATCCAACTGACGCCCGGCGCGCCGGCGGTGATTTTTGATTGCGTCTTCACCAAGCCCCCGTCGCGGCGCGCGCCGATTCGCGTTCCGGCAGATCAGAAGCTGATTGTGAGCAAAAACGAGAGCCGGGAGACCGAGACGATCGTCTCCGGCTCGACGAGCGTCGTGAACGTTCCGGCGGGTGCGCGGAGCGGGGCGGTGCAGTCGGCGTCGCAGAGCTTTTTTCAGTCGGCGGTGGCCATGCCGGGCAAGGTCTTTGACGCCGTGCGCGACTTTGGCGCGGGGCAGGGGGACTCGACCGCCGCCGTGCAAGCCACTATCGACGCGGCGCGGAAGCACGGCCGTGGCGCGATCGCCTACTTTCCTCCCGCTCGCTACCGCATCACGCGGACTTTGGACGTGACCGGAAGCGACTATTGCATCGGCGGGACCGGCGCGTACTCCGAATTTCAGTGGGCGGGCGAGGAGGGGGGCGTGCTGATGCACGTTCACGACGCGGGACGCCTGACGCTCCAAGAATTTAACATCATCGGCCACAGCACGCCGCGCCGCATGACCGGCCTGCGCCATACCGGCGGGGCAAAGTCCTCGTCCGTGACCTACGACCGAGTGTTTCTGCCCGAAGGTTGGCAGACCGACGAGCAAGTGCAGGTACGCGGCATTCAGTTCGTGGGGCTAGGCCGTGAGGATCGCGTGCATGTGTGGCGGCTCTTTGGCAGTGCGGCCTTGGTCGACTCCGACGCCGCCGAGGTGCTCCTGCGCTTTCTCGATGGAAACATTTCGGTCCGTGGCACGCCCGCCACGCGGAACGGACGGTTGGGCGTTTTGGCCGCCAACGGCAACCGCGTTGACCTGCACGACAATCTCGACCTGGTGATCGGCGACTATTATTGTGAACAAGCCCGAAGTACCGTCCTTACCGTCTCCGGTGATGGGCGTGCTCGGCAGGGACGGCTTACGATCGGCGCGGCGCGGCTGCATACGTTTGAGGAAGCGGGCGCGTTTGCGGAGATCGACAACTACGCCGGCGCGATCAGCTACGGCCATGCTCACGTCACGCAAGATAAATCTCCCGCCAGCTATCTGTGGCGGCACCGTGGCAGCCGGCCGCTCGATCTGGTGCTCTTTGCCAACAGCCAGTCGGCCTTCAGCTTCGACCTCAGCCCTTCGGCGCGCAAAATCCTAGTGCAAAACCACGGGCAGGAAAACATCGTGCCCGCAGGAGGCTTGAAATCGCTCGCGCGGGCGCTCGATCATTTTCGGGAGCTTGGCCAGCAGGACATCGAGTTCCGCCAGCCGTGAGCGTCGTCCGCGGTTGTCGTCTTTTTCGCGCGAGGCCGGTTCGCCGGCCTTCCGTCCTTCCCGCGCAGGCGTGAATCCGGGGGGGCAATGGTCAGCGATCAGTGATCCGAAGCCATCTCGCATGGGCGTCAGCCTCGCTTTCCGCTTTTAATCCGCCCTCCGCCCTCCGCCTTCCGCCCTCTTGCGCCCCGGGGGCTTCCGCTCCTCGCGGTGCGCCCCCGCCACTCAATCGCTCGGCCCCGCCACCCAATCGCTCGCCCCCGCCACCCAATCGCTCGGCTCCGCCATCCAGCCGGCTTTCTAATGCAGCACTTCCTGGATCTTGCCTTGGAAACTCTGGCGGACGATCTCGCCCGCGTCGGGATCTCCCTGCCAGAGTGCCGAGAGCATCGCGATGCTCTGGCTCCAAGTCGCATGCGGCGGCAGCGGCGGTACGTTCGGATCGGTGATGGCGTCGAAGACGACCGGCCGATCGGCCGCTAGCGCTTCGTCCCACGCTGGCGCGACCTCATCCGGCGAATCGACCCGAATGCCCTTCAGTCCGAGCGCTTCGGCGAAGGCGGCATAGTCGCAGTCGGGCAGGTCTTGCGAGGCCTCGAACTTCGGGTTGCCCTCCATCGCCCGCATCTCCCAGGTAACTTGGCTCAGGTCGTTGTTGTGCAGCACCAACACGATTAGTTGCCGGTTGGACCAGCGCTGCCAGTACTTCTTGATGGTCAGCAGTTCGGCCATGCCGTTCATCTGCATCGCCCCGTCTCCGACGGTGGCGATCACCGGCCGGTCGGGATGCGCGAACTTGGCCGCAATCGCGTACGGCACACTACAGCCCATCGTCGCCAGCGTGCCGGAGACCGACCCGCGCATTCCTTCGCGGAACTTCAGATTGCGGGCGTACCAGTTCGTCCCCGAGCCGGAATCGGCCGTGACAATACAGCGATTGGGCAGCCGCGAAGAAAGTTCCCAAAACACGCGCTGCGGATTGAGCGGCGAGGCGTCGAGCATCGCGCGGGCTTCGACAATCTGCCACCACTCGGCCACGTTGCTCTCGATCTTTTCCCGCCAGGAGCGGTCTTCCTGATGATTCAGCAGCGGCAGCAGCTCGCGCAGCGTCTCGCGGCTGTCGCCGACCAGGTTGATCTCCATCGGATAGCGGACGCCGATCATCTTGCCGTCGATGTCGATTTGCACGCCCCGTGCCTGGCCGAAGGGGGGCAGAAACTGCGGATAGGGAAAGCTCGACCCGATCATCAACAGCGTGTCGCAGTCCATCATCATGTCATAGCTGGGCCGCGTTCCCAGCAGTCCAATCGAGCCGGTCACGCCCGGCTGATCGTCGGGCAGCACGTCCTTGCCCAACAGCGCCTTGGCGATGCCGGCTCCGAGCTTGTCGGCGACCGCGACGACTTCTTGGGCCGCGTGGCGCGCGCCCTGTCCGATGAGAATCGCCGGCTTGCGTCCGGCGTTGAGCAGTTCGGCGGCTCGTTTCACTGCGTCGGGATCGGGCACAACGCGCGGCTTGAAAACGCCCAGGCTGCTCGGACTGACCTTGAAATCGTGCGGCGTCTGGGGCACGGCATCCTCGTCCTGCATGTCGGCCGGAAGGATGAGGCAGGTCACGGTGCGTTCGACGATCGCAATCCGCACCGCGCGGTCAATCAGCATCGGGAACTGAATCGGCGAAACCGCCATCTGCACGTACTGGCTGGCGACGTCTTTGAACAGACTCAGCAGATCAACCTCTTGCTGAAAATGCCCCCCCAGCGCCGTGCGCGGCTGCTGGCCGACGATAGCCACGACCGGCTGGTGGTCGAGCTTTGCGTCGTAAAGGCCGTTGAGCAGATGAATCGCTCCCGGCCCCGAGGTCGCCATGCAGACGCCGACTTTGCCGGTGAACTTGGCATGGCCGCAAGCCATGAAGGCAGCCATTTCTTCATGGCGGACCTGGATAAACTCCGGCCCTTGGTCTCCGGCGCGATGCAGCGCCCCGAGCAAGCCGTTAATCCCATCGCCCGGATAGCCAAAGATGCGCTCGACACCCCAGTCGCGCAAGCGCGCGAACAAAAAGTCGTTAACCTTCTCCGCCATGATACGTTCTCCCCCGGAAACCGCGCTCTCCAGCCCGCGACACTTTGGTAGCGGGCGCGTCTGGTCTGTCGCTAGCACGAACGGAAGACCGTCACTGCAACACCCGAGGAAAGCCGTGCAACCGGCGCGCCTTTCGTGGCACGAGCTGCGGGGGCTTTTAGGGTGGCGGGGGCGCACCGTGACAGCGGAAGCCCCCGAGACGCAAGAAAGCGGAAAGCGGAAAGCGGAAAGCCGAGGGTGGCGGGGACGCTACGGGCGCAAGGAGCTAGCGCGCTTTTGGAGCGAGCCGAACAGTGCTTCGGCGGTCTTGGGGCGGATTTGGACTTCGCCCTCGATCAGTTCGATCTGGTAGCGATACTGGCGGCCGCGCGACATGAGCGGTTGCCGGGTTTGGAGCTTGTTCCACAGCCCCGGGCCTTCCCAGCCGAGCCAATCCCAGGCAATCGCCACCGGCAGCACGTGTAGCTCGTCGGGAAACTTGTCGCGGTCGATCGGATAATACTGGGCCGACTTGCGGGCAGCCGTCTCGATCAGGTCCAGTAGCTCCGCGCGGCGGTAGTCGGGATCGTGTTCAAGGCAGAACGTCGCTAGAATCGCCGCATTCCGCGCCGCGCAGCCGGGGCCGAGCTTCCACCAGTAGCCGTTGTGGTGATACTTCAACAGACCGTCGGCCATCGCCCGGTGATGTTGGATCGGCATGCCACAATACGCATAGAGCCGCATCCAAACTTTCATCGCGCCGCTCATCCGGTCCAAGGGATTGCTCTTGCCGAAAAAGCCATCTTCGGGGCTTTGGTGGGCGAGCATGCGCTCGATTCCTTCCTCCAAGACCGGAATCAGTTCAGTCTGGTCATAGTGGTTGATCTGCCGAAAGAGCGACGAGCACTGCGAACCGGCGTGCGAACCGATGCTCCAGGGATGCTCGTCCCAGCGTTTTACATCGCCGCATTGGGCGAGAAACTCGTCCAGGTCGAGGCCCCCTTTTTGCCCTTTCGGCGAGAGGTCTTCGAGCGTGAGAACCGGCAGCGGATAGTTCGGCTCGCCGCCGTAGTAGTGGAGCAGGTCGAGCAGCCGCACGTGGTCCTTGTAAGGTTCGGTGCGGGCGGTCGCCTGCTGTCCGTTGCTGGCGTGCTTGCGCTCCAGATCGGCATCGGTCGATGCTTTTTCAAACACGCCGCTCTGCGGGTTTTGCTGCGACTGGAGATGGGCGACAATCGCGGCGCGTTCCTTGGCAGTGAGCGGCCCCGTCCGATCCGTTACCTGATACTGCTCGGCAAAGACATTGAACTCAGCGAGCAGTTCCACATCGCCCGTCTTCCGGGCGTCGGCAATCTTTTTCACCAGTGGCCTCAGATAATGCTCCCGCACGCGCAGCGCCCACTCCGGCGCAGGCGTCTTTTCTTGACGGTAGCGCGGCGCGTTCTGCTCGTCCACCGCCTTACGAATCAAAAGCCGATCCTCCGCCGTGGGCAGATAAGTCTTGGCCTGCGCTGAGCTGGATGGGCTGGGCTTCGTCGCGTTCGCCTCAGCGCCGATTGCCGAGGAGGTGAGCAGCGCACCTGCGCCGAGGGCAACCGCTAAGGACGTGAGGATCGAGTAAGCGGAGGAGAGAACACGCATCGTGAGATTTCCTTGCAAGGTGGGAAGTGTTAGAGAGAAAAAATCTGGGCGGCGGGAGGCATTCGGCGTCGGGCGACGGTCCGCTCAGGGAAGTTCCACCGGCTCGCCGCCGGCGCGGGTGGCGAGGCTGCGGTAGAGGTCGAGTTCAATACCGTGTTGCAAGGGCCGCACCGATCCGTCGGCCATCGCAAAGTAGACGATGCCGGGATGGGGGCTGCCGAAACTAAAATCGTTGCCCCACTGGCCGTTGCTGCCATCATTGGCAGCCATCGTCGCCGTGCTGGTGGCGTCCTCGGCGGGATTGATGCCGGCGGTGTGAAAGGGATAGAAGACGTTGCGCGTGCAGTAGGCGTGCTGCGGAACGCTGGAAATGCCGGCGGAAAAGTCCGATTGCTGCCCTCCGAGCCAGGACGATTCGCCGACGATCAACGTGTTGCTCAAGCCGTCGCGGACATGGGCGGCGCGGATATAGCGCGGCGGATCGAGATGGTTGGGATAGTCGACCGGATGATTCACCGCGAAGGTGAGGATGCCATTGGTTCCGACACAGCCAAAGGCACGCGTGCCGCCCCGGGCATGAAGGAACCCATTCGTCTGAAACCGGCATTCATCGGTATGGAACTTCCCCGCCATCACTCCGTAGTAATCGCCGCCGGTGCGGAACGTTTGCGCATTCGGACCCGCAGCGCTATCGGCCGCCAGGTCGTATTGGCGGACGCGGGGGTTGGTCCAGCTGGGACATTTATACTGCGGCACTTCCGCCGTGATGAGCCACTTCCCGCCACCCCAGCCATTGCTGCCCGAGGTGTCCTCGACTTTCTCATAGAGCGCCGTCAGTTCCAGGTAGGGCAGAATCGTGACGAGAAAGCTGTGTGTCCCGTGACTGTTGGAATCGAGCGAGAATTGCGTGGCCCCCGGTGGAAAATTTCCCTGTGCGGCGTGGTAGTTTTGAATCGCTAGCGCGATTTGCTTCAGGTGGTTCTGGCACTGCGTCTGCCGCGCACTTTCGCGTGCCGCTTGCACCGCCGGCAAGAGCAACGCGATCAAAATGCCGATGATCGCGATCACGACCAAAAGCTCGACGAGTGTAAAGCCTCGCCGGTGTTGGAAACGACCTCTTTTGTTCATCGTTTTCGCTCACTTGCAAAGCGATTTGAAAAGCAACTTTTTTCGCCCGTGCCGCCAGGCGGGTTAGCGATCTTCATGACCAAGCAATCTCACGCATCACTAACAGCGTTCGCCTCTGGTTGCTTCCGTCGAAGGTGAAACGCGCTGGGTTTCGGTTTGAGTTTGAAGGTTTACGCGGTCGGGCGTAGTTTCTTGTGGCTCCAATCTCTCCAACCGGCCTGGCGGCATGAGCGAAAAATATCCCAATCCCGCGCCAATCCTCTCGTGTTTGCGGCGATGCTGGCTCCACCAGCCGCCCAGCGCGGCGCCCAGGCCGATCAGCAGCAGGGTCCCCGGTTCAGGAATCGCCAGCGCATTGGGGCCCGCATAGCGCCAGATGCCATTGACTGAGCTGTCGAGATAGGCAGCGGAGCTAGTGTTGCTGTTATAGCGTGCCTTGCCCGGAACGATGCCTTCGCCCGAGGCGAAGGCGGGGGGGCTGCTATTGTCTCCGACGTCGAGAAACCCATTTTCGTCCCGATCGTAGATCGCCCCCAGGACATAGACCTTACCCGGCTCCAACCAGCGCCGCCCTCCATCGTCGAAGAAGGCATAGCGAAACTCCCCCTTGAGAAGTCCGCCCTCGCCGGCCGGCACGATCGTCTGGCCGAGCAAAATGCCCGTCTCTTCGTCCACCTTTTCCCACAGCGAGACGATGCTGGAAACTTCCAGCCCATCGCCCGCCGATTGGCCAGAGATTTCGTTGGTGCCACTGGGGTTATTTCCCGGCGTCACGTGATTGCCCGGGGCGTCCCACAGCCCGAGCATGTCCAGGTGCATCCTGCGCGTGACCGAAAACTCGTAGCCGACGGCGCCCCGGTGGCCCTGAAGCCCGTTGTTGCGCGTGCGATGGGTCGTCGCCGGTGGCTCCATAATGGCGGCCTGAAGCGGCGCCGCGGCGAGCAGCACGGCCAACAGAAGCAGGCTGATGCCAATCGCCTTGTCACTGCAACGTACAAAGGAACGAGTGAGGTTGGCATTCATGGCGTGCTCCCAGGATCAAAGATCGGGGTTGGGCTGAGTCGGTGCGGAGCTTTCTACTTGGCTCGCCCGGTACTTGTGCAGCATGTAATTTTTGATAGTTTCGCGTTCGGCATCTGGCAGTACGCGTTCGAAGGCGAGAACCTCAGCCACGCGCTCGGAAACGTCCGCGCCGGCGTTGGAAACCACCTCTCTTGTTCATCGTTTTCGCTCACTTGCGAAGCGCTTGCGCCGATGCTTGCTCCACCAGCCGCCGCAGGCGGCGCCGAGGACCAGTAGCAGCGCCGTGCTCGGTTCGGGGGCTGGGTAGGTGTAGGGGAGCACGTCGGCGGCGCTGCTGCCGTAGCGCAACTCGTCGAACGTGGCGCGGGTGAAATTGCTGCCGCCGTTTCCACCGAACAGACGCAGGCTCAGGTAATCGCTTGGATCAAAGAGCGTTCCGTCGGCGCCGGTGTGGATGATGCGGTCGGTGTAATGGTTATGGAGCGCATTCTGCCAGGCCGCGTCGTCCTCGCCGGCGGCGATTGCTTCCGCTAGTGCGCTGGCGAACTGCGCGACGTTGAGAACCCACATCGTGCCCGAGGCGCTGCTGGCGGTATTGAGGCCCTGCATCTGCGCGAGGAACAGCCAGGTTTGCCCGCTGCCGTCGCTAAATTGCAGCGAGGAGTTGCCGGTGATCTGTGTTCGGTCGACTCCGAACGCGGCGGCCGTGCCCAAATTGAACGGCTCCGGCTCCATGCGGTAGGCTTGGTTGCCGCCGGTGCCGCCGTCGCGTTTCCAGAGGGCGTTGATTTCCTGGGCCACGCCCGAGTTGAGGTCGGAGCGATAGAGAAAGCTCGCCCAGAGGCTCGATGGCCCGTTGATGCCGACGCGCCGCCGGGCTTCCAGTCCCACGTTCGCGGTAAAGCCTTGCGCGGCGCCGCCGGACGTATCGAGCGTGCCGAAGGAAAGCCCGCCGACGATGTTAAAGCCGGTGGCGTTGCTCCAAGGGTCGGCCCAGCCGACGCCGCCGCTTTGGCCGGTGAGCGGCCCGTCCGCGTAGTCGAACGACTCCTCGATCAGCAGCGCCGCCGATCCCGGCCCCGCGCAGACACTAAGAAACAAAACGACAACTGGGATCAAACGAAACAGGATGCTAAGCACAACAATCCTCCCCTTACGACGGCAACGGGCCGTGCGGTTTCGGTCATTTATTTCGGGAGCGAATATCTTTTTTGCAAATACGACTCGACGGCCTGCCGCGGCGTCGCATCGAGCGCCTCTTCGTACACTAAAATCTCCGCGATCTGGCCGTGGTAAAAGTGTTTCGGCTTCGTGGTGTGAAAGCCTGCGCCGATAAGCGTCGGCGCGCGCGCAATGCGATACGGCCGTGGATCGTGCTGCTCTTGGCCAACCTGCGCGGAATTATGAAAAAGGTATTGAACGCCCGCGTCGCGGACGTAGGCCCACACTTGCGGCTGCTGGAACTGCACGACGGGCGGCGACTCGACGGGCGACACCTGGCCGAAACGGGGAACGTAGGAGACGCCAATCAGTCGGCCATCGCTCTCGCAGGCGAACTGGAAGCCGCGATTGTTCAGCCCCGCCATCTTTCCGATGATGTAGCCGCGCGCATCTTCCGGCGGGGCGTGCGGGCGGACGACCGCGAAGATCGTCAGCCCTTCGGCCAGTTTGCCGCACGAATCGGGCAAGCGGAGCGTGTCCTCGACGCCGTCGAACTCTAAGGCCGGCTTGCCGCCGATCGCCCGGGCGCGAAAGCGCGGAGCTTGCTCCTCGGCGACGGCGTGGAACTCCCGGCCACTGGAGTCGGGCCAATGAGTGACCGCCTCGCCGTCGCGCAGCGTGAGCACATCGGCCCGCAGCCACAGATGGAGCGGCCCATAGGCACGCGGATTAAAGCCTTCGACGGCAATCGCCGTGGGCATTTCGGTAATAAAGCGTGCCCGATCCGCCCGGACCGCCGCGAGGCGGCGCGAAGCGGGTTCGTAACGGCGCGCATCGCCTGCAAAGAGCTTTTGGCTCGTCGCACGGTCGTTGATCGAGGTGTTGAGACGCACCTGCCCGGTGAAGACGTGGACCTCGCTCGCGCCGGTTGAATCGACCGCCACGGCGAACTCGGTTCCCAGGTCCGTCACCGTCAAGTCGGGCGTGGCGACGACAAAGCCTTGCGCCTGCTGGGGCACCGTGGCCGCGAGCTTGCCGTGCCAGAGCTTGCCGCTGTCGGCGGAGAGCAGTTCCAGATGCAGGGGGCCTTGCAAGATCGCGCGGGCGCCGTGTGCGAACTCAATCTCGACCAGCCCGCGCCGCAAGCGAAGCTGCTCGCCGGCGCGCAGGTCCGCGCCGCCGCGCCGCGCCGCGTTGCCCGCTCCCCATTGGGGGCTTTCGCTCGCCACGATCCGCGCGACCACGCGGGGAAGCGCGGCGGGCCGGGAGTCGCTGGGATCGGCATTCGTGCCGATCCGTAGCACACCAAAAAGCGTCAGTGCGGCAAACAAGAAGGCGCTGGCGAAGATGAGCGAAAAGACCGCTGGCCGTTGAATCCAAGCCAGGCTCGTGTGCAAAACTCCCACCAGCCCAGGCGCGCGACGACTTGAGAGAGTAGGCAGCGCGGCGGCGGCTGAGTACGGCGGCTTCACCACCAAACTTTCAGCAGGAGAAAACGCCGGCTCCTCGCCCGGATAAAGCTGGAACAGATTGGCGTGCATTGCCAGATAACGCACGTAGGTCCGTCGCGCCGTCTCGTCGCTGAGCACTCGTTGTTCCAATTCCGCCGCGCTGTCCGCCGTCAATACCCCATGGCAGACCGCTTCGAGCAACTCCCGCAGCGGCAGGTCGCGGGCACTAGTCTCGCTCATGAGCGCTCCTCCGCAGCGAGCGTGCGTTCGATGCACGTAAATAGATTGCGGCGGATACGGGTCAGCGCCTTGTAGACCGTCTTGGCGGGGCGGTTCAGTTGTTCAGCCACATCTTTGATCGCGGCTCCGTGCTGGTAGCAACGCTTGATGAGATCCCGTTCTTTGGGCGACAGTCGTTCGACGCAGCTGGCCAAAGCGCGAAGCTGGTCTGGCTGAGCGTCGGCGGTCTGCACCGCCTCGGCCGCGACTGCTTCCAAAAAGGCTTCGCTGAATAGTTCTGGCACGCGCTTTTGGCGACGCCGGAAGGCGAGCACCTGATAGTAGGCGACTTTGCAGGCCCAGGCCGGAAAATTACTGTTCGGCTCGAACTCAGAGAACGACTGCCAGAGGGCGACGTAGGTTTCTTGCAGCACGTCCTCCACATCGTTCCACTCAGGCAGCAGCGTCCGCACATAGGCATGAATCCGCGCCTGGTGGATCGAGACGAGCCGCAAGAAGTCGGTGGTTTCCAGCCCTTCGCTCCCGCTTTCCCGCGTATGCATCGAAACCTCTGCCACCGAACTTGCTTCCGAACATGCCGATCTTTCCCCTTGCTCTAGGCGCTTGCCAGCCCGAAGCCGGCATTTTTTTTGAAACTTTTTAAAAAGCGTGGGCCTGCCAGGGCAAATCGCTGAAATTGCACCGCCCTGCAAGCGGCAAGGAGGAAACAGCCCGAGCCGCTCAGCCACAGGGCAGGGGCGCGGCTGCTGGAGAGAATCGGCCGGCGGCGAAGAAGCGGCGAAGCTCTGGCGGTGCTGGGGAGCGCCGCGCCCCAGGCGCCTATCCGCCCACAGGCACCCGGTTAAGGTCCGGGCCGACTGGCGAGATTGCCGTCGCTGCGATGGCCGAGCCAGCGGTGAGCCTGCGCGTCGAGCGCGTAGCTTACGAGACGGATCGATCCATCGGCGAAGACGACGCTCCAGCCCGCTGGGTGGGCACTGCCGAAGACGTTGGGGTTGACCCGCGGCGCGTCGCGCTGCGGAGCGCCGTGATCAGGATTGGTCCAGCGGTGGGTGTCGTTGCTATAGCCGATGTACAGGTTCTGATTGTCGCCCGGATCAAGCCCGGTCTTGTAGTGATCGGCGCTGACGTACTTCTCACCCAGCAGATATGTATGGCTCGTCCCATCGTGAAGATCGCCGGCAGCCAACTTGCTGCGCTGGAAGCTGATGCCGGTTTGCGACCGTTGTTGGTCCGTGGGAGTCCAGGTTCCGCTGAGCGCGGCCGGGTCGATGAGCGTGTCGTCCAGATCGTTGCCGATGCCCTCGCAAGCACCGTAGTAGTCGGCGTGATGGCCTAAGTGCGTGTCGAAGGCCGATTGATTGACGCTGATGGTTTGCGCGTTGGCCGGATCGCCGGGTGGGAAGTGACAGATGGTGATCTTGTTTCCGCCTCCTCCCCCGCCCTTGCCACCGGGGGCGCGTTGTACCGCACTTGCCATCGCGGCGCTCGTTGAGGCGCTGCCGGGCGCAGGAGCAGCCAAGCCGATGCGATTGCCGACGTCGCCCGCGTTGGCCGCGTAGTCGCTGCGGCCGGCGAGCGTCAGCGTCATCGCGCTAGAGGTCGCCGTGCGGTAATACCCGGCGTGGCTGTCGGGGTAGCCAGCCGCTGATCGCCGCGCAGGGCAGTGGAACACGGCGAGGGGCGTCGCCACCCGCGCCGCCAAGGCCTCCTCGCGACTCGTTCCACCTAGCTCGCCGCCCAATTCACGCAGGTGCGCTTGTTCGAGGTATGCCAAAATATTGAACGCCCAGCCGCCCGGCTGCTCCGCTCCGGTGCCCAACTCTGGTTCCCCGATCCAATGAGGCCCCCAACCACCGGAAGGGAAGTAGCCGAGCGTTTCGTGGTGGATGAGCACCGCCAGGCCGAGTTGCCGGAGATGATTTTGACACTGCGCGATCCGGGCTGACTCGCGCGCCGCTTGTACCGCCGGTAAGAGCAGCGCCACGAGCACGCCAAGAATTGCCACGACGGTCAGCAACTCCACCAAGGTGAACGCGCGACGATTCATGACACAGCCTCCTAAGCGTCCCGTCGCCGGCCGAGGCTGCGGCGACAGGCGGATGGGGAAAGACTACCGGCTGCTGATGTCCACCGCCCTGTTCCGCGCCAACTATACCAAAACCCTCCGCGAGAGCAATTAGGTATTAGCCCAAAGGTGGCTAGTGTCTTTCCCGAAGCGGAGCTTGAGGCACGGGCCGAAGGAGATAGCCCTCCGGTCGGTTTGCTGCGCACCGGGCGCTCCATTTGCGGTAATTACCACAAGTGCATCGGCTCGGAGCAAGTGCGCTGCAAGAGGGCGGGGCGGAGCAGAGGGAAGGCCAGACCAGGAGGGGAGTATCTCGCTATGCAAGCCAAAGCTGCCACGAACGAAACCACGTCCCGCTTTATGGAAGCACTGCAAGCGGCGGAGCAGTCCGGCAGCCTGGACGAACTGATCGCTCTGTTTAGCAACGAGGCGGAAGTCACCGGCATCGGACGCCCGCACGCCCAGGGGCGCGACGGGGCCGAAGCGTTTTGGCGCAACTACCTCGCCCAGTTCGACACGATCCGCTCGACGTTCACCCAGGTGCTCGAAGGCCCCGACCACGGCGTGCTGGAATGGACCTCTGTAGGAGCACTTTCCGGCGGTCATCCCATCTCCTACTCAGGCGTCAGCATTTTGCAGTGGCGAGATGGTCAGATCCACCGCTTCCGCACCTACTACGACTCCGCCGCGTTCCTCACGCGCAGCCAGCACGGATCTTCCGCGAGATAGGCGGAAATTTTGAATCGGCTGGAGGGTGTATCAGCCGCGCTATGCGGTTTACTGCCAGACCGACTTGAGTTGGTAAATTTCGAGCGACTCAATTTCTAGCGGCACTTCGCGCGGGGAAAGCTCCAGCGTCTTGTCTTCGGGTGACGGTAGCATGCCCACGGAGATGGCCACTCGACCATCGTTGCCAAAAACTTCGAGCGAGCCGCGATCCACCAGCAGGTGGAGGCGGAGCCTGCCGTCGCGTGGCGCCAGCGGCACGCGAAGATTTTGCAGGTGCAGTTCTTGTTTGGCGGCGTTGTACGTGACGGGCACGCCGCGCAATTTGAACTCGAACGAGGAGCTTTCCGTGACGCGCACTTCGGCAAGCACTTCCCAAAGTTCACCGGAAAGATCGGCCAGCGGGTTCTCGCCCGGCTCGATCGAGAGGTCGGTCCAGGCATGCCGCGCCGCGCGCAAGCTCGCCAGCTCGCGGACTGGCTGGGCAAACATGCGGACTCCATCGTCGGTCGTACGCAGCGTCAGTTCGACCGGGACGGTCATCTGCTGGTTGAAAGGCATGCCGGGGAAGGTAATGCCACGGCCCCAGCCGATTTGAATCCGCCGTCCGTCGGGCGCGTCGCTAAAGGTTTGGGCGGCGTAAAAGTTGCCGTACCAGAGCTGCCGCTTCTTTCCCTCCGGCTGGAAGGTGTGGCCGTCGAACTCGCCCAGCGTGTAGCGCCCATCGGCGGCATAGAGCACCCACTTCGCCCGTTGGGGATCGCCGTCGATCGGCAGCGGGAACAGATCGGGGCACTCGAAGTAGCCGTCGATCGCGCTTTCAAACTGCCAGGTTTTCAAATCGGGCGAGCTGTGGAAGGCGATGCGTTTCGCGTTGTCCTGCATGTTGTAGACCGCCATGATCCAGCGCTTCGTCGGCTCGTGCCAAAAGATTTTCGGATCGCGGCCCTTGTGCTTCACCACGGGATTGCCGGCATAGACCTGGAACGAGCGGCCGCCATCGTTGCTGTAGGCCAGCGATTCGCCCGCTTCCGTGTCGGTGAACGCCAGCACCAGCACATCCTGCTCGCCGGTTTTGAAACCGGAGGTGTTGGCCCAATCGACAACGGCCGAACCGGAGTAGACCGCGCCGCGGGCATCGGCATAAGGATAGAGCGCCTCGCCCACTTCTTCCCAATGGAGCAAATCGCGGCTGACGGCGTGGCCCCAGTGCATGTTGCCCCACTTCCAGCCGTAAGGGTTGTGTTGATAGAAAAGGTGCCATCGGCCGCCGTGGTACACGAGGCCATTGGGATCGTTGAGCCAGCCGCGCCGCGAGGTGAAGTGAAACTGTGGACGATACATTTCGCGGTACAGTTGATCGCGGCCGGGATAATCGTCCGCCTGGGCAATGGCCTGGAGCGCTTGCGAACCGGGGGCCAGCGACTCGGCGCGGAGCACGGCGGTCTGCCCCTGGAAGGGGCGAATGTCGAGATAGACCCAAAAATCGGGCTTGCGCTTGGCGAGTCGGATATCGAACTGGCGCATCGCGCGGCCGTCGATTTCCAGGCTCAGACGGCGCTTGGCAGCGCCGTTTTTGACCGGCAGGATGAGATAGTCTTCCTCCAGCACCATCTCGCGCGCCAAATCGGCGGCGGCCGCTCGGTTGCTAAAGGTAATCTGATCGACGTTGATATGTCCCCAACGCCCGGTATGGCGGTCGACGATCGAGAGCTGCGCGGTCTTGCCGATCAACTCCTGGACGGAAAAGCTTTTCCAGGTGAGCGGTTCGGCGGCGTCGCCGGTGGCGGTGCGGACGATTTTTCCGTCGAGGAGCAGGTTCAGCGCCGTGCCGCCCGCATGCTTGCCGCCGCCGATCAAGAAGTTGATATACGGGTGTTCGATTTTGAAGGGGGGCGAAGTCAGCGCGCCGGTCGTGCCGTCCCCGTTGAGAAAGGTGTTGACCAGCCCTTGGCCCAGAAAGCCTGAAACCTGCTGCTGGCCGGCCAAGGTTCCGCGGGCGGGGCCGGTGCCAAAAGCCTCACCCGTCGCTTGCCACGTTCCGTAGTCGTTGCTCTCAAAGTCGGCAAACACCACGTCCTCCGCCGCATGCAGAGGCAGGGCGAAGATAAGCGCGCAAACCGAAGCGATACCTAGCAGGCGTTTCAAGATTTCCCTCCTTCAAGGAAAAGAGTTTTTGCGAGAACGGTTCAGCAGCCGCCTTGGCCGGTTGCCCCGCTTGTGGGCAGCTACAGCGCTAGCTGGAGCACTTCGCCACCTTGGCTGGTGCTCAGGCCGCGCCACAGCGCTAGGTCGGTGGAGTCACTAAAAAAACGGACCGCGCCGTCGCCCAGCGCGGCGTGGACGCCGCCGGGGTGTTGGCTGCGGGCGGCGTGATGCAGATTGGGTGGGAAGGGAGAACCCTCGCCGGGCGCTTGGGTCAAGCCGACCACGCAGTTGATGCCCCGCAGATCGCCTTGATCGGGACAAGTTTGGTCCACCGCATCGGGAATGGGCGAATTGGGGCCGGTCCAGGTTTCAAAGCCCTGGCCGCCACGGCAAATGGTGCAATCGCCCAGCGAGCCTTGCCAGGATGCGCCTTTGGCGCTGATGACCTCCGCCAGCAGCAGCGTATTGCTGCTGCCGTCGCGCAGGTCGGCCATCGGGGTCGGCGTGTTCCAGGTAAACGCGGCGCCGCCAAAAGTTTCCGTGCCGCGCGTTGCCTGCTGGCTCGTGCTGGTGTTTCCCCAGCTCACCGCGTAGTTGTAGCGCACGCGGGACCAGGTCGCACTTTGCCACTCGTTTTCGGCCAGCCCGTCGGAAGGGCAAGCCATTAGGGCGATCTTCACTTGGCGCGCGGGTTTGTTGTTGGCGTGACTGCAACTGAGCTTCAAGTCGAAACGGTCGTAGACGTTTTGCTGTTCGATGTAGGGCAGAATCGCGTGTGCCCAAGTGCAGTCGTCGTACCAGCGGAACCCTTGCCGGCCGGCCATGCCCGGCGCGAGCAGGCAGCCCGGCGGAAAGCTGCCGTGGCCGTCCAGATACAAATGCATGCCCAACGCCAGTTGCTTCAGATTGTTGCTGCACTGCGCGCGCCGCGCTGCTTCGCGGGCGGCTTGCACGGCCGGCAACAGCAGCGAGATGAGGATGCCAATGATCGCGATCACGACCAATAGCTCGACCAGCGTAAAGGCGTGTAGGGGCCGGGAGAGGCGGCCTCGCTGCGCAAGATGTCTGTGCTCCGCTTGATCTTTGGCCCCGACACAGACAAAGGCGTGTAGCTGCTTCTTCATCCTTACCCTCCGTAGGACATGCGGCGACCGCGAGGCCCTACAGCGCGAAATGCTGTTCTTCACGATCAGCCTGAACTTCGATTACCAGCCCGTCGGCATATTCGGGCGGAATCAGATCAATGCGTTCCGGTTGCAGTTCGTCGGTGGAAGACGACTCGATCATCCGCCCGGTCTCTTGCATCGCGTTGAAGGTCACCAGCACTTTGCCGTGAGGGACTTCTTCGGCGCGGTAACGCCCGTTGCGAATCACGGCTGTGACTCCGCCCCCGCGATGCGGGTCTTGCGGCAGAAACATGATTTTGCCCTCCGTTAATGGCTGGCCGGCGACCGTCACCGTTCCAGCCAGCGTCGCGTGAGGGTAAGTCGGTTGCGGAGCGCCGCAGGCGACGATCCACGGCAACAGCAAGCCGGCCAGCGCGGCGGCGCTCAAGGGCGTTTTGTTCATCGGCCCAACTCCCGCCGGCGGTGACGCAGGACGCCCGCGATCAGCGCGAGTGCGCCCAGAGCGGACAGCAGCCAGGACGAGGGTTCGGGAACCGCGCTGTACTGCAAGTAATCGAACTCGCTGGTGACGGTCCCGCCAAAGCCCTTGGCGAATAGCCCCACGAAGTCCAGATCTCGACTGCCCAGGTCGCGCGTGCCGATGCTGGTCCAGATCCGGCCGTCGAAGGAATATAAAAAATCATACAGCGTATCGCTGCGAGTAATCCGCAGGAAGATTTCGTCGATCGTCATGCCGACCAGAGCGTCCAAAGGACCGCCGTTGTCGAAGGGGCCTTCCATCCGCAGGCTAGGCGTCCCGCCGGTGAAGATCGGGCCGAACATGATTGGGTCCCAGGTGTCGCCATCGGGGTCCACGAAACTCAGCAGCAAGCCCGTATGCGAGCCATTGCTCAGATCGGCGCGCGTCAGCCGCGTCTCCAAAGAGAAGTAGAGGTCGTTGTTGACGGCCAACCGCAGTTGGGGAGCACGATTGATCGTCGACCATAGGTCGAGCGGTTGGCTGGCGATGTGAGGGACAACGAACTGGAATTGCCCCGTGCCGGCCAGTGTCGCGGTTGGGCTTTCGCCGGGCCGGTAGACCGACAGGTGAGCATCGAGTGTGGCTCCGTCGAAGGACGTGTGAAGGGTTCTGGCGCGCTCGGCGTCGAGCACGCGGATTGAATCCACATTGACGTGTCCCCAGCTTCCCGTTCGCTCATCAACCACTTTGAACCGCACGGTTTGTCCAACGAGATTGTCGACGTTCCACTCGTACTCGCGCATCGGCTCGCCCTGGGCAGAGGAACTGGTGCGGGCATGGCCCGAGTCCTTGCGGGCGACGACCCACACGCCGGGACTGGCCTCGTGTTCTAACTGCAGTTGCGTTTTTCCATCGGCGGTGGAGTCCCAGCCGCCGCCGCCGATGAGGGCTTGGATGGTGTTCGACTCCAGCACAAACGGAGTACCGGTCAGCGTGCCGGTCTGGCCGTCGCCCTGGGTTCCCGTGCCGCGATCCTGCTCGTCCTCGAACGTGCCGAGAAACCATTCGCCTTGCTTGTTGAAGTTCGCGCGAACGGAGTTGGTCGGCTGCGTTCCAAAGGCCGTTCCGGTGGTCGTCCAACCGTCGGGCAACACGCCATTTTCAAAATCGTGGACGGCTTGATAATCGACGGTGCCTTGATTGAGTCCCCACTTGGTGTCCAGGTAATGAAGCATCTGGTAGTGCGCGGTGGTGCCCATCAGGTCGCGGTTGAAGATGACGATTTCCGCCAGATCACCATCGAAGCGTTCCGTGCCGGTGGCAAGTTTGCCCCCCACCCGCACGCCGGAGTTGCCAACATTCAAACTCCCGGGATTCGCGGTGCGGCCCGAGTAAAGCTCGCCATTGTCCGTGATGCGGACATTATGCACGCTGGAACGGCCGATGGTGATGTCGTTGTTGATCGCCATCGCTGTGGAGCGCCACGCATCAGCAGTCACGGGGACTAGGTTGTGGCGATCATTGCCTTGGCCATTGAAGCCGTAGGTGGTGTTGGCGTGCAGCAAGGAGGCCCGGGCAGAACTCGCCACCGGATCAGCCGCTTGTTCGACGACGACCTGCACTTGGTTCACGCGGGGTTTCCAGACGGCATAGACGGAGTAGGTGTCATCGCCGCCGGCGACCACCGCCGCGCCGGTGAGAAAATCGTTGTCGGTCGCGCCGCCAAAGGTGAGCACGTTTTTGCCGTGGAGCGCGTTGACGCCGGTTTGCGGTTTGTTG
This sequence comes from uncultured Pirellulales bacterium, assembly GCA_964481585.1. Classification (GTDB taxonomy): domain Bacteria; phylum Planctomycetota; class Planctomycetia; order Pirellulales; family CAYZVT01; genus CAYZVT01. The sequence continues at coordinate 28,988 of CAYZVT010000001.1, forward strand.
GAGAAGTTCGCTTGCGAAACCGTTCCCCCTCCGGCAGTCGATTTGTCGGTCCACTGCTGTACGAAACCGGAATGCGCCGCGTCGACGACGGTGGACGCATCGCTGGCGTCGAGCCAGAGCACGCTGCCGCTGATTTGGTTGGGATCGACGATCGCGGCTTGGAGCGCGGAGCTGCCAGGCACGCCGCTCAGCACCACGACGAGCAGGAAGAGGCAGAGAAGCATGTTGAATCGCATGGATACCTCGCGCCGGCTAACAACAAGTCGGAGGAATTGGACCGTGAGCATGGCTGCACTTTTTCCCCTGCAATGCGCTCTCAGGGATGCGATGGCGGCGGCGCTGCGGTCGCCGGTACAGGCCCTGCTTCGAAAAGAATCTTGATCTGCTCGGCGCTCAGTGCTCGATCGTACAGATGCACCTCGTCAACCGATCCTGCGAAGAAGGCGTCGCGTCCCCGGGCCGTGCCCCGCTGGTGGGCGAGCTTGCTGTGTCGCAAGCCCATCAGCACTTGGCTGTGGGCGGTGTCGTAGCGTTCCAGCTGCGCCCCGCGGAGGCGACCGTAGCGCTCTCCGTTGCGATAGAGCGTGATCGTGCCCGACGATTCGTAAGTGATGGCCAACAGGGCCGTCTCGCCGGGCAGCATCGGCTCGGGGACGACAAACTGAGGCCGCTGCTGGGTCCGGCGAAAATAGTCGCTGCCGTTGATCCAGACCAGTGGCGCGATTTCGGCGAACACCAGACCGTCGAAAATCTGCGCGCGCGGCTTTTCGAGAATCACCACGCCGCCGCCTTGTTGTTCAAAATTGGCGGGCGCTACCCAGGCAACGAGCGAATACTCGCTAAGATCTTTCGCCAAGGGAGAGGCCCGCAGGTAGCCGTCCACGCCGTTGAGCAGCAGGCGTCCCTGCGCGATTGTCGCGCTGCCGTGCAATGCGCCGTGCAGACCGCCGATGTGATCCAGGGCGCTATCGTCGTTGAACGTCCAGCGATGGATCAGCGCGCGTTCAAGCCCTTCGCGGGCGGCGGCGGCTACCATCTCGGGCAGGTCCGCTGTGCGCAAGAACCGTTCCGGCTGCGAGGAGTAGGTGGGCGACGTTTCGGGGGAAGGCGTTTTGGCAAGCCGCGTCGCCTGGCCGACCGCCAGCACGAGCGGTGGGGAGCCGTTGGTGGGCTGAACGAGCACGGACCCGGAGAAGACATGGATCTCGGCGTCTCCCCGCGCATCGACCGCCACGCCGAACTCGGTCCCCAGGTCCACCACCGTCCCCCGGGGCGTTTCAATCGCAAACTCCGCCGTCGCTTTGGCCACCAGAGCCGTAAGTTTGCCCCGTAGCAACCGCCCCCTGTGCGGCGCGGCCAACTGGAACCGCGCCGGACCGCTCAATACGACGCGGGTTCCCTCCTGAAAGGCGATCTCGACCGTTCCCCGCTCCAGTTTCAGCACTTTCCCCTGCCGCAACGCCGCACCCGCCGCGATGTCTGGACTGCCCGCCGCCCACTGGCAGTCAATCGCCTGGGTCAATCGCGCCAGCACAGCGGGCGCCGAGTGAGGTTGCGGTAAAGGACTCGCCGGAGGCGGGACGCGGCGCACATGCACTTGCGCCGACGTCAAAAGCAGCGAGACAATCGCCACCAGCGCAAAGACCACCGAGAAGCCCGAAGTCCGCGTTAAGTAGTCGCGCACCGCCGCCCAGCCGCTGCGCGAGGGGTCGGGCAGCGGCGCGATGGTCAGCGGCACCGGCGGCGGAGCGGCCGTCTCCGGCAACGGCAAAACCGTCCGCCGCATCTCCGTCCGCCAATGGATCTCAGTGTGGAGATCAAAATACTCCAGATAAACCTGCCGCGCCGCCGGGTCGTTCGCCAGCAGCTGCTCTAGTTGCTGCACTTGCTGGCGAGTGAGCATGCCGCTGCATAGGCCGTCGATCAGCGCCAGCAGCGTATCGCGTGATTCCTGCGGGGCGCTCATCGCGAGCGCTCCTGAGCGAGTGCCCGGTTGATGCAGTCGTAAAGCGATTGGCGGATGCGTCGCAACGATTGATAGACGCCGTCGGCCGAACGCCCCCGGTGCGCGGCGACCTGCTTGATGCTGGTGTTGCGCTCGTAACACTGCTCCAGAAGCTGCCGGTCGGCAGGGCTCAATTTTTCCAAGCAGAAAGGCAGCGCCTCGCGCCGCGCCGCAAAGAGATCCACCTGAGCAGCCCGCTCCGCGCTTAGCGCGGCCAGCAGCGATTGGCTGAAGACGGTTTGCTGGCGGCGTTTACTTTGGACAAAGTTGTTCGCTTCGTAATAGGCAATCCGGCATGCCCAGGCGAAGAAATTGGTGTCGGGTTGGAACTCGTCGAACTTGCGCCACAAAATCAGGCTCGTCTGCTGCAACAAATCTTCGGCGTCGGCCGTGTTTTGCACCAGCGCATGCAAGTAGCCCAGCAACTGGCGTTGATGCTGGGAAAACAGTTCCACAAAAGCGTCGGGCCGTTTCTCCGTTTTTCTCGCCATATGCCATCTCTGGATAGTCGCGCGAATCGAACCGGCTACCGCCGAGCCAGCTCCGCCCCACGCCGCGACGGTCCGCCCGACAGAACGCCCCGCCATATAACTAACGTGGCGATCGCGAAGAATCTGAGGCAATTTTTTGCAACAGGCTGGCCGTTCCCCAATCCGTTGCCGTCAGCGCTCTTTAGCCTCCTGTAGAAACCGCGCGGAAGCGCCGTGAAACCACGATCAGCAACAAAGAAACGCCAGACGCGGGCAGGCGTCTGGCATTGGTGTAAAGCATTGGTGGCTAAGCAGTTTCGCCTGCGTCTTGTAGTGCCCCCTCATGGACGGGAACCACAAACCCTGTGACTAAGTGGAGCGGGCAATGCGGGGGTAAGACACAGCAACCCGCGCTTGGATCGCCGAGCGCGTCCGCCAGTGTCTGATTTTCCCGCCGGTCCAAGCGCCTGGCCAGCCTGCTGCGCAGCCGCGCCGGCGCGGCGTAACATGCGTACCACCATTCCGGTTACCTCAGTCTTGCCAGACCTACTGGAACAATTGAGGGGGTTGCGGTACACTAGGCGGACCCCACGGGTGGAGCGAGAACAGGCCTGGCATCCGCTACTGAATTTTCCCGACAACGGCGCTTCTCGGCGCGCGCTGCGGGGCCTGCCAAGGAAATCTGCCATGCCCGAACCCGAGGAACTGGCCTATCGGCGTTGGCTCGGCTGGAAGCACTCAACCGCACCGAACCATTACGAACTGCTGGGCGTCCCTAGCGAGGTTGCCGACCCGGATCAAATCTCTGCGGCCGCGCAGCGGCGTCTGGCGCAACTGCGGCAAGCCCAGCCGACAGGCGACGCGGAGGCAGCGCAGCTCAAGCGGCTGCTGTACGAAGTGACGCGGGCGCGGCAGTGCCTAGTCGATCCGCAACTGCGTGCCCGCTATGACCGCAGCCTCGCCGCGCCGGCGCTGGAGCCGCTCGACTTGGCGCTCTGCCCGGACTTGCCGCTCGAACCGCTCCGCGCGCCCGTGGCGATCGGTGGTCACTTGCCGCCCCGCCAAGTCCTGTCCCGTTCCCGCGCGCTGGGCAAGCTCTCCGCGGGCTGGTGGGCCGGTGCCGCCGGCTCGGGGTTGCTGCTGTTGACCGGCGGCTTGATTTACCTGACCCGCGACGCCGACGCGATCCCCGTCGCTCAAGCCGACGCGCCGAGCCGCGAAGAGGCGTCGGCCGACAATGCGCCGCCTCCGCCGACGCCACCGCGTCCGTCCAATGCGCCTCAGCCGCAGCCGAATGAAGCGCCCTTGCCCACGCCGGAACCCGCGCTGCCGGCCCAGTCGCTCCCGAGCGGTCCGCCTCCCGCTCCGTTTGCCAGCCTGCCGGCCGAGACGGAGTTGCCCCGGCGCGTGCTCTCGCAGACATTGGGCGTCGAGGCTGCCGGTTCGCGGCGACTCGGCCCCGTAGCGCTGGCCGGACGCAAGTTGAGCGTCGCGCTTGACTGTTCGGCTTGCGATCTGCCCGGCAGTTATGCTTTTGTTGTCGAACCGCATCCCCAGAACGCCGAGCAATGGCTCGTGCGCCTTGCGCCGCGTCCTGCCGAGAACAATCCCGCGTCCGCAGAGGCGGCCGACTCGTCGCTCGCCGTCTTACCGGCATCGCTCGCGCCGGTGGCCTTGCTGACGGCGGCCGATGGGCAATTGGCGTTTCAGTGGAACGCGGAGAATACCGAGCCGCGGGCTGAACAGTTGCGCAACGCGGTGCTCCACCTGCGGGCCGGCGAGATGTCGCACGCGCTGCGGCTGCGCAGGGTGCGGCGCGTGCCGCCTTGGACGGTCGACTTGGCCAGCGAGGCACACCGCATTGGCTTGGACCTGCCCCATCCGCCGCCGAGGGAGCAGTTGTTTTTGGAGATCACGGCGCTGGACGGTTTTGACCTGCAACTGGCGTACGTCGTGGCCGACCGCAAATTTGGCGTGGGCGAAGTGGCGGAGATTCCGATCCACGCCACCCCCGAGGCGAGCCTCAACCTGAGCTTGGTGCAACAGGACGAGGGTTGGGAGATCACCATCTTCAGCCATTACCAGATCGGTCGCCGCGCGACGGATTTACACGCCGAACAAGTGCGGACGACGCTGCTGGGTTTGAACAGGACGCTCCAGGAAAACGCCGCCGAGATGCGCGCCGCGCAAGCGGCGGTCGAAACGATCGGCCTCCGCTTGCGGTATCTACAGGGCCTGCCGGCTCCCACCGGGATAAGCCGCGAAATCCAGATGGCGGCACGGCTGCAAGAAGCGCGGAATCTGCAAGCGCAGCTCAAGAAGGCGCTAAGCACGATCCGCCGCTTTGAAAACTCGCTTCCCCGTACGCAGTTGGCGCTCCAGCAGATGACTTCCTTGGCGGCGGCTTGCACGGCACTGCATCAGCATGCGCGGGTCCACTATCGCGTGGTGGCCGACACGCCCGCCGGGGAGCGGGAACTATCGATCGCCGGTCCCTAGTTGATCGTCATGGCATTCGAGACGTAAGGCCACTTGTCCCTTGGAGCAAGAGCAAACAACGATGAGCGCTTCGCGTGATTTGCGAATTCAGTTGCGGTCGCGGGTGACCTGCCCGCACTGCTGGAAAAGGTTTGCGCCGGAAGACGTGCTGTGGATCTCGACGCACCCGAGCCTGCTCGACGACCCGCTGTTGGGGAGCGACCACCAGCAGCGTTTTCTGCCGACGCGGTTTAATGTCGATGGCAACGCAATCGACTCGCGCGGGTCCGTTTGTCAGGAGCTCGCCTGTCCGCATTGCCACCTGTCGGTGCCGCGGGCGTTATTGGAAGTCGCGCCGCTGTTTGTGTCGATCATGGGCACGCCGTCGTGCGGCAAGTCGTATTTTCTGGCCTCGATGACCTGGCAACTCCGCAAGCGGCTGCCGCAGTACTTCGCCATGACGTTCGGCGACGCCGATCCGGTTTCGAACAAGATCGTGAACCACTACGAGGAAGAACAGTTCTTCAACCCCCGCCGCGATGAAGTCGTCAAGCTGGCGAAAACCGAAGAGCAAGGCGACCTGTACGACACGGTTCGCTATGGGGAGCAGGTGGTGACTTATCCGCGACCGTTTCTGTTCAGCGTTCATCCGGGGCGCGACCATCCGCACCACGACAACGCCCGCAAGATCGCGCGAATCTTGTGCCTGTACGACAACGCCGGCGAATCGTTCGAGCCGGGCAAGGACACGGCGGCCAATCCGGTGACGCGGCACTTGGCCCAATCGCAGGTGCTGATGTTCTGCTTCGATCCGACGCAAGATCCGCGCTTCCGCGACGCCTGCCGGGGCCATTCGCAAGACCCGCAAGTGCTTGAACAGCCCGTTACCTCGCGGCAGGAAACCGTACTGCATGAAATCGCCGATCGCGTCCGCAAGCATACCAAGCTCAAGCAAGGAGAACGCCACCAGCGGCCGCTGATCGTGATCGTCACCAAATACGACGCTTGGTGGCATCTGCTGGGCGAGCAGCACTTGGAATCCCCGTGGGTTTGGGGCCCGCAACAAAAATGGTGCGCTTTGCAAATGGCGCAGATCGACGACGTCTCGGCCCGGCTGCGGGCGGTGCTGTGGCAGCTCTGTCCCGAAATCGTCTCGGCCGCCGAGGGCTTTGCCGAACAGGTGGTCTACGTGCCGGTCAGCGCGACCGGCTGCGGCCCGCAGCGCGATCCGGCGACCGGCGCGCTGGGCGTGCGGCCGCGCGACATCAAGCCGCAATGGGTCGAAGTGCCGCTGCTGGTGGCGCTGGCCCGCTGGGGCGGCGGCATGATCGCCTACAAGCAACGCCCACGCTCGCAACCCCCTCATTCTCGTCCGGTCGCGGCCACCGCGCCGCCGTCGAGCAACGGCCATCCTCAGACGAAAGAGGCCCGATGAGCCAGGAACTGATTTACACCTCCGCCCCGCGCGGCTTGAAAGTCGGCAGCCGGGGGTTTTGCACCGTCGCCAGTACACCCGGTATGGCCAAAAATCTGGCCGAACGGCTCGAAGCCCTGAGCGGCTATCGGCATGTCTTTCCGCCACAAGATCCGCAGGCCGCGCTCAACCCCGTGGCGTGGTCGTGCCTCGCGCTGCAACTGGGGCCACTGCGCTACTGGGTGCTTTCGCGCGTGGCCGACGCGGGGCTGGATTATTCGCAGCGCACCAATAAGCTCGCCCATCATTTGGTCCTGGCCCAAGGCGAACTGCCGGCCGCCGGCCCCGCCGCGACGCTTGCGCAGCCGGGCGTGATGGAGACCCGTTGGACGGGCGAGCCGCGCCTGCTCACCAGTGGTCGCCCGCTACCCAAGGGCGACGCGCCACCGAGCGTCTGTCACGCTTGGCAGCAAACGGCCGGCGACGCCGGTTGGGCGGGCGTCCTGGCGCAAACGCTGATTGACGGCCCGCGCGAGGCGTGCTTAATCTTCCGCCCGGGCCAAGACCTGCTGCCGCTGATCCGCGAGGCACAAGCCTTGCTGCCGGCTGCGCTGCGCTGGCAAGCGACGTTCAGTACCTACTACACGAAACTGCCGGCGGGAGCCGAATGCGCGTGGCGGTGCGTCGTCGATGGCACGCCCGAAGCAACCGCCGCGCGGCGCGCGGCGCATGCCTTGGTGCTCGACTTAACCCGTCCCCTCGGCGCCGCCCCACAAACCACGGCGACCACCGCCGCCCGGCAAGGCCAATTGCTCACCTTGCCCGCCCCGCGCAGCGCGACGCCCGACGCCGCACCGGACGCCGCCACCCCCGAGTCCACCGCCGCCGGGCGGTCCAGCGGCGACTACGGCCTCGCGCCGCCCGCCCTGGTCCAACCGCCCGACCGAGGCTTCCCCCCGCCCCGCACCGGCGAACCCATCCGCTTCCACCGTCCCAAACGCCGCCGGCGCGGGATGTTGCTCGCGGCGTTAGTCGGACTCTTGGCGGGAATGGCAGGCGTGTGGGCCTGGCGTCAATATGGCACCGCCGCGCCCGTCGTAGCGACGGCCCCTAAAGCAGCGGCTGCATCGCCCGGCAAAGCGAAGCCCAAGAAAGTGGCGGAGAAGTCTGTAGAAACGGAGGCCGCTCGGCCCGTGCCGTCGGTGCCGGAGCAGAAAGATCGTGGCGCAGGTGGAGGCACTGCCACACCGCAAGGACGCGACATGGATGGCGACAATAATTCTTCGTCGAGGGACAGTGGTGACGCAGACCAACGCCAAAACTCAACGACCGAGACAGGCGGCGAAGGAGGATCGGAATCGACAGAGCCACGGAAAAAGAAGCATGCGGAAGCGCAAGAAGACAAGAAAGAGCCGAAGAAAGAGCCTCTCCCTAAACAAGAACCGGCAGCCAAGGATCCATTTGCCGACCTGCCGCTGGTGATTGTGATGAAAGAGACGGGAACTGGCAGCGGTTTGGGATCAGAACCAACCGACGATTCGATCATCCTTCATGCCGATCCGAAATCTGTCGAGTTGGAGTTGATCCGGCTATTCGCAACTGCCCCGGGAGATGAACTTAAATTAAAAAATGAATCCGACGCAACACAACGTACGTGGAACGTGATGTGGAATGCCACGTCGATTGGCAGCGTGAGCTTAACTTCCAACACGCCCAAAGAACGGCCTGCATCGGCGAAGCTCTCGTTCGAGTGGAAACTGCCCAAGGGCGAGGGCGAGGGCCTGAAGAAAAAAATTGCCGCATTCGGATTGCTCATTCGCGTGGGAAAAGAAAAGGTCGCTTGCCGGTGGATTACCGACAAGCCCTTGGCGACAAAAAATAGATTGACGCTTAGCCAGAGACACCAGGACGGCAGATTGATATTGCCAGGGTTACCTAAGGTGAACTCACCGTTCGGATACGACCTTCAGATTCTTTCAGCTTCCTATCCCAATCCGAATCAATGGAACAAGAAGCTTTCTCGCGAGATGGTTTTGTTAGACTCGGGACCGATTGACAACACTGGCAATTACCATCGCCTCCTTTGCCGTTGCCGTCTGAGCCTTGACCACACCCAGTCAAGTATCGGATACGATCTTCGAGTCGTCGGCTTTACGCATGAACATACTCGAAGCCTGGAGTACGGCGAAAAGAGCATTGCAGACTGGCTTGAGCAGAACCGTGGGACTTCATCAGACAGGTTACAGCGCGTTACGAATGCTGAACAAAGGCGAGGCGATCTGAGCGGGGAAGTGGACGATATGACTCAACAACTTGAGAAAGCCCATGACAAAAATAAAAAGCAGATAGAACAGCAGCTAGAAGACGCGAAAAAGAAGCTACGCAGCGCGGAGCATGAGCTAGCAAAGGTGCAATTTGACAAAGCCGTGGACGACTTTTCTCGGGCGCTTCAAAAGCAAGATGTCACGCTCTCCGTGCGCATCGTGCTTGTTGATCCTCAGAAACGCTTTCCTCCGGTTCCGGTTTTGGATTTTACTCGCGATACTCACAGCGAAACCCTTACGACGCGGAACTAACCATGCTGCGCCAGCACCAGTTTATTGATGAGATTCAGCAGGCCGTGTATGCGCCGATGTCGGCGGAGCCGGAGTTGTTGCGGGATGCGGCGGCGGAGTATAGCGAGGCGTGTAGCACGGCCAATGCGCGGCTGCGGCAGGTGGGTTACTTGTTGCGGCAGGGGCTGCGGAGCGAGGCGCTGCAGGAGGCCGAACGCGAGCCGAACTTGCTCGATCTGGTCGCGCTGCTCGATTTTCCCGAGGCACCGGTCTGGTGTGCGCTGTTGCAACAGTGGGGCATGGCGACGCCGCCGGCGCTGGCGGTCGATGTCGCGGCCGATCTGAATCAAGCCTACGCCGATCAAGAGCCGCTCAAAGAGATGCTCAAAAAGCATCGGCTGTTGGCCCTGGCCCGTGCGCCGCTCCATGCCCGCATCCATACTTTGCGGCGCATCCGCCAGGCCGATCCGGACAACGCCGCCTGGTATGCCGATCTCCAAGCGTTGGAAGAAGCCCGGCTGAATCAACTCGCCCAGGAAGCGGAGCGGGCCTTTGCGCGGGCGGATGCCGAGCAACTGCGTGCCCTGGCGTCGGAACTGCAAGCGGGCGACTGGCTCGCGCCCCCCGCGCCGGAACTTGTGGCCCGCGTGCGGCAACTCGAACAACAGATCGCTGCGAGACAAGCGCGGCTGGCGCTGGAGCAGTTGGAGCCGGAATTGACGGCAGCCTACGCCGCCTTCGATGTGGAAGCAGGCGCTGCGCTCCGCACGCGCTGGGAAGCACTGGCCGCCCAGGCGCAGCTTGCGCCTCACGACCCGCTGGCCGAACGGGCGGAGCCGGCGCTGGAATGGTTGGCCGACCAGGATGAGCTGGCCGCTCGCCGCGCGGCGCATCAGGCGGCGGTCTATCGGCTGGAGGAAGCGCTGGCCGACGATGCTACGCCTGGACAACTCGAAAAGCTCTACCATGCCGTGCCCGACCACGAGGAGGGCGTGCCGCTTCCGTTGCAAAATCGCCTCCGCGCGCGGGTTGCCGCCGCCGAGCTGAACCAGCGCCGCAAGCACATGCTGACCGTGGTCGGCATCGCGGGGGGATTGCTGCTCGTCGCCGGCGTGGTTTTTATGCTCCTGCGGATGCAACAGCACGGCCGGCAGGTCACCGCGAGCACGCAAAGCTTACGGCAACTGATCGACCATGGCCGCTTGGACGAAGCCGACCAGTTTTTCGATAACCTCCGCACGAGCGCTCCCAAAGTCGCCGAAGCCGCCGAAGTCCAACAGCAGCTTGGCCGACTGCGCGGCGCGCAATCCGACGAACAAGCACGCCGCGCGGCGTTCACCCAGGCGATCGAGCAAGCCGAAGCGGCAGGTCCAGAGCAGCCCGACGAAACGGCGCTGGAACTGGCCCGCGAAAAAGTCCGCACCGACAGCGAAAAGGCACGCCTCTCGCGATTTGAATCGGCCGTCGCCGCAGCCCGCCGCGCACAGCAGAAAGCGCGGGACGACATATTTTTGGCGAAACTCGCAGCGCTGCGCGACAAGCTCGCCCAGTTGGAAGAAAGCACCCGCGAGAATGAACAGTCGGAAGCGGAGCTTGCGCAGCTGGCCGCCGAGCTGCGCAGCCTGCGCGAGAGCAACGGGCTGGTCACGCGGTCGATCTTGGCCCAAGCCGATCCGTTGATCGTACGGACCGACGCGCTGCGCAAGCATGTGCGGACGCGGATCGCGCAGCAAAAGCAGTTGCGTGAAATCACTACTGCCGTGGGCGACGTGTCACGATTCAGCGAAGAGTTGGCGCGGTTTGCCACGCTGTATCCCGAAGCCGCCTCCGCCGCGGCGTTCCGCACGGTGGCTCAGGAAGCCGATACTTGGCAGGGCATGGTCGAATGGTCGCAACTGCTGGCCGCGCCCGAGCTGCGCCGACTCGCCGCGCTTTCGCCCAAGGCGGCCCAAGCGTTGTTGATGCGCGGCCAGGCGCTGCGGCAGCGTTATGCCGGGATTCCGCTGGCGGAAGAGTTCGCCGACAAGGAACCGTACCTGCAGGACTTGGCGCAGCGGCAATTCGACTCCGACGATCCGCCCTCCGCTGCCGCGCCGCAAAACCAGACGAAGCAACTCCTGAACGATCCGCTCATCGCCAACATCTGGATGGTGCAAGAGGCCGACGGCACGCGCTACTATCTGACGCGCAAGCCGGACATGAGCAATGCCAGCGCGACGGGACGGGTGGCGATCGAGTACCTCGCCGGCTTCGATCTGAAAACGCAGCGCGCCGGCATTGAGACGCGCACCTTGACCTACAATGACGAAGCGCCGCAAACGCGGGCGGCCCGCCGGTGCCTGGAGCATCTCCGTGATCTGACGGCGAATAACTGGGAGGAGACGTATTTTCGGCTGTTGAAAGAAGTGCTCGACGACGAGCAAATCGACCCGATCCTCAAGCTGGTACTGGTCCAGCGCATCGCCTCGCATGGCGGGCTGGCGAGCACCATCTTCCGCACCGCTTGGGAGCCGTGCGAACGGCATCTGAAAAGCGCCGAATTGCAACTTGGCGCGCCGTGGATGCTGCCCCGCGACGACGAGGCCGTGCAGGCCCGCAACGCCGCCGAGCATGTGCTCGCGACGCTTCCCCCCTGGAATGAAGCGGCGCGCGCGGCGGCGACGAAGCTGCGCGAGGTCCAGGCGCCGCCGCGGCATCAGTACCACTGGATCGGCTGGCTGGAGCATGATCCGCAGGCGGGCTGGCGGTGCCGCACGCCGAGCGGCGCGTTCTCCGACGGGAATTTGCTGGTGATCTATCGTCCGGCAGATGCCCAGCGGGCGGAACTCGCGCCCGTGGCCACGCGATCGGGCGGTAGCATCACCTGGCAGGCCGAAACCTCGACGGCATTTCAAGCCGGACGTCCCATTTTTTTACAAGTCACGGGCCGAGCCACGAAGTGAGCACGAATCTCGCCTTCGCTTTTTGGAAACGTGAGGTGTCAATCATGGAACAAGCACTCTACATCCGCATTCGCGGCCGGGTTCAAGGTCCCTTCGAACCGGACAAGCTCAAGGCGCTCGCCAAGCGAGGGCAACTGAGCCGGATGCATCAGGTTTCTCCCGACGGCGCGAACTGGCAGCGGGCGAGCGATTATCCCGACCTGTTCGTCACGACCGCGACCGTGCCGGCAGCCGCGATGGGCAACGGCGCAGTGGGTAACGGCGCGGCGAGCGCGCCCGCGTTTGAGGAGCAAACGACTTCGGCCGAACCGCTGGGGGCGCAAGGCTCGGCCCAATGGTACTACGCCAAGGGGGAGAGCCAATTCGGTCCCACCGACTTTGAGCACTTGCGGCAACTTGCCGCCAGCGGCCAACTCCGCCCTCAGGATGCCGTCTGGAGCGAAGGCATGAGCGGTTGGGCCACGGCCGACAGCATCGCCGGGCTAACCTTTGGCGCCGCGCCGCAAGTCGCCGGCTCTGAACACGGGGTGCATGGTTCTCAGACGAGCATAGCCGGCCGGCCGCACGTCGCGTCGCGAGAGTACGGAAGTCAGCGACAGCATCGTGCGGCCGCTGTTGGCTTCCAAAGGCTGGGTGACATTTCTCGGGGTCTTTGCGATTATCTTGGGCGGCATTGCGCTCTTGCCGGCCATGTTGCTCTTTTCCGCAGCGGCCCGCGAACCGGAGGTGCTGTTTCTAGGTCTCAGCCCTCTGCTGAACTGCGCGGTCTTAGTCACGACCGGAGTGCTGCTGCTGGGCTACAGCGGGGCAATCCGCGACCTGGCCTATACGCCCAGCACCGTGCGACTCGCCGCCGCGATGCGGAAACTCTCGACCTTCTGGACGTTCGCGGGGATTGTGGCGCTCGTGTTCCTGGGGCTCACGGTGGTGGTGGTTTTATTGATGGTCCTGGGACTGGTCGGCATGGCGGCTGCGCTGTCCGACGTGATGCTTCTGACTCTCTAACTCGATCGGACCCTTATGAATCTTTCGGCTACGACCGAGGCCTCGGCGGCCGCATCGGCGTCCAACCTAACTGGGCAAGAGCCGACCTTGTCGTGGGCCCGCCGCGACTTGGAGCAGCGGCTCGGCTTTCGCGGGGCGCGCTTCACGCGCGTGAATAATCTGTTGTCGTTTCTGCTCGCGGGAGTGGCGACCGTCGGATTCTATCTGTTGCTGCTGCCGATCGCCGAGACGCCCCTGGCGGCGATGTTTACCGAGCGCGGCCCGACTCCTTACTTCATCGCCTTCTTCTCCTGTTGGTCGCTGGCGATCCTGCTGCTTAAATGGGGGAAGCTGAAATTGCAGCGCCAAGCGCTCGCGCATCGCGTCGTGCCCGACGATCCGACCTTTGTGCTCTCGCCTAGCACGGCCGACGATGTGATGCACCGCATTTACGCCACGGTCGATGATCCCCGGCATTTCTTGCTTTTCAATCGGATCGTGATCGCGCTGTCGAACCTTCGCAATCTGGGCCGCGTCTCCGATGTGGATGAGATTCTCCGCTCGCAAGCCGAACACGACGAGTCGTCGGTCGAAACCAGCTACGCGCTGCTCAAAGGCTTTATCTGGGCGATTCCGGTGCTGGGGTTCATCGGCACGGTGCTGGGCTTGTCGCAGGCCATCGGCGGCTTCGGCAGCGTGCTGGGCAATTCGCAAGACCTGAGCCAAATCGCCGCTTCGCTGAAGGGCGTGACGGCCGGGCTGGCAACCGCTTTTGAAACGACGCTGGCCGCACTGGTTGCCGCGCTGGCGATTCAAATGCTGTTCACGTTCCTCAAAAAGTCCGAGGAAGAGTTTCTGGACGAGTGCGCCGAGTATTGCCATCGCCATGTGGTCAACCGCCTGCGGCTGATGCCGTTTGAATCCCAGGATGCGCAGCATGTCGCGTCGTAATCGGGATGTCACGCCATTTTCACTGTTCGCGTTTCAGGACATCATCACCGCGGTGACGGGCATCATCGTGCTGGTGACGCTGCTGTTGGCGCTGGACCTGTTCACCCGCAAGCCGAACACGCCCGACCTCGATACCCATGCGCTGGCCGAACAGGCTCGCCGGGCGATTGCCGCCGCGCAGGCGGAGCAGGTCGAGTTGGAGGCGCAACGGGCGCAGGATCAGACGGTCGTGTTGGCAACCGCCCGTCTTTCGCCGAGCGAGGTGGAACGGCGGCGGTACGATCTCACGCAGGAAAGTGCCCAGTTGCGGCGTGAATTGTCCGAGCTGGACGCGCAAGTGGCCCGTGCGGCGGCGGCCCGCGACAAACTGGAAGCGGAGCGTTACGAACGGCGCGACGACGCCGAGCAGCTCGCCGCGCTGCGGGCGCAGTTGGCGGCGCTCGAGGCGAAGCTGGCGGAGTTGGAGCAGTCGGAGCGGATGATTTACAACTTGCCCCCCGACGCCGAGAAGCAAGCCTGGCTGGTCGAGGTGGGCGAGGAGGAAGTGCAAGTGGCCCGCGCGGGGATCGACGAGCCGCCGCAAACGTACTCTGCCCGCGAGACTGTGCTCAGCGACTCGCCGCTGACGGAATGGATTCGCACGCGCCAGCCAGCTCGCGAGTACTTCGTGCTTTTGGTGCGCCCGCAGGGGGTCCGCGTTTTCGACGACTTGCGCGAGCATTTGCGCCGGGAGGGATTTGAATACGGCTTCGATCTCATCGGCCGGGACGTGACGGTGTTTGACCCGGAACATGGAGCCGCCGCACCATGAGACGCCGCGCGACCGACGATCAAAGCAGCTTGGAACTGCTGCTCGACACGATCACAAATACGTTTGGCGGGGTGTTGTTCATTGCAATCCTGATCGCGATCTTGCTGCAACTCAGCGGCCGCATTGAGCGCGAAGCGCCGCAGCCGGTGCCGCAGGCCGAGTTGATCGCGCTGCGGCAGCAATTGGCCGACGCGCAAGCGGCGCTTGGGGCGCTGCGCGCGGCCGTGGAAGCCCAGGAGCAGGTAGCCGCCGATTTCAGCCCGCAGGCACTCAGCGACCAGGCGCGCGAGGTAGAGGCGCTGGAGCAGCAGCGCGACGCGCTGCGGACGAAGCGGCTGGCGCTGCTGGAACAACTGAGCGGGCTGCATGTGGAGTCGGGGGCGATTGCCGCCGAGTTGGAAAGACTCGCTGCGGAGCAGGCGACCGTTGCCGAAGCGGTACGCCAGGCCGAGGCGGCACTACGGAGCGAGGTGGAGCAGCGCTCCGTCGCCGGACGATTGCCCAAAACCCGCCCCACCTACAAGCGCGAAGTGGCATGCCTCGTGCGGCACGGGCGGCTGTACTCGTACTTCCAAAACCCGCCCCAAAGGATGGTCGAGTCGCCCGTCGCGGAGC
>CAYZVT010000002.1:0-42519 GCA_964481585.1 uncultured Pirellulales bacterium
GCGTCACGTTGCTGGTAAAGGTGTCGAGCTGGATGGAGTCGGTCCCTTGGCCGGCACCTTCGACGACCGTATGGCTGCCGACAGCGGCATTGGCGGTGGTGAAGTAGTAGGTGTCGTCGCCACTATTGCCAGTGAGGGTGTCACTCCCGCTGGCGGTGTAGAAGGAGTCGTTGCCGTCGCCGCCGGTCAGCAGGTTATCGAGGCTGTTGCCGGTGAGCGTGTCGTTGCCGCTGCCGCTGGTGATGTTTTCGATTACCGCGCCATCGGAGAGCGTGAGGCTCAAGGTGTTGGTGGCCGTGCTGACGGCTTGGGTCGTCGTCAGGCCCAGGTCCAGTGTCACGTTGCTGGTAAAGGTGTCGAGCTGGATCGAGTCATTCCCGAAGTCCGCCATCTCGATGATCGTATGGCTGCCGACATTGGCATTGACGGCGGTGAAGTGGTACGTGTCGTGGCCATTATTGCCGGTCAGCGTATCGTTGCCGCTGTCGGTGTAGAAGGAGTCGAGGCCGGGGCCGCCGGTGAGAATGTCGCTGCCCAGTTCGCCGTACATCTCGTCATTGCCGTGGAAGCCTTCGATCAGATCGTCGCCGACACCCCCCTCTAAGCGGTCGTGGTTCGATCCGCCCCCGAGATAGTTGTCGAGGCTGTTGCCGGTGAGGGTGTCATCTCCGCTGCCGCTGGTGACGCCTTCGATCGCTTCGCCGTCGGAGAGCGTGAGGCTCAAGGTGTTGGTGGCCGTGCTAACGGCTTGGGTCGTAGTTAGGCCCAGGTCCAGTGTCACATTGCTGGTAAAGGTGTCGAGCTGGATGGAGTCGGTGCCGAAGTCGGTCATTTCGATGATCGTATGGCTGCCGACGTCGCTGTAGCCGGTCGTGAAGTAGTACGTATCGTCGCCATTGTTGCCGGTCAGCGTATCGTTGCCGCTGTCGGTGTAGAAGGAGTCGAGGCCAGGCCCGCCCGTAAGAACGTCATCGCCCAACTCGCCGTACATCAGGTCGTTGCCGTGGAAGCCTTCGATCAGATCGTCGCCCTCGCCGCCTGTGAGGGTATCGTGGTTGGAACCACCGCCGAGATAGTTGTCGAGGCTGTTGCCGGTGAGGGTGTCGTCTCCGCTGCCGCTGGTGACGCCTTCGATCGCTTCGCCATTGGAGAGCGTGAGGCTCAAGGTATTGGTGGCCGTGCTGACGGCTTGGGTCGTGGTCAGGCCCAGATCCAGTGTCACGTTGCTGGTAAAGGTGTCGAGCTGGATCGAGTCATTCCCGAAGTCCGCCATCTCGATGATCGTATGGCTGCCGACATTGGCATTGACGGCGGTGAAGTAGTAGGTGTCGTCGCCACTATTGCCAGTGAGGGTGTCACTCCCGCTGGCGGTGTAGAAGGAGTCGTTGCCGTCGCCGCCGGTCAGGCTGTCATCGCCCGCTTCGCCGTAGAGCGAGTCGGCCAAGTCACTGCCAACCAGCTCGTCATCGCCAACACCACCGTAGAGCGAGATGCTATCGGCCGCCGTACCGATGGCAGTGAATTGGGAAGCATTGACGGCGGAGAGATCGATGGCGTCGTGACCGTCTCCTGCACTGACGGAAATCGACTGCACCTCGGATGCGAGCACGCCGCTCCCCACGCCGTTGCCGTTGACCTGCACGTAATAGCTGCCCGAGTCGAGCACGCTGGAGACGGTGATCGTGTCGTCGGAACTGGTGCCGGTGATCGTCAGCGCGCCGTTGGAAAACGTGGCGTCGATGGCGAACATCACGCGGGCTTCCAACTGCTCGACGGCCGAAGAAGCGCTCCGGCGGCGATTGAGCTTGCGCTGGCGGCGATTCTTCGTCTTGGAAAAGCGGAAAACTTTCTTCCAGTCCTGCTTGCGCTGGGGCATTCGCATCCCTTTCTAGTACCGAAGAAGGCGCCGTATCACGAGCCGCTTGCGAGGGGCACCTAAGTGGTGTCATGCGTCATCCGATAGAGGCCACCATTATTGGAGGGTATGGTATAGGAGTTCCGGGTGATAGCAAATAGTTTCTGTATAAATTCAGCCATTTGGCGGGATGGGTGGTATGGGGTGATGGGGTGAATTGAGCGATGCAGCGGATCGCCGCCTGCAGTTCCGTCGCTGTGACGCGGCCTCCGGGATCAAGAGAAAAAGCCGCGATCTGAAACTGAGGAATCAACAACTGGGAGGGCTGCACGATCTCAAGCTCCAGCCACTGAGAACGGCGGCGATCTTGAAGGGTGCGTTTATGGAGGGCGGCAAGGAGAAAACGTGCGAAAGCAGCTCTCGGTGGAGTGCGGCGGCACGGGAGCCGGCTTCTTGTCGCCCTTCAGCGGTTCGGCCATGCGGTAGAGCGGGGCCGCGATTGACGGTCGCCATGATGACCGCCAGCACACCCGGCGCGTGTCGGCGCTGCGCCTGCGTCCTCGTTGGCATAAGCCAGCTTGGCCTTGGCCCGCGCAAGTTCCGCGGAGCTGGCGCAACTCCCTTGCGCTTGCGTCCCTTACGACATTACCATTCCGGGCGGAGCGTTGACCCGCGCCAGCCGGGCACCGATACTGGAGGCCTCAGTTCGTCGCTCGCCGCCCGCTTGGGGAGTTCTCTCGCTATGCCAGTCGCGTCTCAGCCGATTCCGCCGGCCTCACGTCAACGGGTCTGTATGCTAGCCAGAATGACGACACTCATTCTTACTGCGGTCGCGGCATGGGGGCCAACATCATCAGCAGAAAATGCTGTTTCTGCGGAGCCAGAGCGTGCGCCCAATTTCGTCGTGATCTTTACCGACGACCAGGGCTATAACGACCTGGGTTGCTTTGGCTCGCCCGATCTCGCCACGCCGCGCATCGACCGGATGGCGCGGGAAGGGATGCGGCTGACGAGCTTTTACGCGCAGCCGATTTGCGGTCCCTCGCGGGCGGCGATTATGACGGGGTGCTATCCCTTGCGCGTGGCGGAGTGGGAGAACCGCAAAGAAACGCATCCGGTGCTGCATCGCAAGGAGATCACCGTCGCCGAACTGCTCCAACAGCGCGGCTACGCCACCGCCGCGATTGGCAAGTGGGATCTGGCCCGGCATAGCAACGACAACTACGAGCCGAGCCTGCTGCCGGGGCACCAGGGCTTTGACCTACACTTTGGAACGCCCACGAGCAACGACGCGCCCAAAAAGATGGTCCTGCTGCGGGACGGGAAGGTGATCGAGCGTGGGCTTGATATGGACACCCTCACGCGCCGCTACACGGACGAGTCGCTGCGGTTTATCGAGGCGCACCAGGATGAGCCGTTCTTTCTGTATCTCGCGCATTCGATGCCGCACACGGAGCTTGGCGCTTCGCCCGAGTTTCGCGGCAGGTCGCCACGCGGGCTGTACGGCGATGTGATTGCGGAGATCGACTGGAGCGTCGGCCGCATCCTCGACAAGCTTACGGAGTTGGGACTCGATCGATCGACCTACGTCGTGTTCACGAGTGACAACGGGCCTTGGCTCTCCAAGCGAGAGCACGGCGGATCGGCCGCGCCGCTGCGCAGTGGCAAGGCTTCGACCTGGGAAGGGGGCTTGCGCGTGCCGTGCGTCGTGTGGGGGCCGGATCGCGTTCCGGCGGGCGCTGTGTGCGATGAGCTGTGCAGCACGCTCGACGTACTGCCCACCCTGGCGCACTTGGCCGGTGCAACGCTGCCGAGTGACCGCACGATCGACGGCCACAACATCGCCCCGCTGCTGCACGGCGAGCCAGGAGCCAAAAGTCCCACCGAGGCGTACTACTATTATCTCCATACGCATCTTCAGGCGGTGCGGAGCGGCGAGTGGAAACTGCATCTGCCGCGTCCCGCGCAGTCGCCGTGGTTGCCGTTCCGCATGAGCCGGCACATCGATAAGAAGGACATCGTGCCGGTGCGCGAGCCGATGCTGTTTAATCTCCAGCAAGACATCGCCGAGCAGCACGACGTCGCTTCCGCACATCCCGAGATCGTGGCCCGACTCCTTGAACTGGCGGAGCAGGCGCGCAAGGACATCGGCGACTACGACCGGATCGGCCGCGGCGCCCGCTTCTTCGACGACCCTCAGCCACGGCGTCCGGACGCGGCACGGTGGCAAGCGAAGCAGCCCCAAGCGGCAACCGCGGCTCAGGGTGAGCAGCAAGTCGCGCCAGAACCGGATGGGTGCTAACGCCGTTTCCGAGGGTGGGCTACGGCGGAGCCAGTGCGATTGGCGAGAGGCAACGGGACTGGCTATCAGCCGAACTCGCGCACCGTCCGCCGTTTGATCCGGTGAACGTGCTGCTCTCCTTTCTCTACAGCCTGCTGGCCCACGATGCCCGCTCCGCCTATGAAGCGAGCGGCCGCAGATGCGCCGCGGAGCCTGCGCGCACCGGCTTGTTCGTGCGCAGTGAACAAGCAGCTACTTCTGCTGGGCGAGGAACTCGACCAGGTCGCGGAGGTCGCGCTTGGTGAGCTGTTTGACGACATCGGCGGGCATGGCGGATTGGCCTTCGACCATCTCGTCGATTTCGTCCTTGGCGACGACGGTGAAGTCGCCGTCGGCGTTAATCAGCCGTAGCGTTTCGTCGGTTTCGTCTTTGATGATGCCCGACACGACGCGGCCGGAGTCGAGGATGACCATCACGGTGGCGAAGCCTTTGGCGATGGCCTTGTTCGGCAGCACGATCGCGTCGAGCAGGTATTGCCGGTCTTTTTCGGCCCCGATCTTGGTCAGGCTCGGGCCGACTTCGCCCCCTTCGTCGCCAACCGTGTGGCAGCGGACGCAGGAGACCTGGACCCGGTGGAAAAAGATCTGCCGGCCCCGCTCGGCATCGCCGCCAGCGAGCGCGACCTGATACTCCGCCGCCGGATCGTCCTGGCCTTGGCTTGCCTCATACGCGGCGAGGCTCTCGCGCAACTGCTTCGTTTTCCCCTTGCGCTTCTGCGCGGCTTCGAGCAGGTCGAGCTGAATTTCCGCCGGCACGCTCCCTGCGCGGAGCCGGTCGATCCACGCTGCGAGAACCTCATTGGCGCGCGGGTCGGCGATCGTAGTCAGCGTAGCCAAGGCACTCTGCTGTTCCAGCACCGTGCCCGACTCGACCGCCCTTTGAAGCGGCTCGATGGCTTCCGCCGGCCGCAGACTTGCCAGCGCGTTGCGGACGGCCGCGCGCATCTCCGGCGAGGGATCGTTGAGGCTGTGCCGCACGACGGCTTCGAGTTGCGGATCATCGAGCACGGCCAGGGCCTCAAATGCCTCGACGCGCTGCGAAGCTGGCAGGCTCCGATCCTTGGCCAGCAGCACAAGCGCCGAGCCAATCTCGCCAATGCGGTACTTCGCGGCAGTCTTGATCGCCTCGCTACGGACGTTCGGCCCGGCCGCCATGAGCTGCGGCAGCACGCTCCGCAGCGCATCGGCCGCGACGTGCACATCGCGCTCGGCAAGGGGGCGCCAGAGGTTGAGAACGCGGTCGTTCGGGCTGGGCTGCCGCCAATCGGCGAGCATCGCAATCGCTTCAACCCGCAGTGGCGCGGGAACGGACGTCCGGGCAGCAAACTCCGCCAGCGCCCGAGCGTTCTCGGCGCCGCCGAGGCGGAAGTTCGCGTTCAGCACGCGCCGCAAGAGCGCGTCTGAGCTAATCTCTGTATTGCCGATCATCGCGGCAAGCTCCGGCAGCGCTGCCGTGATCGGCAGATCGTGAATCGCCCGCGCCGCCTCGTCCACCACATGCCCGTTCGAATCGTTGAGAAACTGAGCCACCTCCGGCGCCGCCAGCCGCCGCAGGGCAACAACCGCCGCCGTCCGCACCGCAGGCGACTCGTCCTGGCCAAGCTCAACCAACCCTCGAACGTCTCCCGTTCCCACCAAGCCCATCACCCCACCGTGCCGCAACACCGGATCGCGATCGGCGTTGGCGCGCAGCATTTCAGCGAGCGGCGCGAGGGCCTCGGGGACGCCGAGCTTGCCCAAACTCTGAGCGGCAAAGAAGCGCACGCGCGAGCTGGAGTCAGCCAGCAGGGAGATCAGCGCGGTGGCAGATTGCTTCTGGCCGTGGTCGCCGAGCAGCTTGGCCGCTTGTGCCCGTATTTCAGCATCCGAATCTTTTAGTAGATTCGGTAGCGAGGCGAGCGCCTTCGGCTGGCTCCGTGCAATCTGCCCTAGCCCCCAGAGAGCATGAATCCGCGCCAGTTGGGCGTCGGCTTTGAGCGCGACTTGTTCGAGAGCCGGAATGGACTGCGCGCCGCGGTCAGCCAGTTCAAACTGAGCAGCGAGGCGGACCCGCATGTTCGCGTGCGCCAGGAGGTCCAATAGCTCCTGCGCGTCGCGCTGCTTCATTCCTTCCGCGAGTAGCGCCTTCGTTTCCGCGACGACCGGCTTCTGGGCCAACTCCGGGTCGGTCACACGATAGATGCGTCCTTTGCCGACACCGTGCCACCCATTCACCCAGTCGAGGACGTAAAGACCGTTGTCGGGTCCGAAATCGACATCGGTGGCTAGCACCGACCACAACGTCTGCTCGACCGGCCCAAGCTCGAAGAACGCTCCATCGGGTTCCAGCTCGAACGAGAGCACGCCGCTATTGGCCGAGCCACCGCGAAATTCGCAGAGAAAGAAGTGATTGTGGTAGCGCTCCGGCATTCCGGTGCCGGGATAATAGGCGAGGCCCGACGGGCCGTTCGCCAGATTCGCGATCGGCGGCACGATGTACGCCGGCTGGTGTTCGTGGTAGGGATGCCAGAGTTTCTCCCGGTTCCACGGGCCACGGTCGGGCAGGTACTGGTAGGCCATCCGCCAGCCGCTATCGCCATCTTCGACGACGTGAACGAAGCGCGCCTTGTCGCCACTGTCGGAGTTGTTGTCGCCGGTAAAAAGGTTGCCGTACTGGTCGAAGGCCAACTCCTGCGGATTGCGTAGGCCCCGTGCAAAAACCTCTAGCTCCGAGCCGTCCGCGTTGCAGCGAAACACCGCACCCGCTTCCGGGTCGGCAATCGTTCCTTCGGGCGTGGTGACGTTGTAGCCGCGATCGCCGATGCTGAAGTAAATCTTGCCGTCCGGGCCGACCGTCAAGCCGTGCAGGTCGTGCCCTCGGAAGGCGAAGCGGACGCCGTAGCCGCGGTGCAGCACTTCGCGCTTCTCCGCCTCGCCGTCGCCGTTGGTGTCCTGAAACCGCCACAGGTTTGGGATGCAGGTGTAGTAGAGCGCGTCCTTGTAGAACAGCACGCTGGCGCCCGTTCCGTCGAGCAGGTCGTTAAAACCACCGGCAAAGACGGTCCCCTGGTCCATCTTGCCGTCGCCATCTCGATCGACCAGCAGCCGCACTTGATCGGCGTGCTCGGTGTACTCGCCGATTCCCTTTTTTCCGGCATGTTTGCGCATATAGGCGGCGCGGTCTTCGACGGTTTGTGCGGCTAAATCATCGCTTAACCAATACATGTGACTACGGTTGTCCTCGACGCCCTTGCCTTGGCGGAAGGTCTCGGCGACGAAGATGCGTCCGGTATTGTCAAAGCAGAAGGCGACCGGGTTGGCGAACAACGGCTCGCCCGCCACCAACTCCTTTTGCATCCCTGCGGGAATCTTCATTTGATTCAGCGTCGAGAGCCGCTCCTGTTCGGTCGTGTTGGCGATCGGCGGCTGGTACGCCTGGGCCTCTTCGCCTTGCTGCGGCGGGACGGCCCGGGCGGCCGGGGCAAACGACGAAAGAAGCACCAGTGCGCAAAGTGCGAATCGGGAGAGAGCGCAGAAGGGTCGCATGGAAACGGTCCGTCCGAAGGAATGGGATCAAAGCGCAGGAGGGGAGTCCAGCAGGCAGGGCCAGTTGATAGTATAGTTCCCCCGAAAGCGGTGGCAAAGCCTGTCCTTCCGCCCGCCGTTTCTTCAGCGGACGGCTAGGCCAAGCAGAAACCCGCCGCACAGCCCCACCAATAACCAGAGCCAAGCGTAGGACCGGCGGGGCGGGGCGAGAGGCTGGCCCCTGCCGAAGCGGATGCAGTGCAGCCGGCGCGACTGCATGTCGACGAGGAGCAATCCGTCGGCATCGTAGACGTGGCTATATTCCAGCAGTTGCCGCCGCGTGGCCGTCGATGCCGGATTGGGAGCGGTGCTACCGGTTTTCACTTCGGCCACGAAGCGCTTGCCCCGCCGCTCGACCAGAAAATCGGCCCGCACCGTCACCGGGCACCACTGCTCATCCATCCAAAAGCCCGTCTCCTGCGAGAGCTGCTCTTGCAGGATGCGATAGCCCGACCGTTCCAAGAGTCGCACGGCCTGCTGCTCCCCGACGCGGCCCCGGGCAAAGCGGCGCTGCATCCGCCACCGCTCAAGACGGGCGCGCAGGGCCAGGGCAGCGGCTGCACCGACCAACACCGCGAGCGCGGTCAGGACTAGTTGCAAATCTGTCACGGAGTCTTCCTCGCCGCTTTCCCACCCGCCGTACCGGTTCGGCAAAGGCCGACAGCTTAGCAGACGCCGGCTGGCGAGCGAGCGCCGCTTCCCCCTCCCGCTGGTCGGGAGCGTGCTTTGCACGCTCGATTGTCTTGGGCTACCATGACAAATGCACTCCGCTAGCCACGCGGCGTTGACCGTGGCCGCCTTTCCTCGCTCGGCACCAGGCCTGCGGGCATGTGTGCTCCCACACGCTTTGAAGGATTCCACATGGACCCCATCCTCTCGCGCCGACAGTTCCTCGGTGCCGCAGCGGCGGCGAGCGGCGCCGCGCTCCTCGCACAGCCAGCCCGCGCTGGGGCGGCCGACCGCTTCGGCGGTCTGCCCATTGGCGTCCAGAGTTTCTCGTTCCGCAAGTTCTCGCTCCCCGAGACGATTCGCCACACGCAGGGGCTGGGGCTGCATTACGTCGAGTTCTGTCAATTGCACATCAAACCCGACGCAAGCCACGAGCAGCTCGCCCAACTGCGCGATACGCTGCGCGGCGCGAACATCACCATGAATGCCTTCGGCGTCCAAAGCTTCGGCGGCGACCACGAGGCGAATCGCAAAGTGTTCGAGTTCGCCAAGCGGGCGGGGATTCGCAACATCACCGCCAACCCCGAGGCGGCGGCGTTCGGAAGTCTGGAACAACTGGTTGAGGAATACAACATCCGCATTTGCATCCACAATCACGGACCGGGCGCGCTGTACGACAAGCTCGAAAGCGTGACCCGCGCCGTCCAGGACCGCCACCCGCTCCTGGGAGCCTGTGTGGACACGGGCCATGTGCTGCGGAGCGGCCAAGACCCGGTCGAGTGGGTCCGCACGCTCGGGCCGCGCGTTTTTGCCCTGCATATCAAAGACGTCGCCGAGAAGCAGGCGCGCACGCATAATGTCGTGCTCGGCCAGGGGCACTTGGATGTCGCGTCGCTGTTCCGCACGCTGGGCGAAATCAAGTTTCCGGCCGACGGCTGCATTTCTCTCGAATATGAGTCGAACCCGATGAACCCGGTCGACGACATGAAGCAGTGCCTGAACGTGGCCGAGAAGGCGATTGCCCAAGTGCAGGGCTAATCTGCGACGCTGGTTTTCCTTTTGCTGAGGATCAACGGATGAAAAAACAAGTTTGCGGCGCGATGGTTATGGTTATCGTGGCGGTGAGCCTCCTGTCCGCGCGGCCCGCCTTGGCGGACGAGCCGCAGCAGAACGTGCCCCCGCAAGGGTTCACGGCGCTCTTTAATGGTAAGGATCTGACCGGCTGGTGGGGCTTGCCACACTTCGATCCCCACAAGCTCCAGGCGATGACCGCCGACGAGCGCGAGGAGCTAAAACAAAAGCACGACCAAGCGTTCCGCAAACACTGGCGCGTCGAAAACGGCGAACTGGTCAACGATGGGAACGGCCCCTTCGCCACGACCGACGCCGACTATGGCGACTTCGAGCTATGGGTTGAGTATAAAACTGTGCCCAACGCCGACAGCGGCATCTATCTACGCGGCGTGCCGCAGGTGCAAATCTGGGACACGACCGAAGCCGGCGGAAAGTGGAAACACGGCGCCGACAAAGGCTCGGGCGGGCTGTGGAACAACCAAAAGCACCCCAACGCCCCGCTCGTACACGCCGACAAACCGTTCGGCGAGTGGAACTCCCTGCGGATCACGATGCTCGGCAACAACGTGACGGTTTATCTGAACGACCAACTGGTCGTCGACAACGTGCCGCTCGAAAACTACTGGCACCGCGACCAGCCGCTCCCCAAAACCGGTCCCATCCAACTGCAAACCCACGGCGGCGAAATCCGCTGGCGCAATGTCTTCCTCCGCGAGATTAAATCCGGCGAAGGCAAGTTGCAGTAACGCCTGGGGCGCCGTCCTCGTCTGCGAGCCGAATTAGAGCGGACTCAGGGTGACACCGGCCGCGTGGCAGGCTTTACCGCACTCGCTGGCACTGATGGAGCGTCGCCGGCGTGTTCTTCGGACTCGTTGGAGCGATAAAGCAGCCCCGGAGGAGCGTCAGGTGATTCGATACCTTTTTTGGAACTCACGAATTGCCCCGACGTCGTTAAACATCATTACGTCAATGATGGAAAGCCACGGCACGAATTTGTTTGAGTGTTGCCGGTACTCGACGGGCAGGCTCTCGATGAATCCCAACTCCACCCCCTTGGACTCAAAATATTCTTTCGCGTAGAGCTTATCTCCTCCGGCAGCATTGACGTACCTCTTGTATCCGTGAGCTTTGACAATTTCGATCAAGCGATCTGCCTTGTCCATTCCTTTCGATTCTGGTGAGCAGTCCGAAGATCTTGTGTAATTGAACGTTATTCCTAGGTAGTCACATACTTGAACCATTGAGCGAATTGCCAAGTCTGACACACTGCAATGGCTCTCCGCAAAAACGGATGTAACCAAAGGCATGACTTGGGAGAAATACGGGGCTTTCTGGTAGGCTTGGGTCAGGGTGCGTCTGAACTTCTCTCTCCACCTGTCGTCAACTGCCAGTCGTGTCTCATTGATTAAGCTGTTCGGGCTAGCGTTTGACAACGGGACGGTAAAGAGACAGTCGCTTCCGTTCATCAGGATTCGGTTTCTGTTTATCCATCCTCCCTTGATGTAGTGAACGTCGTCATAAAAAACGAATAGGCTGCTTGCGTCAATAAGGTGAAAGTACCCCAAATAAGGAAATACATACGGCTGCATCACGGCTATTCGCTTTTGCAGGCACATGCTGTAGGCAGTGCCCGATTTCCCTGCCAGAACAAAGCCTAAGTCCCGATAGAGTTGCATGGCCGGATTCTGTTCGTGTACTTCCAGCTTAACGTCTTTGCTTGACGAGTGGATAAGCTGCGTGAGCAGTCTTTTGGCGTAACCTTGTCCACGATGTTCAGGATGTGTCCAAACCATGGTTATGAATAGGTCTGGACCGTTGTCGTAATAAAGGATGTAGGAAACCAGCTGGCCCGTGTGCTCGTGCCTAATCTCAATGCTCTTTCCCAGGCTGGTTACTTTCTGTGCATAATCATCCAGGTTGGGAATACTGAAGTAGGTTCCATTCAGAGGCGTTAGAGAGCTAATGATTTCTGCTTGATCGACCACTGATTTTCCTTTCTGACCCACTTACCGGCTTGATCGTCTGTACCAGGTGCGCATTTTTCAGCGGCGTTGGAGCTTTCTTCCATCCAGAGCCTGCGGTCGGTCTCGTCCTCGGCGATGCGGCCAGACGAGATCATGCTTTTGGGCGAGCCGATCGCGCGGAACTGGTCGGAACCGCACACCCGGATCGGCCATTCGCGGCGCCGGGGCTTCCCCGACAGGGATCTGGTCGAGCACGCCCAGATCCGAGCGTGACCTCAGCCGGCGAAGCACTCTCGGTCCGGCTGATCGAGCATATCGAGAAAAGCATGCCAGCCCAATCGACGGCACTAACAACGCCAGCCAGCCAGGCGCGAGCTATGCAACAGGATTTTGTACAACGGCACTAGTGGAAGTGCTGGTTGAGCGAGACTTCCTTGATCTGTCGGCTATCGGTCTCATAGACCCGCAGCCGCACCTGCACGCCCTGCAGCGGAGCGAGATAGGGCGGCGACGTTTCGCGCTCGCCGGCGTCGTCTACGCCGCCTGATTCGTTGTCGTCGAAGCCGGTAGTGCTTAAATCGGTTTCGCCGTCGTTGTGCTGGTCCACTCCATCGTGCTCGTAGTGGAAGGACCAGGTGTCGTAGGTCCTCACCAGGTCTACGTGCCCAATGCCGACGCCGGAAAAGTCGCTGGGATTGGGGCCGTCGTAGCCAAGATCGACATAGGCACCAGTGCCGACGAGCACCGAGCCAGGATAGCTTGCATCGCAAGGACCGACCACGATATCGCCAGTCGAGTAAAGCTCAGCTGTCGGGTCATATGCCCGCACATCAAAAGCAAGAACATTGCGGAGAACGATGTCCTCCCCTTTGCGAGCGCCGGTGAGCGGAGCAATCGGCATCATTTGATGCGGGAAAGTACTCGAATCGTGACGAAACCGGCTCTCGCGCTTGGTCAGGTCACTGAGCGTGTTGAGAATGATCCGAGTGCCGTCGGCATTTAGTCTCGCCGATAGATCATGCCGCTGTTGAAAGTCATGCAAGTCTTGAACGGCTGTTTCCGGAACGACCTGCAGGTCACTTGCGGTTATCAATTCCGACGCCCAAGGCGCGACCAGCAGCACGCGGCGGTAGAGCGTCCGCATCTGCGGCGGAATATCGTCGGTCGCATTACCGGATACAAATCCGTCTTCTAAGGCGAAGTAGACGATCTCCGCTACCGGGGACTCGATAATTGTGGCGTTGGAGGTCGGCTGGGGACCTGCCCCTTGGTCGATCCGCCCCTGAAACGGCTGACCGTTGCTGCGGGCGGTAAAAGCAAGCACATCGTCGTAGTCGCCGAAGCGCCGGTCTCCGCCATCACTTCCCTCATCTCCCGATGAGACGGGAACAAAGCGAGCGGCATCCGCGATGACGACGCCGTTGGCGCCTGAGCTGGAGATAACGACGCTGCCCGAGGTTCCAGCGGTGAAATGATAGGTGCCCATATCATTCCAGTTGGCCGCCAGGCCGTCCGAGCGTTGTGAAAAAGTGCGGGTCTCTGTGCCTGAGGAATGATTGATCGTCAGCGTGACGTTTGTCGCACGGTTGGTAAAGGAAATCCAGTAGAGCTCGATGCGGTACTCAGCCCCGGCGCTAATATTGGGCCTAAAAGTTGCGGTCGCACTGCCTCCAGTATCATACACCATCGTTCCAGCGTAAGCGGGAACCTCGCCCGTAGCCGGGGCACGGACAAAACTGCCGGTCATGGAGAATCCGGAGTCGAGATCGTCGACTACGACCGTCGTGGGGGTAGGCCCTCCCGATGAACCAAAACAGTCTTTGTCCCTCGTATCCCCTTCGACATACTCAAAGTACCCCACCCCTTCTTCGGGACGAATCCAGGGCCGCACGGGACAGGTAATGCTGGCCAGATCGGTTTGCACTACGTTACGGGCGTGGCGGAGGCGGTCGCTCATTTCGAGCGTGGCGCGGCTGTGGGCGACCGAGGTGCCGAGCAGATCGAAGACGCTCACGACCGTCGCCATGAGAAGGAGCGTGACGGCCATGGCGACGAGCATTTCGACGAGCGTCACGCCGCGCACGAGCGTGCGCGAGGAGGAGTAGCGGCGCATCGAGCCTCTCCCTCAGAAGAAGATCCCTGTCTCTGTCCGCCTGTATTGCACCACGGCCCGCGATTTCTGTCAAGCTAGCGGACACCGCTCCCGCCGCCGCATCGGGGCCGATCCCCAGGGAAAAAAGCTATCTTGCGGCCCATGTGGGATCGGCGTACGATCCGTCGCGGCAGGTGCCGACGGGCCGGTTCGGGGGATCGTTCCGGTCGTCGGGCGTGCGCCGAATCTTCTGAGGCGGATCGACTGATGGCAGCCAAGCGCAACTCAGACCGAACCGAGCTGCCCTCGCCGCTGGGGAGCGAAAATCTCTGGCACGAAGCCCTGCAGCTCTGGCTCCGCTGGAACGAGGAGCACGACCAGATCACCGACGCCATGTTCCGTGCCCGCCGCGATACACGCCGGCTGGCCGCTCTGGCTGAGCGGATCGACCAGATCGACCAACTCCGCTGGCGAGCGGTCGAGTTGAGCCAGACGCTGCTGGAAAGCCGCCGCGCGGGGTAGATGGCGGACAGCCATTAGCTATTAGCCGTCAGCTATTAGCTATTAGCTATTAGCTGTTAGCTGTTAGCTGTTAGCGGCCAGGGGCACGTCGGCCGGAACTGCCGCCTGCGCGACGGATGGCGGGGGCGCACCGCGACAGCGGAAGCCCCCGAAGCGTTCTGGTCTGGATTCCCGCCTGCGCGGGAAGGACGGATTTTCCTGACGGCTTCGCTAACGGCTGATAGCTAATAGCTGACGGCTACCCGCTGCCCTAGTCGATCGGTTCGAGCAAAAAGTCGTCGATCTCCATCGAGACGCCTTGCTGGAGAAATTGCACGGCGACGACGAGCTTGCTGCGGCCGCGCTGGGTGAGGACCGTTCCTTCGGTGCCCAGCAGCGTGCCGGCTTTAACCCGCACCCGCTGGCCGGCGACGAGCCGGCGCTCGACCGTGAGCGGCGCGTCGGCTTCGATCAGTTGCTTGACGCTCCGCAGATCGCGCACCAGCTGCTGGCTATCGGTAACGGCGATCATCTGCGAGACGCGGTTGGTCGTTAGGCACTGCACCCGCTCGCTCTCGGTGGCGAACAGAAAGAGATAGCCGCTAAAAAGCGGGACGTGCGAGGTGACGCGACGCCCGCGAATCAGGCTTTGTTTGCGCACGAGCGGCAAATAGAAGGGGATGCGAAAGGTCAGCAGTTGCCGAGCGAGCGCCTTCTCCTGGCGGGCACGGGTGTAAACGGCCCACCAGCAGCGCTGGCTCGGCTCCCCGGCCAACTCGTCGAACAGATCCTGCGGATAAATCGTCGGTTCGGCGGCAAGGATTGGCATGGAAAGAGGCTTCTTTCGCGGCAAGAACAGTGCTGCTTTTGAAGTATCCGCCCGGTCGCGCGCTTGTCAAACCTCACGGCGCCGCGCGCTGGCCGGCATTTGCTTGCCCCCGCCGGACCAGGGCGATTGACTCAAATTGAGCGGCCTGAGCGAGCGTAGGGCGTTTCAGGCTCTCAAACGGGTACGGCAGCTTATCAAGCTGCGAAAACGCTTCGCGGCGGCCCGGCAATGTGGCGAAAACGCAGCACGACCGGCTGCGCTGCGGGTTGTCCGATGGCTTGCGCAAAGCGTGTCGCAGCCAATAGTTGCTGCTTGCATCCCCGCAACCGCCACCCCCGTTGGCATGGCGCTTGCGAACAGCCGCTACCCAGGTGCGCGGCAGCAAGTCCGCGCGCTCCGGCGGCTTGGAGCGTCGGGCAGCGAGGCCCAAGCGGCGGCCGCGCTCCGCACAAAGAGGCCCGCTAAACGGCGCAAACAAAAAAATCCCAAAAGGCGCGCAATTCATGAGCCAACAGTCGCCCACCCCCGTATACAAAACGCTTGACACTCCCGCAACACCAATTACGATGAGCTTCGTAGGCGAGAATGGTTGCGTGCCTCTCCACCCCTACTTAGAGCCTGCAATCCAACCAAGTTCCCATCTTCGGCGGGGTTCACTCGCCCTCGACGGTTCGGCGCGGAATTGCGGGTGGCGCGATCGAAACTCGTATCGGGCGACGGTCGTGCGCGTGGTTAGCGGGATTGGCGCGAGCAAGCGCAAAACGCCGAAGTCTCGGTTTTTCCGTTTTTTGGGTTTCGCTGCCCTCGGCAACCGAAACTCGCGACGGAGGGAACCTATATTTCGGCAGCAACAGTGCGGAGTGCAGACCGCAGACGTTGCTCGTCGCATCGCTTCCTTGTCAGGCAGCGGTGGCGATGTGAGATGGGCTTGCCACCTATTCTAAGACTCCTTTTCAGAATGTAGGCCGATGCTGCGCAGCGCGCCTCCATGTGCGCCGGCTGCGAGCATCAGGCTCAAAAGCGCGACTAGAGCTTCTTTTCTCCAAACGGTATTTGGACGATGGATTCGCAGAAGCCGACGAAGCAATCTCTCCCTTCCGGCCGCATCGCCAGTTCGGCGGCGTCCCCCCCTCATCTGCACGCAACCGAGGGTGGCTCCTTCTCGCTTGAAGACCTTTCGCCCGGCTTTTATGTCGGGGCCGTGGCGCTTGTCGCGGCGTTCGTTTGGTCGTTTTGGCCGACGTTGGCCGAACTGGTGGCGGCTTGGGAGCGTGAGCCTGATTATTCGCACGGGTATCTGGTCGCGCCGCTGGCGCTGTTTGCCCTCTGGCTTCGCAAGGACAGCTTCCCCAAAGGAAGCCTTGGCATTTGCTGGTACGGCCTGCTGATCGTCGCCGCGGCGATGACGCTGCGGACGATCGCGGGGCTGTACTACGTCGGCGGGGTCGAAGGCTGGGCGATGGTGCTGTACATCGCCGGCGCGTGTCTGCTGCTGGGGGGCTGGCGGTTCTTCCTCTGGTCCTGGCCGGCCGTGGCGTTCCTCGTCTTTATGATCCCGCTGCCGTTCTCGGTCGAGCAGGCGATGCGGTTGCCGCTGCAAGGAATCGCCACGCGGCTGAGTTGCTGGATGCTGCAGTGCTTGGGGCAGCCGGCGCTGGTCGAGGGCTACACGATCCTGATGGGCGAGCACCAGTTGAACATCGAAGAGGCCTGCTCGGGGCTGCGGATTTTCGTGGCCATCGCCGTGCTGGCCTTTGCCTACATCATGATCGTCCGCCCCACCTGGTGGGAGCGGATCGTGCTGCTGGTGGCAATCGTGCCCATCGCGCTGATTTCCAACGCCTTGCGGATCGTGGTCACCGGGCTGCTGTACCAGTTCGTTTCGGGCGAGTCGGCGCGGCACTTTTCGCACGACCTGGCTGGCTGGATGATGATCCCCCTGGCGGCGGCAATGTTCTTCCTGGTGCTGTGGTATCTAAGCAAGTTGATGAAGGAAGTGGAAGTGGTTAGCATGCAGGATCTTTTGCAGTCGCATCCCACTTAGGGACGCGGACGGATCGGCCTTCATGGACTCCACCGTCGGTGCATTTACTTCTCCTTTGAGATCAGACTGCTGAAGAACGGACGACTCGCATGACGAACCCATCGCTTGGTGGCGACACCGCAGGCGGACCTGGCCGGGGGGCGGTTCAAACCGCTCCGCCGCGCTATGTCGAGGCGCCGGTGGTCGTGCCCCAAAGTGACTTCGGCCCCAAGGGCTCGCCCATTACCGTGGCGTTCGTCCTCCGCGCCATTCGGCGGTGGTGGAAAGTGGCCACGCCGCTGGCGTTGGTGCTGGCGGCGATTGCGGCGGCGGCCCTCTATATTCGCTTCCACCCAATCTACGCGGCTAGTAGCTGGTTGCGCATCGAGAACCAGCAGCCGTACGTGATCTACAATACGAACGAATCGCGCGGCTTCGTCAACACCCAGGTGCAGTTGATGCGCAGCCCGCTCGTGCTTGAACGCGTCGTGGCCGAGCCGGACATCGCCCGTTTTGAAGACATCACTTCACGCGACGAACCGGTCGATTGGCTGGCGTCGAATCTCTCCGTTGGCTCGCGCGGCGGTTCGGAACTGTTCGTGGTTAGCTTCCGCTCCAGCAATCCTCAGCAAGCGGCGGCGATCACCAACGCGATCGTCGAGGCCTACTTCAAGATTCAGTCGCAGGAAGACGCCGTCCGCACGCAGCGCGTGATCGAACTGCTCGAAGACGAAAAAGCGCGGCGGGCCGAGATCGTAACGCGCCTGCGGGAGAACATCCGCGCGCTGCAAAGCGATCGGTCCGAGACGAATCCTTTCGCTAGCTCGGTGCTCTCCGACGGCAGTTTCCGTCATCCGATTTCAGAACTCCAAGGCCACATCACACAGACCGAGGTCGAACGCGAGATCTTGCAGGCCAAGCTCAAAGCTACCGAAGAATCTGTCGATCGTGAGGTGGAAGTCCCGGCCAGCGTGATCGAGCAGGCGGTCGAAAATCATCCGCAAATGAGAGACCTGCGCGATAAGCGTCAGGGCTATCTCGTGCGGCTCGATGAGATTGAACGGACCGCCGTGCGTGGCAAGGAACATCCCGCCTATATTGCCACCAAGGAAATGCTCACGGCCAACGACAAGGCGATGGACGAGCTGCGCGAGGAACTCCGCGAGCAGGTCGTGGAGGAAGAAAAGCGGCGCATGGAGAACGCCCGCACGGCAGAAATCGCCAAAATGAAGGCGCGCCTCAAGAGCCTGGCGCTGACCGAAGAAATCTATCGCACGAAGTACTTCAAGCAGCTCAAAGAGGTCCACAAGTCCGACGGGCAATCGCTCGACTTGGAGTTCCGTCGCACGGAACTGGCACGCGAGGAGAAGGTCTTCGAGATGATCGCGGCCCGGACGCTCAAGCTGCGGACCGAGACCCGCGCCCCGGCGCGTGTCACGCTGCTGCGCGCGGCCACGCCGCCCAAATCGCCATCGAACGCGCTGAACTACAAGAAGATCTCGATGTTGGCGATGGGGGTCTTCTGCGTGCCGTTTGGCTTGGCGGTGCTGTGGGAGCGCATCATCCGCCGCGTCGACGATCCGCAACAACTCTGGCAAGCCGATCTGACCGTGGTGGGCGAAATCGCCCGTCTGCCGGTCAACGCCACCGGCGGTCGCACCTCGGCCGCCAAGAGCAAGCAAGCGGCGCGCGACGTGAGCCTGTTTGAAGAGAGCATCGACAGCTTGCGAACCTGCCTGGTGCTTTCCGAACCGCAGGCCGATTCGCGCATCCTTGTGATCTCCAGCGCCGTCAGTGGCGAAGGCAAGACCAGCGTCGCGGCGCAGTTGGCGGTGAGCGTCGCGCGCTCGACCGGCGAGACGACCTTGCTGATCGACGCCGATATGCGTTCGCCCGATATTCACAACGTCTTCGGCATTCCGAACGAGCCGGGCTTGGCCCAGGTGCTCAGCCGCGAATGTACGGTCAAAGAAGCGATCGTGACAAGCTGGAGCAACTACGTTCACCTCTTGCCGGCCGGCGTGCTGAAGGCCAGCCCGCACAAGCTCTTGGGCGATGGCAGCCTTAAAGCGCTGCTCGCGGAGCTGCGCAAGACCTACCGACACATCATCATTGACACGTCCCCCATCTTGTCTGCAAGTGAATCCCTGGTGCTGGCCAAAGCCGCCGACGCAGCCCTGCTGTGCGCGATGCGGGATGTGAGCCGAGTGGACCAGGTCCAGAAGGCCTACGAGCGCCTGGTCAACACCGGCGCGCGGCCTTTGGGCACCGTACTCAACGGCGTCCCCACCGGGCGCTACGCTTATCTCTACGGAACCTACGCCTACGCCCGCGAATCGCAGTAGCGCGGCGGCCAAGGCATACCCCCAGCAGGGTCGCTGGGGAGCTACTATCGACCGGCGCGCGGTTTGGCAGGCAAGCCCCAGCGCTGGTGCGGAGAACTTGATCCCGTGAGCACTGCTGAATCCCCGATCTTGGAAAGCTCCGTGAAAGGCTCGCCCGGCCGTGGCTTTCCTCCGTCGGCCGACAGCCGAGAAACGGTGCGCGTGCTGAACTGGAAGCTGCTGATCGGAACGTTCGTCGCCCTGATCGTTCTGGTGCCGGCGATCTACTTCTGGCACGGCATGCAGGTCAACCGCACGGCGGTCGTTTATATCGATCGCGCCGAAAAGTTGGAACAGGAAGGCAAATACGCCGAAGCCGCCGAATGCCTGCATCGGTATCTGCGCGTGCGGCCGAGTGGTCCTGACGCGGCCGCCGTGCGCGTTCGCCTGGCGAAGACCTTCGACCAGGCGGCAACGGACCCGGGCCGGAAGCAGCGGGCGATCGAGCTATACTTCCGCGCCGTGGGCTTGGCGCCGCGCGATGAGTCACTGCGCCGCCGCCTGGGCGAACTGCTGCTCGAGGACCGCCGCTTCTCGGGAGCCGAGGAACAGGCTGCGGAGTTGCTCAAGCTCGTGCCGCAAGATCCGGTCGGCTTGCGCGTGGCGGCCCTGGCAGCCTATGGCCGCTTCGCGCTCGGGGAGCGCGCAGCCATGGGTAAGGACGACGTCCTCAAGACGTTCCACCGCGCACTACGGGTCGATCCCGCGAATATTCAGCTTTCTTCGACGCTGGCGCGCATCTATCGCCAGGACATGACCGATCTTGAGGAGCCGAATCGCCTGAAGCTGGCGGACGAGGTGATGAATCGGCTCGTCGAGGCAAACCCGACCAGCGCCGAGGCGCGCTTGGCGCGTTACGCTTACCGCTTGCAGTACGAGCTGGAAGGCACGCAAGAGGACATTGACGCCGCGCTGAAGCTCGGCCCGAACGATCTGTCGGTGGTCTTGACCGCCGGAGAGCATGCCTTGCGCCAGGGGGTGCTGGCGGCCAAGGAGAAGCGAACCGATCAGCGGATCGCCAGCTACCAAAAGGCCGAGGCCGCATTTCGCAAGGCGATTGAAATTGCCCCGAAAGATGAACGAGGCCACCTCGGACTCGGGCAAACCTTCCTCGCCCAAAACAAGGCCGGACTGGCTGTCGACACCTGGCGCGAAGGCTTGAAGGCGGTCGGCGAGGACAATATCGAACTGAATGCTCGCTTGGGCAGCCAGTTCATCATGCTGGGACGCTTTGACGAAGCCCGCGAGCATCTTGAAACTCTAGAGGCTGCCATTGATCGGCTCTCGCCGCGCTTGTCTCGGATCGGGCGCAACGCGGCCAGCAGCGCCATCGACTTTCTGCGCGCCAAGTGGCATGCCGGCCAAGGCAATCATCGCCAGACCGTCACGCTCCTGCGCGGCGTGATCGCCACGCGCAACGCGATCGGGGGCACGCAGCGCAACGAGGCGGAGCAGTTCGAAGCGTGGATGCTGCTGGGCAACGCCTACTCGAATCTTAGCCAATGGGACCAGGCGGCGGCCGCCTTCGATGAAGCGGTCGCCCTCCGCCCGGCCTCGACCCAAGCCCGCTTGGGCGCCGCGCAGGCCTGGTCCAACGCCGGCCGGCTCGGCGCGGCCAACGCCCACTTTGAGCAAATTCTGGGCGAGCAGGGCGCTCCGGCGGGGGTCTGGTTGGCTTCGATGGAAACGCGTCTCAAACGCCAACTTTCGCTCCCGAGCGAGCAACGCAATTGGCAAGCTCTGTATGAGCAGCTGAGCAATGCGCCGAGCGAGGTGCGCGATACTTGGCAGTTAAGACTCCTGCAGGCGGACTATGTTCTCGCCAGTGGCGGTCGCCCCGCGATCGAAAAAGCCGTGGCGCTCCTCAAGCAGGCGGAACAGCGGCACCCGAAAGACCAGGAGCTTCTGCAGCGGCTCGTCGTTATCTACGAGCGGCTCGGCCAATCGGCGGACGCGGAGCGCGTGCTGAGGGAATTTGCGCGGCTTGTGGGACGGAGCGCGCGGCTCTATCTCGTGCAGGCCGAACTACTCGCCGGACGCGGCAAGGTCGACGATGCGGTGCAGCTGCTCGAAAGCGGCCTGAAGAGGCTCCCGGAGCAGCAGCACACCGCCTTGCTCTACGGTAAGGTGCAGCTCATCTTGCGTCAGGGCAAACTGGCCGAAGCGCAGCAGGTGCTTGCGCAACTGCACCAGATGCACCCGTCCAACGCGGCCGTGGTGCGCGAGCTTGCCGAACTGAGCTTTGAGCTACGTGCGTTTGACGATGTCGAAAAGTGGGAAAGAAAACTTGCCGAACTAGAAGGCTCCGACAGTACGCACTGGCGTTATTACCGCGCTCGGCGGCTCCTGGCGCAGACCGAAAGCAGCACCGATCCGCGGTTCGTCGAAGCCCTCGAACTGCAAAAGAAGATCATCGCCGAACGTCCCTCCTGGGCGGCCGGGCAGCTATTGCGGGGCCTAGTCGCGCAGCGGCAAGGGAAGCTGGATCAGGCGATCGACGCCTACCAGACGGCAATCGATCTGGGCGAGAGCCGACTGGGCGTGTACGAGCAACTGATCGAACTGCTCTACCAGGCCCAGCGCTTTGCCGAAGCCGAGAAGTTCCTGGCTCGCCTGCAAGACAACGTCGCACTGTCGGATCGGCTCTCGTCGGTCGAAATCTCGCTTGCTTATCAGCGGGGCGAGAAGGAGCGGGCGATCGAGCTTGCCCGCAAGGCGGTCGAGCGCCAGCCCCAGGACCCGATGGCCCAGATCCGACTCGGCCACACGCTCTTGCTCGGTGGCGAAGAGGAGGAAGCGGGGAAAGTCTTCCGCAAGGCGCGCCAGCTTGCTCCCAACGACGTCCAGGTTTGGAACGGCCTGCTATCGTACTATCTGCGCACGAATCAAAAAGAGCAGGCGATTCAGACGCTGGAAAACCTGCCCAACGACGCCAAGCTAACCGCCGCGCAGCGCTCCTTCATTCTGGCCCAGGGCTACGAGCTGATCGGCGACGGCGACAAGGCGGCGCTGCACTACAAGGACGCGCAGCGGCTCGCTCCGCAGGACGTCGCCGTGCATCTCCGCATCGCCGAGTTCCTGTTGAATCGTGATGTTGAGGCGGCCGAGCGCACGCTGCGGCACGTGCTGAAGCTCGACCCGCAGCAAGGTCAGGCACGGCGTAGTCTCGCGTCGATCCTCGTCGCCCGAGGCGGCGAAGCCGAATGGCAGGAAGCACAAACGCTGCTCGAAGCCGGCGGCGGCGCGGTCGCCGCATCACTCGATCAGCGGCTGCAAGCCAATTTGCTCGCGCGGCGCGGCGGCGTCAAAAACCGCACGAAGGCGCGTCAGATTCTCGAACAACTCGTGCTCAATCCACAAGCGAGCGAGCCGGGCGATCGCCTGCTCCTAGCACGGCTCTACGAAGCCGAGGACAAATTGCTCGCGGCCCGCGATCAGTACGTCGCTCTGGTCGGACGCGAAGATCCAGATCCGTCCCATCTTTCGCTGTTCGTCGACCTGTTGT
Source organism: uncultured Pirellulales bacterium (assembly GCA_964481585.1). Taxonomy (GTDB): domain Bacteria; phylum Planctomycetota; class Planctomycetia; order Pirellulales; family CAYZVT01; genus CAYZVT01. The sequence continues at coordinate 22,802 of CAYZVT010000002.1, forward strand.
TGCGTCACGAGGAGACCGACGAAGCCGAACGTTGGCTACGGCGATTGAGCGAGCTTGCTCCTGATGATCTGAACACGATCAGTCTTCAGACGCGGTTGCTCAAGGCGCAGCAGCGCGATGCCGAAATCGACTCCTACGTGGAAGCCTACGCCAAGAAGCAGTGGGATCAGCTTACCGAGCAAGGAGAGCGGACGCAGCTTTGCCTGAGCATTGGCAATCTGTACACGGGCATTGAAATGCATGTTGCGGCCCAGAAGTGGTACGAGAAGCTGGCGGAACTGGCACCGCAGGCCTATCAGCCGCTGGCCCGCTGCTTGGCGGCTCAAGACCGCATGGCAGCCGCCATCGAACTGTGCAAACAAAAAGCACTCACCGACAAATCACCGCAAGCAGCAATCGTGCTTGCCGCCGTGCTTGGCAGCGGCGAACCGAGATCCGAGGATTACGCGCTGGCGGAGCCGCTGCTGCGCGAGGCGCTGAAAGCGCACAAGTCGAACGTCGATCTGCTCTTCTCGGTGGCGTACATTCGCACGGTACAGCAGCGTAACGAAGACGCCGTGGCGCTCTACGAGCAGATCCGCGCGTTGCAGCCCCGTCACGTCCCGACGCTAAACAACTTAGCTGCCGTCCTGTCAGAAATGCGGGGACGCCAGCAGGAAGCTTTGAAGCACGCCAACCAGGCGATCGACATCGCCGGCCCGCAGCCGGCATTGCTCGACACCAAGGCGATGGTCCTGCTTCACAGCGACCCGCAGCAGGCCGTCTTGCTGTTGCTTGAGGCTACCTCGCTTCCCGATCCCGATCCGCGCTACTACCTGCACCTTGCGCTCGCGTACCAGCGGCTCGGCGATCTGCCCAAGGCGAACAAAGCGTTGGAAGCAGCGCGGGCGAACGAGTTGGATGAGCAAACCTTAACCCGTAGTGATTCGCGGCTGCTCGAAGGCCTGGAAACCGCCCTCCGCAGCCGTACCTAACCTTCACCTCCCCCAGCACGGAGCCTTCGCTTCGATCGCGGGAAGGGCAAAGCGAGACAATGATGAATAAGACACTGATCACCTACGGCAGTTTGTGCCTTCTGGTCGGCCTGACCGTGATCTCCGGTCTGGTTCAGGGCAAGCTGACCAACCGTTGGGGCGTGCCCCAGGACATGCAAGCCGCGGCCGAGCGATTCAAGAGAATCCCGACCGAGTTTGGAGAGTGGCAACTCCAAAAAGAAGAAAAAATGTCCGATCTGATTGTCGAAACTCTGCAATGTTCAGGTTACATTAATGGTTCCTATGTCAACCGGAGCACGGGGGAAGTCGTTAGCGCCTTTGTCATTCTCGGTCCGCCCGGCCCGATTTCGGTTCATACGCCCGAGATTTGCTACTCCAGCAAGAACTACGCCATCACCGAATCGCGTTCGCGAGTAAAGGTGGGAAATCCGAACACCTCCCGCGACGAGTTGTGGGCGATGACGCTTCGCTCGCACGACGTCAGCGCGGATTTGCTGCGGGTGTACTACGGCTGGGCCAACGCCGGACAGTGGACCGCGCCAGAAAGCCCTCGTTTTACCTACGGGGGCGATTCGCTGCTTTTCAAAATTCAACTCGCTTCCTACTTGCCACCGGACACGAACCTAAAGCAAGACGACACGTGCCGCCGATTCTTGCAGGCGTTCTTGCCGGTACTGAACGAGGCGCTCTTTAGCGAGCAGAAATAGCGACACCTCTTCTCCTTATCCGTTTCGCTGCGTCTTCTTCAGGTGAACTGCATGAGCTTTGCGAGCAAAACCTCGGCTGCTGGGCATGAAGGAGCGGACTCGCCGTCGGGCAGAACCGCTTCTTCGCCGACTCGTCGGGCCCGCTATCACCGCTGGAAGGGCCTCATCGGACGTATCCTTGCTGCGGTGCTGCTCGTGCCAGGGCTGCCGATCATCGGCCTGCTCATCGTGCTCGTACGGCTCACCTCGCCCGGCCCGGGCATCTATCGTCAGGTGCGGGTCGGCCTGGGCGGCAAGACGTTCGCTATGTTCAAGATTCGCACCATGCGCAATGATGCCGAGGTCAAGAGCGGCCCGGCCTGGACGCAAAAGAATGACCCCCGCGTCACGCCCGTCGGGCGCGTCTTGCGCAAGCTGCACTTGGACGAGTTCCCCCAACTGTTCAACGTGCTGCGCGGCGAAATGGCGCTGATTGGTCCTCGCCCGGAGCGGCCAGAATTCACGCAGGTTCTGGCCCGCGAGATTCCGGACTACATGGACCGCGTGCTGGTGCTGCCGGGCATCACGGGCTTGGCTCAGATTAATCTGCCTCCCGATACGGACCTGGACAGCGTCCGCCGGAAGCTCGTGCTCGATCTGGAATATGTGCGCACGGCGACCCCGATGATCGATGTGCGGATGATGGCCTGCACGCTCTTGCGGATGCTGGGTTTGCGCGGCGACTACGCGATGCGGCTGATGCGGCTACAGCGCTCCGTCGTGCTCCAAAACTGCAAGTACACCAGCGAGCACATTAACGGCACCCCGACCGGGCATTGCACGCCGGCCTCGATCGCCGAGGCCGCGCTGCAGCGCGCGCACACCTCCACCGCCTCGTCCAAGGGACAGACGCCTGCGGCCAAGCCGGCCCAGGGGGCTGCCCCGCGGCTGCTCGACGGGCTTGCCAGCGTTAACGCGCCGGTGGCCGGCAATGGTAAAGCCTTGAACGGCAAACCTGCGGCAAACGGAGTTGCCTTGGAAACCGGATGCACCAACGGGGTCGTCGGCTCGCTGGCTGGCAACGAGGACCGTCTGGGCACTCGTTAACCCCATCTTGTCGCGATGCGTCCTCTCAATGCCTTCACGGTCGATGTCGAAGACTACTATCAAGTCTCGGCATTTGAACGCTCCATTTCGCGCGACTGCTGGGAGCAGTTTCCTAGCCGCGTCGTTACCAATACCCAACTCATCTTGAGGCTGCTCGCTCAACACCAGGTTCACGGCACGTTCTTCATCCTGGGCTGGGTCGCGGAAAAGCACCCCGAGCTGGTCCGCGAGATTCATCAGGCGGGGCACGAAGTTGCCTCGCATAGTTACTGGCATCGGCTCGTGTATGAACTGACCCCAGAGCAGTTCCGCGACGATCTGCGGCGGTCGCGCGACGTGCTCCAGCAGATTACCGCTCAGCCGGTCACGGCCTATCGGGCTCCCAGCTTTTCCATCACCCAGCGTTCGCTGTGGGCGCTCGACATCCTGGCCGAAGAGGGATTCACCGTCGATTCGAGCATCTTTCCCATCTACCACGATCGCTACGGGATTCCGGGAGCCGAGCCGCGCATCCACGACCTGGCCACTGCGTCCGGGCCGCTCCGCGAGTTTCCTCCCTCGATCGTGAAGGTCGGCGCGTGGAATCTGCCGGTGTCGGGGGGCGGGTATTTTCGGCTTTATCCTTGGCCGTTCAGTCGCCGTCTCCTGCAGCGGGTCAACCGCCAGCAACCCTTCATGTTTTATGTTCATCCGTGGGAGGTCGATCCGCACCAGCCGCGTCTGGCGGTGGGGGGACGGCTGAGCCGGTTTCGCCATTACGTGAACCTGACAGCAACAGCGAGGAAACTGGATCGATTGCTGCGGACGTTCCGGTTCGGCCGGATGTGCGACGTGTTAGCCCAGGATGCACCGCCGAGGCCGTCGTCGGCAGCCGGCGCGGCGTCCTAATCGGCAGACATCGTAGCTCTTCGCTGAACTACCCAAGCCGCGGCATCGACAGCACCTGTGCTGGCTGCACGAGATGGCCGTAAGTCGTGATACCGCGAGTCGTTCGGCGCGCGCATTAGTGGCCCCGTTCGGAGCCGAGAGGTATACTGACTCAATGTCATTTACGAGACATTGAGTTCCTGTCGTGGCTGCAAAATCAGCCGTTTTCTGAGGATTTTTCGGGTGCCAGCGCAACCCACAGGGACGGAGTCCGCGCGGGCCACGCCTTTAGGGACATCCCTTAGCCACTGGTTGGCTCCCTTCCCTCTCCTTGCGCGCGTTTGCTCGCTCTCTCGGCCGTCGTGAATCTTCTGTATTTGACTCATCGCGTTCCTGATCCGCCGAACCGCGGCGATCGCATCCGCGCGCATCATCTGCTGCGGTTCTTGAGTGAGCGGGGCCGGGTCCATCTGGCCTGTCTCGCCGACGAGCCGGTACTGCCCGAGACGCGCGGCAGACTAGAAGCCTGCTGCGAGCAGCTTGCCATTGCGCCGGTCGGAGCGCGCAGTCGCTGGGTCCGTGCGTCGCTCTCGGTCGGATGCGGACGCACGGCCACCGAAGGGCTTTTTGCCTCCCCCGAACTGCATCGCGTCGTTCGCAATTGGGCGCGCTACGTTCGCTTTGACGCCATCGTCGTCTTCTGCTCCAGCATGCTTCAGTACGTCACCGCGCCAGAGCTAGCCGGCGTGCCGCTGGTGGTCGATCTGGTCGATGTCGATAGCCAAAAGTGGTTCGATTACGCCGCCAGGTCACGGGGGCTGAAGCGTCAACTCTTCGAGCTGGAAGGACGTCGGCTGCGCCGGCTCGAATCGAGACTTCCGCCGCGCGTGCGCGGGATTACGCTCGTGAGCGAGCACGAGGCGAGCCTGTTCCGTTCCTTCTGCCCGAATGACCGGACCTACGGAATCGCCAACGGGGTCGACCTGGACTATTTCCAGCCGCAGGATGCCGGCCGCGAGCCGAGCGGAGCGATCGCTTTTGTTGGCGCGCTCGATTACCGGGCGAACGTGGAAGGGCTGCGGTGGTTCGTGGCACACGTCTGGCCGGAGCTGCGCCGCCGGCAGCCGCAGCTAAAGTTTCAGATGGTTGGCCGCTGTCCTACGCCGGCGATTGTGAAGCTAGCGGAGGCGCCGGGCGTGGAGCTTGTGGGAGAAGTGCCCGACGTACGTCCGCATCTTGCCACTGCCGACGTAGTCGTAGCCCCACTGCAAATCGCACGCGGCATCCAGAACAAAGTTCTCGAAGCACTCGCCGCCGGCAAGACGGTCGTCGCTTCGCCCCAAGCGCTCGAAGGTTTGGCGGTCGAACCGGGCCGACACGCGATTGAAGCCGGCACGCCTCAGCAGTGGATCGCCGAGCTTGATCGGCTGACGCACGACCCGGCCGCTTGCGCGGAGCTGGGGCGCGAGGGCCGGCAGTTTGTCGAGCAGCATCACGACTGGCAGAGCTGCCTCCGGCCTTTTGCCGAACTGCTCGGCCTCGATGGCCAACCGGCGGCCGCCCCGCGCGCGGGAGCCATGCGCCATGTCTAAAGGGCTGCTCTTTACCTATCTGCTGACCTACGGCGGCGCGGTCGCTTCGCTTTTCAATCCCTTTTACGGGCTACTGATTTACTTCAGCTTCTCCGTCCTTAAGCCGGAGTCGCTTTGGCATTGGTCGGTGCCGCGTGGCAATTACAGCCGCATCATCGGTATCGCGCTGCTGCTGGGCTGGGCGCTCAACGGCTTCGGCAACTGGGATCTGCGGCGCAGCCGGCCAATCGTGTATTTGCTGCTGGGCTACTTCGCCTGGATGGCCGTCTCCGCCGCCAACGCCGAGATCAGTCCGAGCATTGCCTGGACCGAAGTGGAGTCGCTGGCCAAGATCGTACTGCCTTTCCTCGCCGGGCTGACGCTGATCGATTCGGTGCAAAAGCTGAAGACGACAGCCTGGGTGCTGATGCTTTCCCAGGCGTACGTCGCCTACGATATGAACCAAGCCTATTACGGCGGCTTCAACCGCGCGCTGGAAGTCGGCTTTGGCGGCATGGACAGCAACTCGGTTTCGATCGCCATGGTCTGCGGCGCCGGGCTGGCGTTTTTTCTGGGGATGGGCGAGAAAGTTTTTTGGCGACGCGCCCTGTGTTTCCTCTGCGCGGCGCTGATGGTGCATGTCCCGATGTTTGCCGAGTCACGTGGCGGACAGCTCGCCATCATTATCACGGGCGTCGTCAGCTTTTTGCTCATCCCCAAACGGCCGAAAGACTACGGCATCTTCGCCCTGGCCGTCGTGGCCGGACTGATCATGGCCGGCCCCAGCGTCCGTGCCGAATTTTCGACCATCTTTCTCGACGAAGAAGAACGCGATGCCTCGGCCACGAGCCGGGTGGAGCTGTGGAAGGACTGCTGGGAGGTGATGCAGAACAATCCCATCACGGGGGTTGGCCCAGCACACTGGCAACTGATTGCACACGAGTTCGGCTGGACGCGGAACAAGTCGGCGCACTCCGTTTGGTTTGAGACCGGCGCCGATCTCGGCTTTCCCGGTGTGGGCCTGCTGATGACCTTCTTCGCCGTCACCATTTGGACGCAGTGGAAGCTCTTGAAGCGGCCTCCGCTGGCCGAACCGTGGTTCGCCGATGCGGGGCGCATGACCATCGCGGCTCTAGTGGGGTATTGCATCGCGGCCTCGTTCGTGTCGCTTGAAGGCTTGGAATTGCCCTACTACGTGGCCCTGATCGGCGCGAGTTCACTGCGGCTGTCGAGCTTCTACGAACAGCCCCTACCGCGCTACCAACCGCAGATAGTCGCGGCGCCCGTTTCGCCGCGTTACTCGTCTTAGCTGCCTGTCCTTGCTTTGAAGAACGCCATGAGCATTACGTCCTCACCTCCGCAGACTGCCCCCGAATCGCTGGCGCAACCCGCCGAGCACGCGGAGCCGGCGGTGGTCACGATCGAAGCCAAGTCCGGTTGGCAGTCGCTTGAGCTGCGCGAGCTGTGGCGCTATCGCGAGTTGCTGTACTTCCTCACCTGGCGGGACGTGAAGATCAAGTACAAGCAAACCGTCTTTGGCGCGACCTGGGCGGTTATGCAGCCGCTCGCGTCGATGCTCGTCTTCAGCATCTTGTTTGGGCGGCTCGTGGGGCTGAACAAGGAAACCGGCGGGATTCCCTACCCGATCTTTGTCTTTGCCGGGCTGCTGCCCTGGAATCTATTTAACCAGTGCCTGCTGGGCGCCAGCGGCAGCCTCGTCGGCAATAGCAACATGATCACCAAGATCTACTTTCCGCGGTTGATCATTCCGATCGCCGCCGCGGGAGGAAACCTGGTGAACTTCGCTATCTCGCTGGCGATTCTGCTTGTGATGATGGCGTACTACCAAATCATGCCTGGGATGGAGATTTTGCTACTGCCGGTCTTGCTCGTGCTGGCCCTGCTCGCTTCGCTGGCAGTCGGGATTTGGCTCGCGGCGATGAACGTGGCCTACCGTGACTTCCGCCACGCGGTGCCCTTCATTGCCCAAATGTGGATGTACCTGACCCCCGTGATCTGGCCGGTGACGATCGTCCCCGAACAGTGGCGGTGGATCATCGCGCTGAACCCGCTGGCGGGCATCGTCGACGGCTTCCGCTACAGCCTGTTCGGGCAGCCGCTCGACTGGACGCGGCTGCTGATCGCCAGCGCCGTGACGGTCGTGGCCTTCCTGGCGGCCGTCTTTTACTTCCGCCGCGTCGAAACCCATTTCGCCGACATTATCTAGCCCGCATCGCGCTCCGCTCATGAATCCGGCTATCGAAGTCGAAAACCTCTCCAAACTCTACCGCGTCAATCTCGGCAGCCAGCCGGCGGGAATGGGCGATCTGCGCGACGCGCTGGCGCGCGCCGTGAGCGGCACGCTCTACCGTCTGCGCCACGGAGCCGCGTACAGTCACACCACCGAGGAGTTTTGGGCGCTCAAGGACATCAGCTTCCGGATCGAGCCGGGAAAGGTGCTCGGCGTGATCGGCCATAACGGGGCCGGCAAGAGCACACTGCTCAAGATTCTCTCGCGCATCACCGAACCGACCTCGGGCCGGGCGCGGATTCGCGGCCAAGTCGCTAGTTTGCTAGAGGTCGGCACTGGCTTTCATCCAGAACTCAGTGGACGCGAGAACGTTTTCCTCAACGGCTCGGTTCTCGGCATGAAGCGAAGCGACATCGTCAAGAACTTCGACGAGATCGTCTCGTTCGCCGGCATCGAAAAATTCATCGACACGCCCGTTAAGCGATATTCCTCCGGAATGCGCGTGCGGCTCGCTTTTGCCGTGGCGGCCCATTTGCAGCCCGAAATCTTGATTATCGACGAAGTGCTCGCCGTGGGCGATGCCCAGTTCCAGCAGAAGTGCATGGGCAAGATGGGCGACGTGGCGCGCTCGGGCCGAACGATCTTGTTCGTCAGCCACAATCTGTTCGCCGTGCAAGCGCTGTGCGACGAGATCCTCTGGCTCGATCGCGGTCAGGTGCGCCAAGCGGGCGAGCCGTCTGAGGTCATTCCGGCTTACATGAATCAGGTCGTGAAAACCGAACGCGAGCTGGTCTGGCCCGAGCTTGATTCCGCTCCCGGCAACGAGCGCGTCTCGATTGGCCGCGTGGCTGTCGCGCCCCCCGGCGGGACGACCTCGGACCCGATTTACATGAACACGCCGATCAACGTGCAGGTGGATTTCTTCAACCACCAGGACGAGGCGATGCTTGACGTTACCGTCCAGTTCGTGACCGATCAGGAAGTGATTGCCTTCCCGTCGAGCACACTCCACAAGCAGTGCATCCGCGAGCCACTCAAGCGTGGCTGGCACCAAGCAACCTGCTTCGTGCCAGCGAATCTGCTGAATCATGGCGTCTACCGGCTCCGCGTGATGATCGTCGCCGACCAGAGCCGCGTTGATTATCGGTTGAACGAGATCCTTTCTTTCGAGGTGCTCGATTCGAGTGAGTCTCGCGGCGCGTGGTTTGGCAAGCGTGCCGGCGCGGTCCATCCGATTCTTGATTGGTCGCTCGAAACGACCGAGGGGCCGGTCGCGCAGCGTTCCTTGTAGTGCTCTGGCAAGATTCGCGGCTGACTCGAAGCATGAAAACGCTCTCCGCCGAAGCCTGTCCCGACTTCGATATCCGCAATCGGCAGCTGGTGCTGATTATCGGCTCGCCGCGGAGCGGCACGACGTGGCTGCACGGCATGATTTCCGAGCACGCGGCCACCGCCGGAATGGCGGAGGTCGAGCAGACGCTGTTCAGCCGTTATTTGCAGCCGCTCGTCGATTCCTATGATCGCGAGGTGCGCAATGTCCAAGAAAAAGGCTGGATGCAAGGCTTGCCACTGCTCTGGAGTCAGGCGGAGTTTGACGGCTTTATCTACAGTTTCTTGAATCAGGCCTACGCGAAGCTCGCGGCTCAGAACCCGCGCGCCACGCACATCGTGGACAAGCATCCCGGCTACACGCTGCACTTGCCCCTGATCCACCGCTTGCTGCCTCGCACGAAGTTCATTCACCTCATCCGCGACGGGCGGAACGTTGCCGTCTCGATGATTTCCGCGCACAAGCAAGCCGGCTTTGGTCCAGATAACGCCGCCGATGCGGCAGCACTGTGGAAGCGGCACCTTCTACTCGGGCGCACCGCGGCCAGGCTCGCTCCCGGCAACTATCTTGAGTTGAAATACGAAGAGATCGCAGACGGGCCACATGAGGGGCTGAAACGTATCTTTCAGTTCCTTGACCTTGAAGCGGCGGACGATCAAGTCGAGCAAATCGCGGGACGGCATGCCTTTGAAAAGCGGCAAGTCAGCCTCGCCAACCGCGAGATCGGCAAACAAGCCCGCGAGGCGCATTCGGCCTGGATGCAAAAGCTCTCGCTCGACGAGCGCTACGACGTGTTTAAGAACGCGGGCGATCTACTCCGCGAGTTGAACTACGCCACCGACGACCGCTGGTGGTATGACGGCTCCGCCCAGCGGGCGAGCTTTCTCTGCCGACGATTCACCCAGAAGATAGCGCGGCGCGGGCGGGAAACGGCCCGCACGCTCTTGGGGCGGCGGTAGAAGCGGCACGCACGTCTTCTCGTCTCCTGCTCTTCCTGCTCCTCTTCCAGTAGCCGATCCCATGGCCTCCATGACTGAACGTGACTCGCCTCCGACGGTGGATACCCTCGCTCTTTTCGGCGGGACGCCGGCCTTCGATCAGCTGCTGCATGTCGGGCGTCCCAACATCGGCAATCGAGCAGAGCTTTTTGCCCGCATCGGCGAAATCCTCGACCGCAACTGGCTCACCAACGATGGACCCGTTGTCAAAGAGTTCGAGCGGCGAATCGCCGAGTACGCGGGCGTCGAGCACTGTATCGCCATGTGCAACGGTACCGTGGCGCTCGAAATTCTTATCCGTGCGGCGGACTTGGAGGGGGAAGTGATCGTCCCCTCCTACACCTTTATCGCCACGGCTCACGCCCTTCAGTGGCAAAACATCACGCCCGTCTTCTGTGACATCGACCGCGACACATACAACCTCGATCCGGCGCGGGTCGAAGAGCTTATCACGCCGCGCACCACCGGCATCATCGGTGTCCACACCTACGGCCGCTGCTGCGATGTCGCAGGGCTGCAGGCCGTCGCCAACCGGCACAACCTGACTTTGCTGTTCGATGCCGCGCACGCGCTGGGCTGCTCGTACCGGGGCACGCCCGTCGGCGGCCTGGGGGCGGCCGAGGTCTATAGCTTCCATGCCACGAAGTTCGTCAACTCCTTTGAAGGGGGCGCGGTCGTCACCAATGACGACCAACTGGCGGCGAAGATTCGCCTGATGCGCAACTTCGGCTACGGCGGCATCGACAACGTGATCTACATCGGCACCAACGGCAAAATGCCCGAAGTCTGCGCCGCGATGGGCATCACCTCGCTCGACTCGATCAACGATATCGTGGCCGCGAACCGCCGCAACTATCTGGAATACCACCGCTGTCTTGCGGGTCTGCCGGGCGTGCGTCTGCTCCGATACGATGAGTCGGAATCGAACAATTATCAGTACGTAATTTTAGAGATCGAGGAGAGCGAAAGCGGCCTGTCGCGGGACGCTCTGCTGCGTGTGCTTGAGGCAGAAAACATTCTCGCGCGGCGGTACTTCTATCCTGGCTGTCATCGGATGGAACCCTACCGCTCGCTCTTTCCCAAAACGCATCTCTGGCTGCCCAATACCGAACACACCTCGCAGCGGGTGCTTTCGCTACCGACCGGCTGTGCCATGAGCCTCGAAAACGTCCAAACCGTCGGGAGCTTGATCCGCTTTGCGATTGAAAACAGCCGTGAAATCGCTCGCCGGCTGACGGTCCTTTGATTGGCCCTCCCCCTCCTGTTTGCTGCCATGTCTAGCGCATCTTCCCAGACCGCCCCTTCCGCCGCCGGCTCGCCGACCGTGCCGAAGGTAAGCGTGTGCATGGTTGCTTACAACCACGAGCCGTACATCGAGCAGTCGCTCGACAGCGTGCTGATGCAACAAACCTCTTTTCCGATTGAAATCATCCTCGGCGAAGATGAATCGTCGGACGCCACGCGGGCGATCTGCCAGCGCTATGCGGCCGAGCATCCCGACAAGCTGCGTTTGATTCTGCAGGACCGTCGCTACATCAGCTACAAAGACGGAGCACCCACCGGCGTCAAAAACCTGATCGACGTGCTCTCCGCGGCCCGTGGCGAATACATCGCGCTGCTGGAAGGGGACGACTACTGGACCGATCCGCATAAGCTGCAGTCTCAAGCCGACTTTCTCGACACCCACGCCGACTGCGCCGGCTGCTTTCACGATACGCAGGTGGTCTACGAGGACAACACCCCGTCCCATCTCTTTCGCACCTACCATCGTGATCGTTTCGCGGTGCAGGACACGCTCGGAGTCGTGGCACTGCTGCACACCTCATCATTCTTCCTGCGGCGGAGCTGTCTGGAATTGCCAGAATGGCTTTTGGACGTGTTGAGCCTGGACATGGCGCTTTTCGCCATCGTGGCCAATCATGGTGAGCTGGGATACCTGCCGGGAGCGCACAGCGTCTATCGCATCAATCGCCAGGGGATCACGCACCAGGTTCGTCAGCAATCTCAGCGGATGCAGTCGTCGCGCGCGGCGGCCGCGCCGCCGCGCGTCGACCATCTCCGCCGCTACCGCCGGCACCGCATGGAGCTGTTGCAGAGGGTCGACGCGCATCTCGGCTATCGCTACTCCTCCAAGGTGAAAGAGTCGTTTCGCGAACACTTGGTGGCCGACATCGACCTGGCGCTGTGCGAGGGGGATCGGCGCGGAGCGCGGCAGCAGTTCTGGCGTTACGTGAACACCGACCGGCGGATGCTGTGGACCCGCACGCCGCACGTGGCCTCGCTCGCCATGAAGGTCATGCTGCCGCGATGCCACGCCTGGCTGAAACGGTTGGTCCAATCCGGTTCGTAGTTTTCGCACCTCGGATAGAACTGCTCATGCTTCGCACCTTGTACCGAACCTTGCTCCCACAGCGCGTGCGTGCCGGCGTCTACGGCCGCGTGGCTCCGCTATTCGAGGACTACTACCGCGAGAAGCGGCGTGTGGTTGAAGCCGCGCGCAGCCGCACGCTGCCGTCTGTGGAGGTGCAGCCGCGCCATCTCGAGAACGCGCAGCTGCTGACGGACCGGAGCGAACTTCTCCGGCGGCTGCCCCGAGGTGCGGTGGTCGCCGAGGTGGGTGTCAACCAAGGCGATTTCTCCCAGGAGATTCTCGACCTGGCTCAGCCGCAACGGCTGCATCTGATCGACCCGTGGGAGAGCGAGCGCTATCATGACGGCCTGATGAACAAGGTCCGCGACCGCTTTCGCCTGCAGTTGGACTCCGGCCAAGTCGTTCTGCATCGCGGCTATTCCACCACGGAACTGCCGCAGTTCGAGCCGGGATACTTCGATTGGGTCTATATTGACACGACGCATACTTACGACACCACCGCCCAAGAGCTGGAAATCTGCCGCAGCCGAGTCAAGCCGGACGGCATCATTGCCGGCCATGACTACGTCACCGGCAACTGGGAGAGCCACTTCCGCTACGGAGTCGTCGAGGCCGTCAACGAGTTTTGCGTGCGCCACGATTGGCAGTTCATCTACCTCACGCATGAAACCCATCGGCACCTGAGCTTCGCCATCACGCCGATCCGCTAGGCGACCGTCTCGCCGCGACACCATCCCCCATCCATGACCACGACCGTACAAGAACCGAGAGCCGCTGATCCATCGCAGCACGCCGCGTCAGGCTCGCTGCACGTGTGCATTGTGCAGCCGAACCGCAACGCCGTCTCCGAGACGTTCATGCGCGCCCACGCCGAGCGACTGCCGGCACGGGTTACGGTCGTGCATGGCAAGCCGGCGCATATCGGCGACCGGAGCTACGAGCCGGGAGCCTTCGAGCGGCTGGGGAGCAAATTGCACCGCAAGCTCACCGGCGGCGTCTGGATTCCCGCCGAATCCGCCTCATTCGCCAAAGCCCTGCGGCAAGTGCGGCCGGATGTGGTGCTGGCCCAGTACGGGCTCAGCGGGGCGCTGCTCACGCGGGTCTGTCGCGCGCTGAAAATTCCCTTCGTGGTCCATTTCCACGGCTACGATGCCAGCCGGCGCGACCTTCTAGCGACGCACCGCCAGGCTTATGCCGAGATGTTCGCCGACGCCGAGGCGGTAATCGCGGTCTCGCGCGCGATGGAGCGTCAGCTCATGGCGCTCGGCGCGCCGGCTGAGAAGCTGCATTACAGCACCTATGGCGTCGACTGCGAGAGGTTCTCCCAGGCCAATCCCGCAGCGGCGGAGCCGGTGTTTCTGTCGGTGGGCCGCTTCACTGACAAAAAGGCGCCACACCTGACGCTGCTTGCTTTCGCGCGCGTTGCCCAGGCCCATCCCGAAGCGCGGCTTCGGATGATTGGCGAGGGGGAACTGCTCGGCGCGTGCCGTGACTTGGCGGCGGCACTCAAAATCGAAAGCCAAGTGACGTTTCTCGGCGCGCAGCCGCACGAGCAAGTCCAGCAGCACATGCAGTCGGCCCGCGCATTCGTTCAACACTCGGTCGTCGCCACCAGCGGCGATTCCGAGGGCACCCCCGTCGCCGTGCTCGAAGCCGGCGCAAGCGGTCTGCCGGTCGTCGCGACCCGTCATGCCGGCATCCCCGATGTGGTGATCGAGGAAGAAACGGGTCTGCTGGTCGAGGAGCGGGATGTCGAGACGATGGCGGAGCATCTCCTGCGGCTGGCGCGCGATCCGCAGTTGGCCCGCCGGCTTGGACAGAACGCCCGTCAACACATCACCCAAAACTTTTCAATGGACCAGAGCATCGCGCGCCTTTGGTCGATTCTTCAGCGCGCCGCCGGTTCGCCGAAACGGTAGGCGGTTTTCAATCGCAAAAAGTGTCCACCCAGCCCACCATATCAGTCGTCATCCCCTGTTACAACGCGGCGGCGTATCTGCGCGAGACGATTGAGTCCGTGCTCGCGCAGTCGGTTCCGGCACGGGAGGTTTTGGTAATCGACGACGGCTCGACCGACACCTCGGCCGAAATTGCCGAGTCGTACGGTTCGCCCGTGCGCGTGATCCGGCAGGCGAATCAAGGCGAATCGGTAGCGCGTAACCGGGGTATCGACGAGTCGCAGGGCGACTGGGTCGCCTTTCTCGATGCCGACGATCTCTGGCTGCCCGACAAGCTGGAGCGGCAGTTGGCCGCTGCGCGGGAGCAGCAGGACGTGGTCTGCATTCACACCAACTATTCAATTTTTGGCGTCTTCGAACTCGATCCGGGTATTCCGGGCGAAGTGCAGCGTGGCGATTACTCAGTCAGATCGCTCCTGCTTAACCCATACATCCATGTTTCCACCGCCCTTGTGCGCCGCGACGCGCCGGTGCGTTTCCCCGACTGGACGCAGAGAGCGGAAGATATGATTTACTTCGCCGATCTCAGTCTACATGGCCGCATCGCGTTTGTGCCGGAGCGGTTGATGCGCTACCGAGCGCACGCGCGCCAACAGAGCCACCAGCCGAACGTCCTGACGCCGCACATCCGCAGCCGCATGGACTGGATGGCGGGACTCAAAGGCCGGATTGAGGCGGAGGCCCACCAGCGGATCGAGTCGGCCCTGCGAGAGCAGCTCGTCCAATGGATTGCGGTCGCCAAATGGAAGCGCCGCTGGAGCGACTACTGGAGCCTGCGGGCGTATGGACAAAGCCTCCCATGGAACGGCGATCGGCCCGCTCTGCTCGACGAGCGGGTTTATCCGCGGTCGTGGTACGCGCTGAAGGACGCCGTGCTCCGGGTGGTGGCTCCTTCGCAACTGCCGCCCGATCGGCCGGGGAATTGGTAGAAGCCGCCGATCCGATGAAGATCTCGTTGTTTGTCATTCCGAGCGATTGGGGCGGTGCCGAAAACCATACCATCGGTCTGGCGCGGATGCTCCAGACGCGGGGCCATGAGGTCACGCTGGTCGAGATGGGCAACCGGGTCTACCTGCCGGAGCGAATCGGGCCGGAGCCTAACATCAACTTGGTGCATGTGGACCTCCCGCGCTTCTATCGCGAGGTGAGCCACCGCGAATGGCGCGCGCTGCTCGCCCCGTTTCGCGGCGATCTGGCCATCCTCGGCAAGACCTGGTTTTTCACCGGCAGCGCGGGCTTTGACTTCGCCGCCCGGCGGCAGTTTCGACGGTACGTTACCATCGAGCATGGTTTGGGGCCGGAAATGCCGCCCAAGAGCAGCCGCCGCTACCTCTTCAACACCATACCCGGCCCGGGGCTGTGGTGGTACAAGCAGCTGTGGCCGCTCTACCGGCGGTCAATCGCTCCGCATCGCATCGTATGCGTGAGCAACGCGGTCCGACGCAGACTCGTGGAGGACTTGCGTTTTCCGGCGCGCAAAGTGTTCGCAGTTTGCAACGGGATCGATCCGCAGTCGCGGTTTGTGCCGAGTGCTCAGCACCGCGAGCAAACCCGCGCCGCGTGGGGCATCCCCGCCGACGCCTTTGTGTTCGGCACCGTGGGCCGTCTGCATGCGGTGAAGCAATACGACGTGGCGATTCGCTCCTTTGCCGAACTTGTCGCACAAACCAAGCGGCAGGACGTGCATCTCGTTCTGGTGGGCGAAGGGCCGCTAGACGGGCAGCTGCGCGAGCTAGCCGTGCAGAGCGGACTAAACGGCCAGGTGCATTTCCAGGGTTTTGTCAGCAAGCCGTGGGAAGTCTATCCAGGGCTGGATGCGCTGCTCATCCCCAGCCAGTCGGAAGGCTTGCCGCTCAACATGCTCGAAGGCATGGGCTGCGGTTGCTGCGCGATCGCCTACGCGGTCGCCGGAATTCCCGAGGTCATCACCGACCGCCGCGATGGCTGGCTTGTCGCGCCAGGCGAGCAGTCGCAGTACCGTGAAGCCATGAAAGAAGCGCTACAGCTTCCGCCAGAGGCCGCCGCCGAAATGCGTCAGCGTGCGCGCGAGCGAATTCTCCGCGCGTTCGACGCCCAGAAGCAATTTGCGCTGCTCGCGGAGCTTATCGAACAAGCCTAGCGGACACGTCCTTCCCGCGCAGGCGGGAATCCAGTGGTCAGCCATCAGCGGTCAGCAAAACACGTCCTTCCCGCGCAGGCGGGAATCGAGAGAGCAATCTCCATCTGGCTAGAGCGCCAGCCCGGCTAACCAGCCTGGCGGCCTCGGGCGAAAAAGGTAACGACCGACTGCTATAGTTGAACGCAGTGCGTTGTAGCTCTACTCCAACCGCAAATCATCCATGCTTGTTACCGTTGCCATCTGTACCTGGAACCGCGCGGGTCTGCTCGATCAGACGCTCGCCGAGATGCACAAGCTGCGCGTGCCGCAAGGCGTTGAGTGGGAATTGATCGTCGTCAACAACAACTGCACGGACAAGACGGACGAGGTGCTCGCGCGGCATGAGAAGCAGTTGCCGCTGCGGAGGATTTTTGAACCGCGTCCGGGAAAGTCGCATGCCGCCAACTCGGCCATCGCGGCCACGCGGGGGGAGCTGCTGCTGTGGACGGACGATGACGCGCTCGTCTCTCCCGACTGGATCGGGGCCTACGTGGCCGCCGCGGCACGCTGGCCGGAGGCGAGCTTTTTCGGCGGCCCGGTACGTCCCTGGTTCGAGAGTTCGCCGCCGGATTGGCTGGCGAACGCGGCGGTCTGGAAGCGGGTGGACGAGGCCTATGCCACGCGGGATCTCGGCAGCGAGCCGTTTGTGTTCACCAAGAGCAAAGTCCCTTTCGGGATCAACATGGCCTTCCGCACCGAGGCGCAAAAGCGTTATCTGTTCGACCCCGAGCTAGGCCCCCGCCCCAATAGCACGCTTCGCGGCGAAGAGACCGCGCTGGTGCGCGGCATGATCGCGGCCGGCGAGCAAGGCTGGTGGGTGCCCGAAGCGACGGTTCAACATTTCGTCCCGCGTCACCGCCAGACGACGCATTTTTTGCGCGGGTTTTACTTCGGGCAGGGCCAAGTCATAGCACGCCAACAAGAACAAACGCTCCGCGCGGCACCCCAACTGCTCGGAGCGCCGCGGTGGATGTGGAAGCGTGCCCTGAGCACCGAACTTCGCTACCGCCGCAACCGCCTCGCCGCCGCCCCCACGGTCTGGATCGACGACCTGATCAATACCGGCCTGCTGTGGGGACAGTTACACGAGCTGCGGCACTTGCAGCGGAAAAAAGTATAAGCACTCCGCGACTCGTTCCGTTCAAGCCCATTCCACCTTCCTCGACGCGGCGAAAGCGGCAATTCGCTTTTCATGGCAAAAAATCTAGCAGTCGTCATCCCGTTTGCCGGGTCGCTGGAACTGCTCAACCGGACACTCGATTCGCTCGCGGCGGCCGAGCAGCCATCGAACTTTCGCCAGACGATCGTGATCGAGAACGGCAAGCGGCGCGGCGGTGAGAAGGTGGTCGAGCGCTATCGCCAGTCGCTCCGTGCCCTCCATCTTTACGAGCCGGTGCCGGGCAAGAGCCATGCGCTGAATCGCGCGGTGAGCCAACTGCCCGACCATCTGGTGGTGTTTCTGGACGACGACGTGCGGGTAGCGCCCGAGCTACTGAGCAGCTATGCAAGAGCCGCCGAGGGCGTGGAGCAAGGGGAGTTTTACGGCGGGCCGTTCGGCGTCGATTACGAGGTATCGCCGCCCAAGTGGCTCCAAGCTTATCTGCCCGGCTCGGCCGTCGGTTGGAGTCTTGCCGACGATGCGACTACGATCGAAAAGCCTTCCTTCCTGGGATTCAACTGGGCGGTGTTTGCCAACGATCTAAAGGCTGTCGGCGGCTTTGACGAAAACCTCGGACCTGGCGCCTTGACCCGCTGCTATGTGGGAGACGAAATCACGCTCCAGCAAACGCTGCTCGCTCGCGGCGTGCGTGGGAAGTACGTCAAAGACGCGATGGTTTGGCACTACGTTCCGCAAGATCGCTGCACTCCGCGCTGGACGCTTCAGCGCAAGTATCGGCACGCGATGTCGAGTGGCATCCGCTACGAAGACGACTCACCGACCTTTTGCGGCTTCCCCCGCTGGACATTCAAGATCGCGCTGCAAAAGTATCTCGACGTGCTCGCGTCCACCTTCACGGCCACGCCCGAACAGCGGTTCAGCAAGAAGTGCGACTACTGGACCTTCCGGGGCTACATGGCCGGCTGCCGCATCGCCATTCAGCAGCGCCAGACACGCCGCTAGCCACTTCCGCACCTTTTGAATCAGACTTGAATCCGACAAGGACAAAATGGATGCAGGCGACGACCATTTCAGTCGTGACGCCCTGCTACAACGGCGCGGCGTATATCGGCCAGACGATTGCCTCGGTCCTTGCGCAGACGCATGCGCCGCGGGAGATTATCGTCGTTGACGATGGCTCGACGGATGAATCGGCCGAGATCATTGCGTCCTTCGGCGACCCGGTCCGGTTGATCCGTCAGAAAAATCAAGGCGAGTCCGTTGCGCGGAACGTCGGCATCCGAGCGGCGGAGGGCGATTATCTTGCCTTTCTCGATGCGGATGACCTGCTCGAACCGACTTCGTATGAGCGAATGCTCTCCGCCCTCGACGGGCGAAGCGACGCCGTCGCGCTGATGGGCGCTGCCTGGTTCGATCGTGACCCGGCGAAGCCGTACCGGCAGTACCCACCGATCGCCAGCTCCTTTCTCCCCAACATCATCCGAGGCAATTTCGGTCCGCCCCACTGCTGGCTCACTCCCCGATCAGTTGTCGAGCAGGCCGGCGGCTTTGAAGAGTCGATGCGCTACTTTGAAGACTGGGACTTTTGGTGGCGCGTGGCGCTGACGGGCGCGAAGCTCGTGCCGGTGAACCACCTCGGCGCGCTCTATCGCCATCATCCCCAGTCGCAGCTTGCCACCGTCTCGTCGGCCGATCGCGCGCTAGGGCATGCGGTCGTCATGGAGCGGATGTGCCAAGCCTTTCTCGAAAAAGACGTTCTGCTCCAAGAACACGGGGCGATGCTCTTTTGGTCCTCCTGGGCCGCCCTCCGCCGCGCCCGGGAAAGCGGAGTCGCCTGGCGTGACCTGGCAGGACTGGTGCGGATGCTCAATCGCGTCGCGCGCAAAGGGCCGCCGCCGGTGCGCTGCACGAAGATTGCCCGACTCATGCGCATCGTGGGAGCGCGCTGGGCGGTGGGACTACAAGAGATGGTCGATGGCAGGGGCGATTCCGGTGCGGCCTTGACCTCCGATTCGCCGGCGAACGCCGAATAGCAACAGAGCTGAGTGCTTCATGAGTATTAGCGAAGGCAATCCCCGCGACATCCTCGACACACCGGCAACCGCCGATCGGACCGCGCCGCCGCCGCAGAAAGTGCGCGTGGCGATTATCGGTTGCGGAGCCGTCGCGCAGCAGTTTCACATGCCGGTCCTGGCTGGGCATGAGCATGTCGAGCTAGTCGCCTTCGTCGACCGCAACACGGCTGCGGCAGAAAAACTCGCTGTCGAGTACCGCGTTCCCAGCGTCTTCGCCGATGCGGAAGAACT
>CAYZVT010000003.1:0-39360 GCA_964481585.1 uncultured Pirellulales bacterium
ACACCTGGATCTACCAGCAGGGTTACGCCCGCGAGCGTGAGCAAACCTAGCGGAGGAAATCATGTACCTGAGCGTGAAACAAGTCAGCGAGCGGCTCGGCGTCAGCCGGGCCTGTGTTTACGAAATGGTCGCACTCGGCAAGCTGAGCCATGTGCGCATCGGCGCTCGGCGAGGCACGATTCGGATTGCCGAGAGCGCCCTGGAAGAATACCTGGCGGGAGCTGCCGAGCGGTTCTCGCTTCCCAAACAACCATCGCCGGTGACGCGCACCCACAAGGCCTTTTCTCACCTCGACATTCACCGGGTGGTCGGCGGGTGGGACGGAAAGGCCCGCCCGGCCACGGACAGCGCCTCTCAGGAAAGGAGCGAATCGGTCCAATGAAGATTCCCGTCTGGAAAGCCTCCACGACTCGCTCCCATGCCGCCAAGGTCACCCGCGTGGCGCAGCAGCAGCGCAACAAGAAGCCTTACGGACGTGCCTTGGTGGATCGCCTCCTGTGGCACGCCTGGATGCTTCTGTTGACGTTCGTTTTCGTGATCGGCCCGGAGCTCGTAGCGGCCCTCTGGTCGATCTGGAGGTTCCTCCAAAGGTCGTCCTAGCGGTCCGGGTGATTTTCAACGCCGAGCGGTCCCTGCGTCGCTCGCCGTACCGCCTCCTGCAAGTGGCTCTCCTGGTCCGCCAAGTGCAAATAAACCGTGCTGATCATTTCGGTGCTTCGATGTCCCATCAGTTCTGCCACAGTCGCCACGTCCACTCCGTTGAGCACGGCCCGTGTACCGAAGGCATGCCGAAACAGGTAGGCACAGACATCATCCGCCAGGCCGAGTTTCTTCTTCAGTCGCTGAATGCGGAGCCGCACCGCGTTGGTCGTCCAGGGCCGCCCCCGAGAATTCGTGAAGACGTAGTCCGACTCCGATCGCTTCCGCAGCACGTGCATCAGCTTTTGCATCGGCTGGTTCAGATGAATCACCCGCGGCCGAAGCGTGCGATCGGTCTTGTGCTTCCAAAGCACCCAGCGGTCCTCTCTCACGTCGGTCCATTTCAGATCCCGCACTTCTTTGGGACGGGCACCCGTCTGCCGCAGCACGAACAAGAAGAGTCGAAACCGACCGTCGCTTGCGCGAATCATCGCCCGATATTCCTCTTCGGTCAGTGCCCGCTGCCGGGGCCGCGGCTTGGGTCGCTTCATCCCCTGAAGCGGGTTGCGGCCCAAAAGCCCTTCGCTCACCGCCCAGTTCATCGCCCGGAAGGCGTAGCGGCGGGCATTGAATTGACTGGTCTCGTTCCACGGCTTGGACTCGCACCAGCGGGTGACGTGGAACGGTCGCAGCTCGGCGACCGGCAAGAGTCCAGCCGCTTCGCAAAAGCTCTGCAGGTAGAAGCGATGATTCCGGTAGGTATCCGGAGCGTGGTGTTTGGCCGAGAATTCGAGAAACGCCTCGCAGATATCGACGACGCGAGCGTCGGGCGATTCGGGCAGCTGCGCTTGCGCTGCCATCAGCTCATGGAACTTGGCCGTCGCGGCCTTTTTATTCTTCCGGCCCTTGGCGAGCTTGTGCTGCTTGCCGCCGAGTTTGACCATCCACCAGCCGGTGGCGGTGCGGAACCACGGTTTGCTTGGACGGGGCATGGAAAACCCTCCTGATCGAAAAACCCAGGATGCAGTACCGGGTTGACCAAGAGGGTCATCCGAGAGCCCCCGCACCGCGGTATGGTGCGGGGGCTTCTTCGTGATGTCGTTTGGTGCAGAGTTTGGTGCACCTCAAAACTGGCGTCGACGTAAGTCCTTGCCAGCTAAGGTATCCCCGAGTGGATTCGAACCACTAACCTTCGGCTTCGGAGGCCGACACTCTATCCAATTGAGCTACGGGGACGTGGGAGAGGGGTAGTTAAGCGTACCGCTGGGGCGGGCGAGGTTCAAGGGGGGCGAAGGCGGCGAGGGTGGCGTCTTTGCGGTGGAGGGCCAGCCGGGCGAGGTGGGCGGTGGTTTGGTCGCGGAGTGCGGCGAAGGGGAGATCGGCCAGGCGGAGATCGTAGGCGGCAACCACATCGAGCGTTTCCCACAGCGCGAGCCGCTCTTGGGCGGCCATCGCCAGCCCTTCGAGTTCCAGCAGCCGGCTCAGGTCGGAGTAGTGTAGCACCGCGTCGTTGAGCTTGAAGCGGCCGAGCTTTTCGGCGATCCAGGCCGCGCCGTTTTTGAGGGTGCTTTCTTTGCCGCCGACCGCTTGCAGCACGCTGCGGGCGGTGGTCTGCTGGGCCTGCACTTCCGCGATCCAATCGGTCAAAAAGTCGCCCAGCTTCGTGCCGGCGTTGTTCCCTTTGCACCGCCGCGCTAGCTCCAACTCGCCCACCAGCAGCGCCAGGTGGTCGTCCAGATAAATGTTCAGCCGCTGCTGCTCGCGCATGGCATCCCTCCTTCGCCACCGACTGCCCCAGTCCGATTGCAGTTCGCACATCGCGTGCCGAAGCCGCCGTGTCGGGTGCCACTGCTGGCTTGTCCAGCAGTGCATTCAACCGATCAGGATTGACGCTTGACTCTGTAGTGGCAATGAGAAGCCCAGGAAGCATCGGCCGGCGGGACAGAGCTATCTCGTCACCTCTTTCCAGGGCAAAATCGATCCGCTAAACACAACGCTGGTCAATAGCACTGCTGGACAAGCCAGCAGTGGCACCCGCGCGCATCGCGATTAACTGGAGCGTCAGAGCGGCATGCCGGCGTGGACGCCGCGGGCGAAAAGAGTGCTGGCTGCCGCTATACTTTAGATGCAGACACACCGAAGCGCGTAACAAGGAGGAACGAAAAGCGATGCCAATCGCCGTGACCGGAGCCACCGGCTTCATCGGACGCTATCTTGTGCGGCAGTTGGTGGCCGAGGGGCACCGCTGCCGGTTGTGGTCTCGCCCGACGAGCGACCGCTCGGGCTTTGACGAGGTGGCCGGGCAAATCGAGTGGAGCGAAGGAGGGCTGGGAGACGCGGACGCCGCGCGGCGGCTCGTCGCGGGGTGCGACGCCGTGGTGCATTCCGCGCTGTACCACCCTGGCGGCGGCTTTGTTGGGGGCGAGGGAGATGTGCTGCAGTTCGTGGAAAAGAACGTCCTGGGTTCGCTGCAACTGATCGAAGCGGCACGGGCGGCGGGCGTTGAGCGATTCATCTTTCTTTCAACCTGCGCGGTGCATGACAAAATTCTCGACGATCGCCCGCTCGATGAGACGCATCCGCTCTGGCCGGCGAGCCATTACGGCGCGCACAAGGCGGCCATCGAAAAGTTTGTTCACAGCTACGCGCTGGGGCAGGACTACACGATTTGTGCCCTGCGTCCTACCGGCGTTTATGGCTTGGCTCACCCGCCCGAGGAGAGCAAGTGGTTTGACCTAGTGCGTGCGGTGGTGCGGGGCGAGCAGGTCGAGTGCCGCGGCGGCGGCAAAGAAGTCCACGCCGCCGACGTAGCGCGGGCAGTCGCGCTGCTGCTGCGCAGCGACGGCATCCAGGGCGAAGCCTACGCCTGCTACGACCGCTACGTGTCGCGCTACGAGGTGGCGACGCTCGCCCGCGAGATTTCTGGCAGCGCGGCAACGATCCTGGGCGAGCCGAGCGAGCCAAAGCACCAGATCGTGACCGAAAAGCTGCGCGGGCTGGGGATGCAATTCGGCGGCGAACGGCTGCTCCGCGAGACGATTACGGAATTGGTCGAGGCTATGAGATAGGTGTGTTGGCCCGCCGTCGCCCAGGCCGCAAACGCGGCGCCGGGTGCCACCCTGCCCCGAGCCGCAGACTTGGCGCGGTTGTCGGCGCGGCTCGGCTCGGTCATAATCGGGCTGGTTTGTCCGCTGCAATCCTTGAGCTTTCGCCATGACTTCTTCTTCGCTGCTGGTCGGCATCATTATGGGCAGTCGCTCCGATTGGGAGACGATGCAGCCGGCCGCGCAGATGCTCGACTTGTTCGAGGTGCCGCACGAGTGCCGCATCGTCTCGGCGCATCGCACGCCGGCCCAGATGTGCGAGTACGCCAACACGGCCGAGGAGCGGGGCTTAGAGGTCATCATCGCCGGAGCCGGCGGGGCGGCGCATCTGCCGGGCATGGTCGCTTCGCAAACGGTGCTCCCGGTGCTCGGCGTGCCGGTGCAAAGCCGCGCGCTGCAAGGACTCGACTCGCTGCTGTCGATTGTGCAAATGCCCGGCGGCATTCCGGTCGGGACGCTCGCCATCGGCACGGCCGGCGCGAAGAACGCGGCGCTGCTCGCTGTGCGGATTCTGGCGAACAAGCGGCCCGAACTGCGCCACAAGCTGCGCGAGTTCCACGAGGACCAGGCCGAACGCGTGCTGGGCGATTCGCTGCCATGAGCCAAGTCCTTCTGCCTGGAGCAACGCTCGGCGTACTCGGAAGCGGCCAACTGGGGCGAATGTTCGCCATTGCCGCGCGGCGGTTGGGCTACCGCGTGCATGTGCTCTCTCCCGAAGACGACACCCCCACCGGGCAAGTGGCCGACGTGGAGCTTCAAGCGCGCTACGACGATCTCGACGCCATCGCCCGCTTTGCCCGCGAAGTGTCGGTCGTGACGTTCGAGTTTGAGAATGTCCCGGCTGCCACGACCGAAGTTGCCGAGCGCTACGCGCCGGTTCGTCCCGGCGGCGCGGTGCTGCACACGACGCAAAACCGGCTGCGCGAAAAAAACTTTCTCCGCGACAGCGGGATTCCCGTCGCGCCGTTCGCCGCCGTTGGCAACCAGCGCGAGTTGACCGAGGCCATCGAACAACTGGGCCTGCCGGCGATCTTAAAAACTGCGTCCTGGGGCTACGACGGCAAGGGGCAAGTGCGCATCGAGCGGGCCGAAGACGCCGCGCGGGCTTGGGCGGCGCTGGGCACGGACGAAGCGATTCTCGAAGCGTTTATTGATTTCGAGGGCGAGCTGTCGATCGTCGCGGTGCGCGGCTGCCGGGGCGAGTTCGCGTACTATGGTCCGCTCGACAACACGCATCGCAATCACATTCTCGACGTGACCTTCGCCCCCAGCGCGATTCGCCCGAGCACGCACAATCAGGCGGTCGAGATTGCCCGCACGATTGTCGAGCGGCTCGAACTGGTGGGCGTGCTGTGCGTGGAGTTATTTTTGCAGCCCGACGGGTCGCTACTGGTGAACGAGCTGGCTCCCCGGCCGCACAACTCGGGGCATTTGACGATCGACGCCTGCGTGAGCTGCCAGTTTGAACAACAAGTGCGCGCGGTCTGTGGGCTGCCGCTCGGCTCGACGCGCTTGCACACGCCGGCGGCGATGGCGAACCTGCTCGGCGATCTTTGGGAGGCGGGCGAGCCGGACTGGGCGGCCGCGCTTGCGCAGCCCGACGTGAAGCTCCATCTCTACGGCAAGACCGAACCGCGCCGCGGCCGCAAAATGGGCCACCTCACCGCGCTAGCCGCCACGGCCGAAGAAGCCGTGCTCCGCGTGCGTCAGGCCCGCGATGCGCTCGTTTCGCGCGCGGGAATCCAGGGATAGCGGTCAGCCGTCAGCGGTCAGCAAAATACGTCATCCCCGCACAGGCGGGAATCTAGAGAGCAGTCTTCGTTCCTTTATAGGGTCAGCGGCTAAGGGCGCAGGGCTGCGGGCGAAAAGAGGTGTAGCCCGCGCGAGAAGGGAAAGAATGCGCGCTCCAAACGCTGAAAGCTGATCGCTGAACGCTGATAGCTAATCGCTGACCGCTATCCCTGGATTCCCGCCTGCGCGGGAATGACGGACCCCGCGCCGTGTGTTACGATGCGCGGGAGCAGATCGCTTTTGCCCGAGAAACCGAGGACATTCTGATGCCGGAAAGGCTGTACGAGCAGCTTCAGCGCGAGATGCAGGCCGGCGGCGCCGAGGCGGCGCTGGAGTGTCTGGCTGTGAGCTTGCGCGCGCAGCAAAAGTATCACGAACTGTTCGAGGCGCGGCTGATGCTCGCGCGGCATCGGCTCGGGCTGCCGCTGGTGGGCGGGGCGAGTATTGATGAACTGCCCGAACCGCTCCGCACGCAGACCGAGGAAGCGTATCTGCAGGCTTGCCGCGAAGTGGGCACGCTGCTGGTGAAGGAAGGCCGGCTGCGCGATGCGTGGATGTATCTGCGGCCGACGGGTGAAAAAGAGCTCATCGCCGCAGCACTCGAACAGGCCGAGCCGCGCGACGAGGAGTTTGACGATCTGGTCGAGCTAGCGCTGCACGAAGGACTCGCGCCGGCACGCGGCTTTCGGCTGCTGCTCGATCACTACGGCACCTGCAACGCGATCACGACGTTTGAAACGCTGGTTGGCCAACTACCGCCCGCCGCGCAGACGCTCGCGGCCGAGCAACTAATCGACCATCTCTATGGCGAACTACTGGAAAACGTGCAGGCGCATGTCGATAACCGGCACCCCGGCGCGGCCGCCGGCAAGTCGCTCGCCGAATTGGCCGCCGCGCAGGAGTGGATTTTCGAGAACGAGAGCTATCACATCGACATCTCGCACTTGGCGTCGACCGTCCGCTATGCGCGGCTCGTGAGCCGGCCGGCGCCGCTGCGAAAGGCGTGGGAGTTGACCGAGTATGGGCGGCGGCTCGCCACGCCGTACCGTTTTACCGGCGAGGAGCCGTTCGCCGACCTTTATCCAGCCCACGGGCTGTTCTTTGCCGCGGCGCTGGGCGAGCGGACGGAGGAAGCGATCGCCTACTTCCGCGAGCGCGCCGAGACGCTCGATCCGCAACGCGAAGGAACGGCGGCGCTGGAGACGTATCTGATCCTGCTCGCGCGGCTCGGCCGCTTCCGCGAAGCGATGGACGAAACGGCCCGGCTTGTTCCCTCTGGGCTGACTCTCTCGCCCTACGCCCCCAAGCTGCTCGAACTGGCCGAGCAAAGCGGCGCGTTCGATCGCTACTTGGAAATCTGCCAGCAGCGCAACGACCCGCTCGGCTACGCCGCAGGGTTGGTGGCGGCGAGGCGGTAGGCAGCGGGCTGCAGGCTACAAGCTGCGGGCTGCAGGCTATGAGCTGTGGGTGGCGGGGGCGCACCGCGAGGAGCGGAAGCCCCCGTCAAGCAGCAGGAAGTCCAGGACTTGTCGATGAGCGCGGAAGCCGTGGATTGGGGCGCAGCTGAGTTGCCCTTCGCGTTTGGGGCGCAGGTCTTCTGCCGAACGGGCGTCCACCGGCTCATTCATTCCCGCCTGTGTTAGGCTTTCGGGGGCTTCCGCTCCTCGCGGTGCGCCCCCGCCACCCAGCATAGCCTGTAGCCCGCAGCCTTCTCCCGCGCAACAAAAAAACCTGCCCAGAGCACGTCGCTCTGGGCAGGTTTTTCATTTACTTCGACCGAGTTGGTCTTACTTCACCAGGCTGGTCGTGCGGACCAGGCGACGCTGCGTGGGAACCGAAGCCGAGGGATCGGCCATCGGGGCCGGCGGCATCGGCTGAGCACCAGCCGGGGCAGCCGCAGTCGGAGCAGCAGCACCATAGCCACAGCCGTTGCAAGCACCGCAAGGGGCTTCGCAGCAGCTCTGCTGGCAGCACGAACGGTTGCAGCAGCCGAACAGGCTGTCGAGCAGACCAACGCGGCAGCGCTTCTGGCAGCACGGCTGTTCGCAGCAGGGCGCCGGAGCGGCACAAACCGGTTCGCAGCACGCCACCGGAGCCGCACAAGCCGGTTCGCAGCAGCTTTGCTGGCAGCAGGAACGATTCCAGCAGCTGAACAGGTTGTCGAGCAGACCACCACAACGCTTGTGGCAGCACGGCTGCTCGCAGCAGGCCGGTTCACAGCACGGCTGTTCGCAGCAGGGCGCCGGAGCGGCACAGGCCGGTTCGCAGCAGTGCGCCGGAGCCGCACAGCTCGGTTCGCAACACGGGTTGGCACAGCAGCTATCGCAGCCGCCCGTGCCCAGCATGCGGTCGAGCAGCGTCGCGCCAAAGCTGTTTCCAACCAGGCTGACGCTAACCACGAGCGCTCCCAGGATCATGTTCCATTTCATCGAGTCACGTCTCCTTTACGTTGGAACCGGGACAGCCGTCCATTCCACCTTCCGGCAACGCACGGCCACAGGCACCCTACGCCGACGAGTGTTCGCTTAGAATGACTTGTCTGGCGAGAGTGTCCTAGGCGGGATTCGTCGGAGTCGGAGAGCACCTGTGTCTGGACCGTAGCCAGGTGGTGCCGGAGGTGGAAGGTAGGTTGTTGTCCGCGATTCACTCGGACTATCGCACCAGAACCGGCCGAGCCATTCCTTGACTCGACGAGTCCGATCCAGTCGCTGGTGCGGGTGTCTCACCTGGGGTAGCCTTGTGGGGCGTGCCGGGCGACACCTACCGTATCGGCCAGGCAAGGAAGGGGCCTTGAGATCGGCGGAAGTTTTTTTCAGCAACTGGTTTACATCAACTGTTAAGCAAACCTTGCCGCAGGCGCAAGGGGGCGAAACCTTGCCGGTTATGATGCCCCGCCTGAGGGACTTCGCCCACGCAACCGCTCCCCCGGCGGGCGCGGAGGAAGCTCGACAACCCCTTCCAAAGCCGGTTGATTGGCAGCCTTTACGGCAATCTGGTATGCTGACGCAAAGCGTAGCCGGGGTGCCACTCTCTGGCTTGTCCAGCAAGTGAAGTCGGTCACCGCCTCCTAGTGGATCGGCTTTGGCCGGCCGGTCGAGGCTGATTCGTCTTTTGCACGGATGCGACAGTAACCCACCGCAAACCAGGACCTGCTGAGAGCACTGCTGGGCAAACCAGCAGTGGCACCCGACGCGGTCTTTTCCCACCCTCCTGCCCAGGTGCTGCTCGGGTGAATCGTCCAACGGGAACCGCGACCGGCTGGGAGCTTGTCGACTTCGACGCGCTCGCGCCGCAACCTTGCCCCTGTGGCCAATCGCGGCGCGCGTTTGAAGAGACGGCCGATTTTCCCGCCACGTTGCATCGCACGGAAATCGACGCGACCGCGCGGCTGCACTACCACAGACGGCTGACCGAGGCGTACTATTTCCTCACCTGCGAGCCGGACGCCCAGATGCAACTGGATGACCAGCTCGTTCCGGTACGGCCGGGGCAGTGCATCCTCATTCGCCCCGGCGTGCGTCATCGGGCGATCGGCCGGATGACGGTTCTGATTATCGCCTTGCCCAAGTTTGATCCCGACGATGAGTGGTTCGACTAACCTCGCTCATCGCGGCGCTCCTTCCTTCCCAACGACCCGAGCCATGAAGCGGAGTCTCATGTCCTACCGATCTGCTTTCTGCCTGCTGGTCGGGCTAGTGCTCTCGTTGCCCGCCGCATTCGCGGGCGCTGCCGAGCCTAAGACCGATGCGACCAAGACGTACCAAGTTGATCCGCTCGACTGGCCGAGTTGGCGCGGGCCGGAACAGAACGGCATCTCGCGCGAAAAAAATCTGCCCGAGAGCTGGGACCCCGACGGCGGCGAAGGCTCGAACGTGCTCTGGAAGCGCGAAGACCTGGCTGGCCGCTCGACGCCGATCGTCATGCACGGCAAGCTCTACACTATCGTCCGCGATCAGCCGGGCACCAGCAAAGAAGGCGAAAAGGTCGTCTGCGTCGATGCCGAGACCGGCAAAACGCTCTGGGAGAACCGTTTCAACGTCTATCTCTCCGACGTGCCCGACACGCGCCTCGGCTGGTCGTGCTGCGTCGGCGATCCGCAAACCGGGCGCGTCTACGCTCTGGGCGTGTGCGGATACTTCCAATGCCTCGACGGCGAAACGGGCGAAACGATCTGGTCCCATTCGCTGCACGAGGAATATGGCCTGCTGAGCACCTACGGCGGCCGCACCAATACGCCGATCCTTTTTGATGATCTGGTGATTATCAGCGCCGTTGTCATCGGCTGGGATGAAATGGCGAAGCCGGCCCATCGCTTCATGGCCTTCGACAAAGCCACGGGCGAAATAGTCTGGTTCACCGGCACACGGCTGATTCCCTACGACACCACTTATAGCACCCCCTTTCTCACCACCTTCGATGGCGAAGCCGCGATGGTCTTCGGCTCGGGCGATGGCCAAGTCTGGGCGATGCAGCCCCGCACCGGCAAACCGATCTGGCACTACGAGCTTTCGCGCCGCGGCCTGAACGTCTCGCCGATCGTCCACGAGAACATCGTCTACACCGGCCATAGCGAGGAGAATATCGAAGGCACGACGATGGGCGCGCTGGTCGCGCTCGATGGCCGCCAGCGGGGCGACCTGCACGGCAAGGAAAAATGGTTCCTCTACGAGATGGGCGTCGGCAAGTCCTCGCCGCTGTTGATCGACGGCCGGCTCTATGTCATCACCGATTCGGCCAAGCTATACGTGTTCGACGCCCAGACCGGCGAGCAGATCGCCCGCAAGCCGCTCGGCACGATGCAGCGCAGCAGCCCGCTCTATGCCGACGGCAAGATTTACGTCTGCACGAACGACGGCCGCTGGTACACGCTCAAGCCGACCGAGGACGGCGTTGAAATCCTGTTCCGGACGCGGCTCGACCGGGGCGAAGCCTCGGACGGCTCGCCGATCGTCTCGCATGGCCGGCTCTATATTCCCACCTCGCAGGCGCTCTACTGCGTCGGCAACCAGGACGCGCAGCCCGCAGCCGACCCGCTTCCGCAGCCGCCGCAAGAAGCGCCCATCGAGAGCGACCCCAAGCCCGCGCAGCTTCAAATCGTCCCCTGCGAAGTGCTGCTCCAGCCGGGCGAGACGCAACAGTTCACCGTGCGGCAATACAACGCGCGAGGCCAACTGCTCGGCGAGGCGCAAGCCACCTTCACGGCCGAAGGGGCCGGCCAAATCAGCGGCGACGGCACCTTCACCGCCGCCAGCGACGCCGCCCACCAAGCCGCCTTTGTAAAGGCGCAGTCGGGCGACCTCACCGCGCGGGCCCGCGTCCGCGTCGTGCCGCCGCTGCCGTGGAAGTGGGACTTCAGCGCGATGGACGATCTGCCGATCACCTGGATCGGCGGCCGCGTGCGTTACGTGCTGCGCGATGTGGACGGCGAGCGCGTGGCGGTCAAACGCGACAACATCCCCGCCGGGCCGGGCAAGTTCACCAAGCTCGGCACCCGCAGCCGTGGCTGGTTCGGCTCGCCCAAGCTGAGCAACTACACGATCCAGGCCGACGTGCTCGCCACCGAGAAAGAAGGCAAGATGCCCGACATCGGCCTGATTAACCAGCGCTACGAACTCGATCTGCAAGGCGAGAACCAAGTGCTGCAAGCCCGCTCGTGGTGTACGCAGTTGCGGATGGCCAAAACCGTCCCCTTCACCTGGAAACCGAACACCTGGTACACGATGAAGTGCAGCACCGAACTGAAAGACGGCCAGCTCTACGTGCGAGGCAAAGTCTGGCCGCGCGGCGAAGCCGAGCCGGAAGCCTGGACCGTCGAAGCGGTCGATGAAGTGCCGAACCTGCAAGGCAGCCCCGGTCTGTTCGGCAACTCGAGCGACGCCGAGTATTACCTCGATAACCTGAGCGTGACGCCCAACGCGGAGTAAACCTTCCGCGCGGGGCGAAACTTTTTCTCGATCAATGATCTTCTTCTACGGAGAGAATCTTTCCATGAAGCGCGCCTTTCCTTTCCTGGCTTGGATGCTGAGCGCGGGGCTGCTCGCGGGCTGCTCGCAATCGGCTTCGCCCGATGTCGAACCGTCCGTGCCCGCTGCCGAAACCGCCGCCGCAGCCGACCTCGCTGAACCAGCAGCCGAAGCGGAGGACG
The DNA here is from genome assembly GCA_964481585.1 of uncultured Pirellulales bacterium. Classification (GTDB taxonomy): domain Bacteria; phylum Planctomycetota; class Planctomycetia; order Pirellulales; family CAYZVT01; genus CAYZVT01. The sequence continues at coordinate 11,680 of CAYZVT010000003.1, forward strand.
ACAAGCTCATCGTGGCCGACGTGCGCGGAGCCGGCGAGACGAAACCGCCGGCGGAACAGACCAAACTCGCCGCTGCTGACGAGGTGGCCGCTCCCGAAGCCGAGGCAACTGCCGAGGCCAAGCCGGCTCCGCCAGCCGGTAATGAAGCGCAGCAAGGCCCCTTCCTCGCCGGCGGCGATTGGCCGCAGTGGGGCGGCACCTCGCTCCGCAACAACGTGCCCGAGGGCAAAAATATTCCAGCCGAGTGGGAGCCGGGCAGCTTCGACCGCGAGACGGGCGCGTGGAACCAGGGCGAAGCCGAAAACATCAAGTGGGTCGCCCAACTCGGCTCGCAGTCCTACGGCAACCCGGTCGTCGCCGACGGCAAGGTGTTCGTCGGCACGAACAATAGCGCCGGCTATCTGGAGCGCTACCCGTCGGAGGTGGATCTCGGCTGCCTGCTCGCCTTCAACGAAGCCGACGGCCAGTTCCTCTGGCAGCACAGCAGCGAAAAACTGCCCTCTGGCCGCGTTCACGACTGGCCGCTGCAAGGCATCTGCTGCGCGCCGTACGTCGAAGGCAATCGGCTCTGGTTCGTCACCAGCCGGGGCGAAGTCCGCTGCCTCGACACCGAAGGCTTCTACGATGACGAAAACGACGGTCCTTACCAGGACGAAGCGTACACCGACAAAAAAGAAGCCGATGTCGTGTGGGTCTTCGACATGATGAAGCAACTCGGCACCTCGCAGCACAACATGGCGAGTTGCTCCGTCACGGCAATCGGCGACATCCTGTTTGTGAATACGTCGAACGGCGTCGATGAGGCGCATCTGAGTCTGCCGGCTCCCGACGCGCCGAGCTTCTTCGCCATGAACAAGAACACCGCCGAAGTGCTCTGGACCGACAAATCGCCGGGCACGAACATCCTGCACGGCCAATGGTCCTCGCCCGCCTATGCCGTGCTCGGCAGCGTGCCGCAGGTGATCTTCGCCGGCGGCGACGGCTGGGTCCGCAGCTTCCACGGCACCTCCTTCGCCGACGGCAAGCCCGAACTGCTCTGGCAGTTCGACGCCAACCCCAAGACCTCCAAGTGGATTCTCGGCGGCGCGGGCACGCGCAATAACATCATCGCCACGCCGGTCGTATACGACGGCTTGGTCTACGTGGCCGTCGGCCAAGACCCGGAACACGGCGAAGGGATCGGCCATCTCTGGTGCATCGACCCGACCAAGCGCGGCGACACGAGCGCCGAGCTGGCGTTCCATGTCGATGATCTCAAGACGCCGATTCCGCACAAGCGGATTCAAGCGGTCGAGCCGGAGAAAGGTGAAATCGCCCGGCCTAATCCCAACTCGGCTGCCGTCTGGCACTACAGCGAATACGACGGGAACGACGACGGCGAGATCGACTTTGAAGAAACGATGCACCGCAGTTGCGGCACCGTGGCGATCCAGGACAATCTGCTGTTCATCGCCGACTTCAGCGGCCTGTTCCACTGCCTCGACGCCAAAACCGGCAAGCCGCACTGGACCGAGGACATGCTCGCCGCCGCCTGGGGTTCGCCGCTGATCGTCGATGGCAAGGTCTATATCGGCAACGAAGACGGCGACATCACCGTCTTTGCCCTCTCCAAGGACAAAGAACTCCTCTCCAAAATCAACATGGGCAACTCCGTTTACAGCACCCCCATCGTCGCCAACGGCACGCTGTTCATTGCGAACAAGACGCATCTGTTTGCGATTGAGAAAGAGTGAGAGAAGGCGGAGGGCGGAAGGCTACGGGCTGCGGGCTACAAGCTGCAGGCCACAGCCCGAAGCCCGTAGCCTGAAGCTCGCAGCCCCCGGTCCCCAACCTCCAACCCCCAATCCCCCCTCTCATGAAACGTGTTCTTGACGTTGGAAATTGTTCACTCGATTACGGCACGATCCGCAGTTATCTTACCCGCGCCTTTGGGGCAGAGGTGGTGCAGGCTCATGGGCCGGAGGATACGCTGGCGCAGCTTCGGCAGAAGGCGTTCGATCTGGTGCTGATCAACCGCAAGCTCGACCGCGACTACTCCGACGGCATTGAGATCCTCAAAGAGATCAAGGCCGATCCGAAACTTGCCAAAACGCCGGTGATGCTCGTCACGAACTACCCCGAGCACCAAGACGCGGCGGTCGCGGCCGGCGCGGAACGCGGCTTTGGCAAGCTCGAACTGAGCGACCCAGCCACGGCAAAAAAGCTCCAGCCGTTTCTCGGCTAAGAGCGGATAGTGGTCAGCGATCAGCCGTCAGTAATACGCAGGCACGTCCTTCCCGCGAAGGCGGGAATCTAGACGGTGGACTGTGCGCCCTGGCCTTCCCGCCTGACGCCTTTTGGCTGATAGCTAACCGCTCCCTCGCTACATCACCTTCATCCGCGAGGCGACGGCGTAAGCGACGGGGCGGAACAGCCGTAGCGTGCCCCGTAATGTGCGCAGCTCGATTGTGTATTTGCGGCCCCGCTGGATGGTGATGATCACGAGCCGGTCGAGCCTGCGCCCGTCGGCGTGAGAGGGCTGAGTGTAGGTCACCGCGTCGAAGCGGCCGATGCGCAGCCCCTTCACTTCGGGCGTGTCCTCCACGTCGAGCTTTTTTTTCTCGCGTTCTTCTTCAAGCCGCTGCTGAACCTGCTCGGCATAGGCTTCGAGATTCGACTTGCCGAGATTTTGGATCGGCTCGCCTTTGGTGAGCGCGTCACTGTTTTCGCCGCCGCGGATGAGGATCGTCGGGTAAGTGTCCTCCCGCGTGTACTGCATCCGCGCAATCCAGCGGCGATCGCGCGGCGGCACGTACCAATCATCCGGAATCGGCACGATCAGATGCTCGTCGTCCAAGCCCCCGATCTCGCGCTTCGTGCTGGGGAGGGCTTCGTCGGTCCACTCGCTGTCGACCTGAAACCGTTTGGGCGGCGGCGCGTTGCGGCGCTCGATTTCGCGTTCAAGCTCGTCAAAATCGACGCAGCCGGCCGTTACGAGCAGAAGCAGCACCAGTGCCAGGAGCTTTACGCGATCCATGTCCGTCGGGAGAGCCGAAGGGCGGAGCAGACAGCCGATTCCGTCACATCACGGTTAACGGTAGCGCCAGCGCGGCTATCCGGCGCGGACGCCGCGGGCGAAAAGAGCGCTTCGCGGACGCTCTGCTTATGCAGTGCGCTCTAGGCCGACTCGTCGATGACCTCTTTCACCAGTTGCACGAAGTGGGGCGACTTGCCGCCTTGGGAGAGGGCTTCCGCCTTTTTGTCGGCTTCCTTTTTCTCGCCGTACTCGAAAAGGGCGACCCGCTTCATCGACTGGTTGAAGACGCCCCAGAAGGCCTTGAGCCGCACTTCGGGCGAGACCTTTTTGCGCGATTTGCGCTTGGTGGGGGTCTTGGCGGCCTTCTTCTTTTTCTTCGTCTCGCCGGCCGCTTCCGCCGCCTCGGCTTCTGCGCGCAACTCGCGGCGGTTTACCACTTTTCGAGCCATTTTTACGTCGCCTACTAGCAGATCAGAAGGGAGAAAATTCGCATAAGAACCAGCTATGATACTCGATTTTCTCCCCAGCGGCTACTGGCCCCCGCCTCCCCCATCAGCCGGCTCGATCGGCGTGGCTCCCGGCGGCGGCGTGCCGCCACCTTGGCGGACATACTGGCTCCGCCCGGCGGCGTACTGCTCGGCCGTCAACTCCTCGGCCGACTCAGCCTCTCCCCGCTGGCTCCTCTCGAACAGCCGCGTCAAGTACGCCCGACACCAGCCGCAACCGGTTCCCGCGCCAAAACACTCGCTCAACTGCCCCGCCCGCCGCGGCTTCTCGATGCGAATGAAATTCAGCACCTTCCGCTTCGTGACGTGAAAGCAAAGACAGAGTTCGTCGTCGAGCTTCATAGGTGAGTGGGGGATCGGGGACTGGAGACGGGGAACAGGCTCTACCACTCAAGCCCGGCCTTCCGCTTTCCGCTTGTCAAACTTCCGCCTTTCCCACGGCCAGCCGCAGCGCAATCGCGCACGCGCGCTCAAACTCCTCCAAGTCCAACTGCTCGCTAACCGTATGAATGTTCTTCTGTCCACAGCCGAGCGTGACGGTGGGGATGCCGTGGGCGGTGACCCAGTTCGCATCAAGGCCGCCGTTGGAAATCGCCTGCTGCGGCTCTAGGCCCACGCTCCGCACGGCCTCCTGGGCCAATTGTAGCGCCGGCTCGTCCGGGGCAAGGCGGAAGGAGTCGTAGTCGAGCCGGCCTTCGATCTCCACGCGCCCCGGCTTTCCCGCCGTATCGCAGATCTGCGCGGCCGCGTCGCGGAACGCCTGTTCGAAGTGGGCGACGATCTGTTTGCGAAACTCGGGGTCGTGGCTGCGGGCTTCGGCACGGACTTCGACGTAGTCGGTGACGACGTTCGTGGCATCGCCGCCGCGCATCACTCCGACGTTGCTGGTGCCGGTGCCCTGCTTTTTTTCAATCAGCCCGTGCCAGCCTTCGCGCACGAGCCGCTCGATTGCCAAGGCCGCGATGGCGATGGCGCTGATGCCTTCTTCCGGCGCGTTGCCGGCATGGCTCGCCTTGCCGAAGATTTCGATCTTCAGCCGATAGCCGCCGGTCGCGCCGATCGTCAGCTTCTGCGGCGCGCCGCCGTCGAAGTTGAACGCTAACCGGGGGGAGCCGAGCTGGCGGACACGAAGGTTCCGCGCGCCGTGCAGCCCGATCTCCTCCTGCACGGGCCACAGGAACGTCAGCGGCGGGTGCGGCAGTTTCTGTTCGAGGATTTCCAGCGCCGTATTGAGCACCACCGCCGCGCCCGCGCGGTTGTCGGCCCCCAGCCCGCTTTTGGGATTGCCCGACCGCACGAGCCGGCCGCTCCGCTTGGGCTGCGATCCGACGCAGATCGGCACGGTGTCGATATGGCCCATCAGCATCCGTCGCGGGCCGCGCAAGGTGCCGGGCAACTGGAAGATCAAGTTGCCGACCCGCCCGGCGAGCGGCGTTTTTTTGTGGGCGTTGTCGGTGCGCATCGCCTCTGGCGCAGCGCCGGCGGCGAGGAGTGCTGCTTGGATGAACTCGGCGATTTCGACTTCCTCACCGCTGCGGCCGGGGATCGCCATCATCTTCATTACTAGCTCGGTCGCCCGCCGCAGATTGGGCTGGGCGGCGTTTCTCTCCGGCGTGGCTGGCCGGGGGGAGGAAGCCTGCCTTTTGGCCATCGGAGAGGCTCCGTTCTTGCGAGGGATGCGCGGGTTCGGCACGCGGGGCGTTGTTGCCGCAGGTCATGGGGTGTTATTCTGAACGGCTTCGAAAAGCAGTCCGGCTCAAGTGTACCGGCGTCTGCCGCCGCGTTCTACCGCCGCTCTCGTGTGAGCACTCGCTGATGAAAATCTTTCTCGCCGGCATCATGCAAGGCTCGCACGTCGGACTGGCGCTGCACAACCAGGACTACCGCGAGCGGATTCGAGCGCTGCTCGAGGAGCATATTCCCGCCGCCGACGTGTACGATCCGCTCGCCGACCACCGCGACTCGCTCGACTACGACGACCAGCGCGGCCGCAGCGTCTTCATGCACCACAACCAACTCTGCTCGCAAATCGACGTGCTACTCGCCTTCGTGCCGCAGGCCTCGATGGGCACCGCGATCGAGATGTGGGAAGCCTACCGGCACGGCCGCGTGGTCATCACCATCAGCCCGCTCGAACACAACTGGGCGATCAAGTACCTCAGCCACCAGCTTTACGCGACGGTCGAAGATTTCGAGTCAGCCCTCGCCTCCGGCCGCGTGCTGGCGAAAATCACCGCCAGCGGGCGCCGCCGCTGATCGGCTGGAGCCATCGGGTGGCGCACGGCGCACCGCGAGAGCGGAAGCCCCCGAGGCGTGGGCCGCCTAGCAGTGGAGCTTCGTCGCTGCTGGCGGCATCGGGCGAAAAAAAGGCAACCCCAGACAGTTATAGTTAGACATAGGGCGCTCTATAATTTGCAGTCGCCCCAGCGACCGAGCTACCTTGCCTGACGCGCAACTTTCTTGGCTCCCATGCACCACCTGCTTGATCCCGCGACCGAACCGATTCTGCTGGCTTGGCTTACCGAGCGAGGGCAGCCGGCGTTTCGCGCGCGGCAGGTGCGGAAGTGGATTTTTGAGAAGCGGGCTGGCTCCTGGGACGAAATGACCGACCTGCCGCAGAAGCTGCGGCGCGAGCTGGCCGAGCATTTTTCGATCTGGACCAGCGAAGTCGCCCGGCACACGCAATCGGAAGACGGCACCGAAAAACTGCTGCTCCAATTGGCCGATGGCGGGCGGATCGAGTGCGTGCTGCTCCGCGACCGCCTGCGGCGCACAATCTGTATCAGCACGCAGGTCGGCTGCGGAATGGGCTGTGTCTTCTGTGCCAGCGGACTCGACGGCGTTGAGCGGAATCTGACGAGCGGCGAAATCCTCGAACAGATGCTCCGGCTCAACCGTTTGCTCGCGCCCGACGAGCGGCTGAGCCACGTCGTCGTGATGGGCATGGGCGAGCCGTTGGCGAACGTCGAGCGCTTACTGCCGGCACTGGCGATGGCGAGCAACCCAGACGGGCTGGGCATCAGCGCGCGGCGGATTACGATTTCGACCGTCGGGCTGCCGCCGGCGATGCGGCGGCTCTCGGACAGCGACGCCCGCTACCGGCTCGCAGTCTCGCTCCACGCGCCGAATGACGAGCTGCGCAATCAACTGGTGCCGGTCAACGCGAAGATCGGACTGGAATCCATCCTCCGCGAAGCCGACCATTATTTCGACGTGTCGGGGCGGCAGTTGACGTTTGAGTATGTGCTGTTGGCCGACGTGAACGACGCGCCCGAACATGCCGAGCAACTTGCCCGGCTGCTGCGCGGCCGCGAGGCGCTGCTGAACGTAATTCCCTATAACCCCGTGGCCGGCCTCCCCTATCGCACCCCCTCGGCCATCGCGCGGGAGCGGTTTCGCACGATTTTGGAGCAGGCGGGCGTCCGCGTCAGGTTCCGCCACCGCAAGGGGGACAAGATCGACGCCGCCTGCGGCCAGCTTCGCCGCTCGACGCCGCAGGTGATCTCCTCCGAGTCGCTCACCGGCCGCTAATGCGCGTTGCAGATTAGCTGTCGCGACAAATCATTCCGCGCAGAGCGTCCTTCCCGCGCAGGCGGCAGTCCAGACCAGAACGGTCCGGGGGCTTCCGCCCTCCGCCTTCCGCTTTCCGCCCTCCGCCTTCCATTGCTCGCCGGGGGCTTCCGCTAGCGCGGTGCGCCCCCGCCACCCGTCAGCCCTTAGCCTCGGCCTCTCCGGCTGCGGGTTCTCGGCAAAACTTCTGCGAAACCCGTGCGCGCGGGCCGGGGTTGAACTCGTAGGACGCCGCTCACGACTGCTGGCGGCCGCTTGCGGGCTGGCTTAGACTGAGAAGGACCCGATCGGCGTTTGCTTAACGCCGTCGATCCTTCATCGCCAGCGAGTGCGGGAGCGACTGCTTGGCCGTCAGCGAATCCACAGCCAAACGCTTCGAGCTGCAAGACCCGGACGTGCGGCTGATGCTCCGCGTGCGCGACGACGATGCCGCCGCGTTTGAGCAACTGATGCTCCGCTACCAAAGCCGCGTGGTGCGGGTGCTCGAACACCTGGTCGCGCGGCGCGACTTGGCCGAAGACTTGGCGCAAGACGTATTCCTCCGCATCTATCGCGCCCGTAAGCGGTATGTGCCCGGCTCAAAATTTTCGACCTGGCTGTTCACGATCACCAACAACGTCGCCTCGAACGCCCGCCGCACGCTCGCACGCCGCCGCGAAGTGAACGTCGTCGCCGAGTCGGGTGCCGTCGATGGCCAATCGCTCGAACAGATGATCCAAGAAGCGAGCGGCCTGATGCCGGCGCGGCAGTTCGACCGCGCCGAAATGTGCGACGTGATCCGCGTGGCGATTGCCAGCTTGAACGAGCGGCAGCGCATGGCGGTGCTGCTGAGTAAGTTTGAGCAGATGAGCTACGCCGAAATCTCCGCGATCATGGACCTTTCGCCGCAGGCGATCAAGTCGCTCCTTTCGCGGGCGCGGACGAATCTACGGGAGATCTTGGAGCCGTATTTCGAGTCCGAGAACGAGATGAAGAACGTGGCGAACGATTCTTAGAACCGCTTTCCTGTTGATGGAACCAAGCTCTAACCGCCCACGCGGCGGGCGCCGGGCGGGATCGCGCCGCATCCGGTTCGCGCCGCGCGGAACCGGCGAGCGTTGCTCGCCGGCTAAACTTTATTAAATTTTGCTCGCCTTGATGAACGATCCGCTTTCCACCCATGCTGCGTTCTCTCCGCTCGACGAGGAGGAGTTGGTCGCCTACCTCGATGGCGAGCTGGACGCCGAGGCTTGCCAGCGGGTCGAACAGCGGTTGGCCGATGATCCGCAGTCCCGCCTAGAGCTTCAGCGGCTGCAGCGGACTTGGGACTACCTCGATCGGCTTCCCGAGACGAGCGTGGATGAGAATTTTACCCGCAGCACGATCGAGATGGTGACAGTCGCCGCTTCGCAAGAAGTGGCCGCAGCCGAGCGCGCGCTGCCCGTCGAGCGGCGCATGCGGCGGCTGGTGCTGACGGCGCTGCTGCTCGTGGCGGGGCTGCTCGGCTTTGCAGCGACCGCCGCGCTCTGGCCGGACCCGAACCGGCAGCTCATCGCCGAACTACCGCTGCTGGAAAACTTGGAGCTATACGTGGGGGTGGAAGACGTGCAGTTCGTCCGCGACCTGGCGGCGAGCAAAGTGCTCGTCGGGCCGGAGTTCGAGGACGAGCCGCCGGCGCGATTTCCGCCGCGCGAGGACGACAGTCCTGCGGGACGGCAGCGCTGGATTCGGGCACTGCCGGCCGAGGACCAAGCCGTGCTGGAAGCCAGCTACCAGCGCTATGCAGACCTGCCCGAGCGTGAGCAGAAGCGTCTGGCGCGGCTCGCCGACCAAGTGGCCCGCGCGTCCGACGCCGAGACGCTTCATGCGACGCTGGCGCGTTACCAGCGGTGGCTGACGGAGCTTTCGCCGGGGCAGCGGGCTGAGCTGCTTGCCGCCGAGGGAGCGGAGCGGCTCAAGCTGGTGCGGCAATTCCGCAACCGCCAGCTTGCCGAGCGCAGCCGCCGCCTGTCGCCGGCCGACATGCAGGCGCTCGTCGCTTGGCTCGGCGAGCGGGCGTGGGCGCATCGGGAGGAAATCCTGCGCGGCGTGCCGCAACGCGGCCGGCAGCTTTGGCAGCGGCAGCCGCGCGCGGTTCAGCAGCGATGGCTGATTGAAGTCGCGTGGCGCAAAGCCCGCTTCTCGGGCCGCTCGGCGATTGCGCCGCTGGAGCCGCACGAGTTCGAGCAACTGCGCGAGCGGCTCTCGCCCGAGTCGCAAGCCCGGCTCGATCAGGCGGACACGCCGGAGAAGCAGCAGGAGCTAATCGCCGGCTGGCTGCAGTATACCGTGGCGCGCAGTCTCGCCAGCCGTGGCCTGGGCGAGCATGGCATGAGCGTGAGCCAAGAAGAACTCGCCAAGTTTTTTGACGAGGGCCTGACCAACGACCAGCGCGCGCGGCTGCTGAGCCTGCCGAGCGACGAGATGCAGCGCGAATTGCGACGGCTCTATTTCGACGACATCCGCGTACTGCCCCGGCATCAAGGGCGCGAGCGCCCTCCGCGTCGACCGTTCCGCCCTCCGCCGGAGCCGCATCGGGGTCGGCCGCGAACTTAGCGAGCAGTTATTCGCGCGGGTGCCACGGCAAAGTCGGCACGGCGTGGTCGGCCGAGTAGTTCGACAAGCCGCCGATGACTTGATGATTCGAGATTCAACTCACCGGGGGCTTCCGCTATTCGCTTGTTTGCGCCCCGGGGCTTCCGCTCTCGCGGCGCGCCCCCGCCACCCGGCGTTAGCGGCTGCTGCTGAGCACCGACGGCAGCCAGGTGCTCAGGTAGTACGCCCGCGGCGCGGTTAGGTCGAGCAGCTTTTCGACACGCGGCACCGTCAGCGCGCCGCGGGCTTCGGTGCCCATGAAAACTTCCGCCAGGCTGGTCGCCTTCGGTTCGTATTTCACCACGCGGACTTTGTCCGAATCGAGCGCGGCCAGTTCGATCGCGCGGTCGATCGCATCTTCAATGAAGCCGATTTTGTCGACCAGCCCGGCGTCGAGCGCTTGGTTGGCGGTGAAGATTTGGCCGGTCGCCACCTTGTCGAGCGCCGCGTCGTTGCTGCGGAAAGCGGGCCGTCCGGCGCGGACGACATCTTTAAAGCCTTCGAAGCTGTCGTCGACCAGCGCTTGCAGAATCGCGCGCTCCTCGGCGCGATCTTCCGGGCTGAGCTTCCGCGTCGGGCTGCCGAGCTGTTTGAACTTGTGGCTGGCGATCGAGTCGTCTTTGACGTTCCAGGCTTCTAGCAGCCCCGACGCATCGTAGTGCGGGATAATCACGCCGATCGAGCCGGTCCAGGTCGTCGGCTCGGCGTAGATCGCATCGTGCTGGTCGCCGACGGCCATCGCCACGTAGTAGCCGCCGCTGGCGCAGAGACTGCCCATGCTCACCACGAGCGGAATCTGCCGCTCCTCGGTCAGCTTGTTCAGATGGTGGTAGACGTAGTCACTCGCCGTCACGGTGCCGCCGGGCGAGTCGACACGAAGCACGACGGCTTTGACATTCTCGTCGCGGCGGATCTGGTCGATCTGGTGTTTGACGAAGCCATCCTCGCCTTGCAGCAGCGCCCCTTCGACGGAGATGATCGCCACCTTGTCGCCGGCGGCGCGGCTGAGGGAGTGGAACTTTTCGGTCACGTGCTCGTCATCGACAAAGTAGCTCTGCCGCACCGCCTGCTGGCTGATGTTGAGCATCACCGAGATCACCAGCGCGATGAGCAGATACTTGCCGAAACGCCCTAGCAGGCCGCCTGGCTGTTCAAGCACGATCCGTTGCACCGGGGGCTGCGGCGGTGCCGGAGCGGGTGTGACCACTTCCGGCTTGACGTATCCTTCGCCACCGTTGGGTTGGGGCTGATTGTCCATCGACAAAATCTCCTCGGAGCGAAACGAAGTGCTAGCAAAGGCGGCAGATCCCGCCCCTCGCGCCGAACGGGCGAGCCGGGCAGACAAAATGGCAGGTAGGACACAAGGCGGGCAAGGAAAAGTCTCTTTATTCTAGTGTAGCTCGCAGATGAGGCAACCGGCGGTGGTTAGCGGTCAGCTATCAGCTATTAGCCGTCAGCTATCAGCGGTCAGCCGTCAGCAATACACCTTCCCGCGAAGGCGGGAATCCAGACGAGTTGGGAAGGGATGACTGTATAGGGTTTCGCGATCCTGGGAGATGTCGATCCACGATGAGCCGCCTCCCGCACGCGTGGCGGCGGACACTGATTCTCCCAAGATCACGCAACTCCATATAAAGCGGTTGCGTTTCCCTGTCGCGCCAGAGCGGCGAAGTGGGCCTGGAGGCCGCGGGCGAAAAGAGGTGGTAGCCCGCGCGAGAAGGAAAACGAGCTGCACCTTAGCTCCCCCGTCCCCCGTCCCTCGTCCCCCGTCCCTCGTCCCCTGTTTCCTGACCGCTGACGGCTGATTGCTAGCCGCGCCGCGAGCGGTGTTGCCTTCGGGCGGCCTCTGGCAGTAAGCTACGCTCTGCCAAGAATGAGGATTATGGGTCTGGGAAGGAGTCCGTCCGCGTGTTCGTCGCCGCTTCTAGCGAATGTTTTCCCGATCTGCCGCTCCCGGAAATGCTGGAGCGGCTGGTTGATCTGCAATTTTCCGCCTTCGAGCTGGCCGTTCACGAGCAGGGCGGCCAGCTCAAGCCCTCGCAGGTCCACGCCGATCTCGACGGGGCGATCGACCTCTGCCGTTCCACGCGGCGGCTGACGCTCTGCGCGCTGAGCATCGACATCCAGGCCGAAGGGGAGGAGTACTACCGGCAGTTCGCCTCCTGCTGCAAATTGGCCAAGGCCGCCAAGGTCGTCTCGCTCGTCGTGCCGGCGGGCGAGTTAGGAACCCCCTTCAATGCCGAGGTCGAACGGCTCCGCGAATTGGTGGCGATCGCCTCGTTTGAAGGCGTGCTCGTCGGCGTCAAAACCGAAACCGGCCGCATGACGCAAGACCCCGACACGACGAAAGTCCTCTGCGATAACGTCAAAGGACTCGGCGTGACGCTCGACCCGAGCCATTTTGTGTATGGGCCGCATCAAGGGGGCAACTTCGAGCAGATTCTGAAGTACGTGATTCACGTCCACCTCCGCGACTCGACCAAAGACGCGCTCCAGGTCCGCGTCGGCCAAGGCGAAATCGAGTACGGCCGGCTGCTGGGCCAGCTCTCGAAGCACAACTACAAGCGTGCGCTGTCGGTTCATCTGCAACCGCTCGAAGAGACCGACCACCTGGCCGAAATGCGCAAAATGCGTCTGCTGCTTGAGAGCCTGCTGATCTAGAACGCATTTCCTTGAAGCGTCGCGCTGCTTGTTAAGTGTCGCGCCCCTTGGCCTCCCTCCTCGCCCCAACGGGGCGATGCTCGAAAGCCCAGGGCAGCAGCCCTGTGGACAGTCGGGCTTTCGCGGAAGCGTCCTTCCCGCCTGCGCGGGAGGGACGCGCCAACTCACTGCCGCCGGTGCAGGAGCAGCCGGGCAGGCACGGGCAAGAGCGCGAAAAAAACACGGCCGGCCATGATAGCCAGTTGCGGGCTGCGTGGCGTATACTAGCCGCGGTGCGCGGGTCCGCCGCGAATCGGCTTGTTTCTTGGGAGAGTCTTCGATGGTACGCAGTATGCTTGTGGGACTCGACGCCTCGGTCTATAGCCAGGCCGCCGTCGAGTTGGGCATCGGTTGGGCGAAGCAGTTTCAATGCCTGCTGGCGGGCGTGGGCGTAATTAACGAGCCGGCGCTGCGCGGCCCGCAGAGCACGCCGATCGGCGGCGGCGCGTTCAAGCAACAAGCTGACGAAGCCCGCTGCGCGCAAGCCCGGCAGCATGTCGAACAGCTCCTGAGTCAGTTCGCCGTCCGCTGCACGCAGGAAAAGGTATCGCACAAGCTGCTCGAAGACATCGGCAATCCGGTCGATCAAATCGTCCGCGAAGCGCAGCGTTACGATCTCGTGTTGCTCGGCCAACAGGCGGCGGTCGACCGCGACAGCGAAGAGACGTCGAGCGAGACGCTTGAACAAATCCTGCGCCACACGCCCCGCCCGATCATCGCCGTGCCGGCCAAGCCCCGCAAAGGGGGCGGTGTGCTGGTGGCCTACGATGGCAGCGTGCAAGCCGCCCGCGCGCTGCAGTCGTTCCTCGCGTCGGGCCTCCACGCGCTGGGCGAGATTCGCGTCATCTCGATCGATGCCAAAAGTTCAGTCGAAGCCGCCAAGAAAGCCGACCGGGCCGTCGAGTTCCTCTCTTTCCACGGCGTGAAGGCGAAACTGCATCCCGTCATTAGCAGCAAGCCGATCGGCCGCGTGCTGATCGACGAATCGAACAGTCTCGGCAGTGAACTGATCGTGATGGGCGCCTACGGCAAAACCCGTCTCCGCGACTTCTTCCTCGGCTCGGTAACGAAGACCGTGCTGCACGAATCGCAAGCGCCGGTTTTTCTCGACCATTAGAGCGCCTAGAACCCAAGCGCGCCTAGAACGTCCTTCCCGCGCAGGCGGGAAGGACGGGGCGCGGCGCTTTCCGTCCCCCTAGTGCAGTCTCTCCGGCCGAGGACTGGCTCGCAACGCGGAGCGGAAGCTACACTAGAGGTTCTGCTCCCGACCGACGGACCTCTCTTTGCCGAGCCGACCATGACTATTCTTCGCGCTTTGCTTGTTCTGCTTCTTCTCGCTGCCGCCGCGCCGGTTGTCTCGGCCGAGAAGCAGGTGCGGTTCAAGAAGCATGTTCTCGATCAAAAATTCCGCAGCGAAGGCGTGGCGGTGGCGGATTTCAATCGCGATGGGAAGCTCGACATCGCCGCCGGCAGCGTCTACTACGCCGCGCCGGATTGGAAGCTGGTGCCGATCCAGGCCGAGCCGCAAGAGTATCAGCCGAAAGGCTACAGCCGGTCGTTTAACAATTTTGCCGACGATCTGAATGGCGATGGCTGGCCCGATTTGATTGTCGTCGAGTGGCCGGGCAAGCAGACGTGGTGGTACGAGAATCCGCAAAACTCGGCCGGGCCTTGGAAGCGGCACGAACTGGCCCGCGTCACGAACCACGAATCGCCGCAGTACAAGGATCTCGATGGCGACGGCGAGCGTGAGCTGATTGCCGCGACCAGTCCCGACGCCGCGCAGGTCGATGGGCCGCAGCGGCACATGGCCGTCTTTCGCCGCACCAGCGATCCGACCGCGCCTTGGCAGTCGCAGGCGATTTCGGAGCCGGCCGCGCCCAGCACGACGCGCTACTCGCATGGGCTGGGAACCGGCGACATCAACGGCGATCGGCGCGAGGATGTGCTCGTGCCGCAAGGCTGGTGGGAAGCGCCGGCCGAGCCGGCTTCGCCGTGGAAGTTTCACGCCGCCCCCTTTGGCGAACCGGCGGCCGACATGCACGTCTACGACTTCGACGGCGATGGCGACGGCGATGTGCTTTCTTCCAGTGCCCACGACTACGGCCTCTGGTGGCATGAGCAAACGGCCGACGGCTGGAAGACGCACCTGATCGACGACCGCTATTCGCAGACGCACGCCCTCCGCGTGGCCGACATCAATGGCGATGGGCTGCCCGACTTCGTAACCGGCAAGCGCTGGTGGGCGCACAGCGGCCGCGACCCCGGAGCCGAGGAGCCGGCGGTGATGTACTGGTACGAACTGTCGCGCCAGGACGGCCGCGCCGCGTGGCTTCCGCACCAGTTCGACCACGACAGCGGCATCGGCACCCAATTTGAAATCGCCGATGTCAATGGCGACGGGCTGCTCGATGTGGTCACGTCGAACAAAAAAGGCGTCCGCTGGTTCGAGCAAGTCCGCGTGTCCCCTTAGCCGCGCGGTGTGTCATGCCCCCCGATCCCTCGAACCCGCTCGCTTGGCTCGACGCGGAGCTTGCGCAACTGGAGCGGGACGCGCTTCGCCGGCACCTCGCAGTCTACACCGGCCGCCAAGGGCCGCGGATCGTGCTCGATGGGGAAGAACTGGTCAACTTCGGCGCGAACGACTATCTCGGCCTCGCCGGCGACCAGCGGCTTGCGCGCGCGGTGGCGAATGCGGTCGAAGAAGCCGGCTGGGGGAGCGGAGCGAGTCCGCTTGTTTGCGGGCGCGGGTCGCTGCACGCCCGGCTCGAAGCGCGGCTGGCCGCGTTCGAGGGATGCGAGGCGGCGCTGCTTTTTAACACCGGCTATGCGGCCAACGTCGGGGCGGTCACGGCGCTGGTGGGCCGGGGGGATCAAATCTTCGGCGATCAAAAAAATCACGCCAGCATCATCGACGGCTGCCGGCTCTCGCGGGCCGAGGTTCACGTCTACCGCCACAACGACATGGAGCATCTGGCCGCGCTGCTGCGCGACGCGCTACCGGCGCGGCGGCGGCTGATTGTGACCGATTCGCTGTTCAGCATGGATGGCGACGTGGCCCCGCTCGTTCCAATCGCCGAACTCGCCGAGCGGCATGGGGCGATGCTGATGGTCGATGAGGCGCACGCCACGGGCGTCTTCGGAGCGCGTGGGCGGGGACTGTGCGAAGCGCTGGGCGTGGAAGACCGCGTCCAGGTGCGCGTCGGCACGCTCAGCAAAGCCCTCGGCTGCGCCGGCGGCTTTGTCGCCGGCAGCCGGCCGCTGATGGATTGGCTGGCGAACCGTGCCCGCAGCTACGTCTTTTCGACCGCCCCGCCCGCCGCCACGAGCGCCGCGCCGCTGGCGGCGCTGGAAGTCGTCGCGCAGGAGCCGCATCGCCGGCAGGAGTTATTAGCCCGCGCCGCACGGCTGCGGAGCCAGCTTGCCGCGCAGGGCTGGTCGACCGGCCGCTCGGCGAGCCAGATCATCCCCGTCTTTGTCGGCGACCCCGCACGGACGATGCAACTGGCGTCCCGCCTGCGCGCGGCGGGGCTGTTCGTGCCGGGGATTCGCCCCCCATCGGTTCCGCCGGGCGAGTCGCTGCTGCGGATCAGCCTCAGCTATGCCCATCGGGACGAAGACCTAGAAAAACTGCGGTCCGCTCTCGGCCAGAATCCACCCTATTGAAGCCCTCGCACAAGGCGTCCTTCCCGCGCAGGCGGGAAGGACGGGGGGGCCGGCGCGAGCGCTTAGGCGGAAGTGCCGATCTCAAAGCAGCTTACGTCGCGGCGGCGGTCGGCCAAAAGATTGACACCCCAAATTACCCGATTTATCATAGAGAGTTGCCCCGGTTCCGGCTCCGCCCGGCGGGGGCGGCATTTTCCGCTTCGGCAGCACAATCCGCGTAGGCTCGCCCGACGATTCCTGCTAAGGAGAGAGCCTACGGCTTTTTTCGTAGCGCGTTGTCCGCCGCCAGCCCACTCGCTTTTTCCCCTTCTCCTCTTTCGGCTGCTCCATGGACGCAACATCCGCCATACAAATCGTGCTGGCCATCGGGCTGCTGGGGAGCTTCTTCCTCGCTTATCTCAGCAGCAAGACCTGGAAGGTCGCCAATGTGGTACTGGTGGTCTGCATCTTTATCGCCTCGATCTTCTTCTGGTATCTCTCGGCGGTCGTGATGAAAATCCACGCCACGCACCGCGCGCCGATCGCTCAGCTCGAGCAGGAAATCAAACAGCTTCGCCAAGAAAACGAAGCGCTCGAATCGGGCACCGACGACCAAGCCGTTGTCGCCCGGCTGGAACAGGCGGGCGTGTCGATCGACCGCGGCGCGCTGCGCGAGTCGAAGCTGCAACTGCGCAAGATTCTGCTCGATCGCGGCCGCGTCTGGTTCGATGCCCAGCCGAACACCGTCGGCGGCGACGGCACCGCGCAGCTGACGATCGAAGATCCCGTGCCGCACGGCATTGCCAGCGGCTCGATTCTCTACGCCTTTGAGCAAGGCCCGGCAAACGAGGGAGCGCGGTATCTCGGCAAATTCCAAGTCACCGAGGCGGGCGAAAATACGGTCACGCTCCAGCCGACCGCCAAGCTCGGCAGCCGCGAACTCGACCGGCTCACCCAGAGCGATAGCGCCTGGACGCTCTATGAAGTAATGCCGATCGACCGCCGCGACGTCTTCGCCTCGCTCACCGACGAGGAGCTGTCCGAACTCTTTCCCGAAGCCTCGCGCGACGAGTATCTGCGCGACGGCGAAGCGGCGGACGAGACGGATCCGCCCGAACGAGTGATCGGCTACCTGAAAGACGGCACCCGCGCCACCGAAGACCAAGCCGACCAAGTGGTCGAGAAGCGCTACGCGCGTCGTCTGCGCGACTACAACTTTATCTTCGACGAGCTAGCTACGCAGTCGGTGCTCGACGCCGACCGGAAGGAACAACTGACGCGCGACGGCGCACTGCTGCAAGATGCGATCGCCAAGGCCCAGGAGGATATCGCCTACCGCGAAAGCGAGCGGCAAAAGCTCGTCGAGGACAAGCAGCGCTTCGAGCAGGAAGTCGCGGTCGTCACCGAGCAGTTGCAAACGGTGAAGCGGTATCTTGCGGCGATTGAGAGCCGCGTCCGGCAGCTTTTCGCCAGCCAGCAGCAGACAGCCGGCGAACTGGCCCGCGTGCAGCTGGAAGCGGCCGAGGAGATCAACCGCCGCACCGAGCCGGTCGCCGCCGAAGGGGCTACGCAGCTGCAA
This sequence comes from uncultured Pirellulales bacterium, assembly GCA_964481585.1. Taxonomy (GTDB): domain Bacteria; phylum Planctomycetota; class Planctomycetia; order Pirellulales; family CAYZVT01; genus CAYZVT01. The sequence goes on from CAYZVT010000003.1 coordinate 29,309, forward strand.
ACGGCCGCGCCCTAAGCGCCGGCCAAGCGTCCTTAGCGGTCAGCGATCAGCAGTCAGCAGAACTCGTCCCTCCCGCACAGGCGGGAGCTTAGAGAGCGGGTTTGGCGTAGCTCTCGCGCCAGACCGGCGATCCTCCCCTGGCGGCCTCGCGCGAAAAGGGCGCGCCACTCCCGCACCTAGCATCCTTCCCGCCTGCGCGGGAACGAGGTCTTTGCGCGGCAGCGGCGCGCGGCACTCCACTTTCCGCTCTCGGCAACCTACGATATTCTTACCTCTAGGAAGAAGCCGAGGCGAGCCGCGCCCTGCCGCGCGCGCTCTGCGTTCCAAGCCAGCGAGCCGATATGGGAATCTACGACCGCGATTACTCCCGTGAAGAGGGCGGGTTCTTCCTCGGCGGCGATCGGATGATGGTGACCAACCTGATTCTGATCACGGCGGCGGTCTATCTCTTGCAGCTTCTGTTCGACACGCCGCGCGGCGATCAGCCGCTAACGGATTTTCTCTCGCTCGATGCGAATCTGTTTTCGTGGGAGACGGTCACCCATCCGTGGCGGATTCTGTCGCTTGTCACCTACGGCTTTGCCCATAGCCGGGCGGATATTTTACATATCCTGTTCAATATGTTCTTCCTCTGGTTTCTCGGCCGCGAGATGGAAGAACGCTATGGGCGGATCAGGTTCCTGGCGATGTATCTGACGACGATCCTCTTCGCCGGGCTGGTGTGGGTGCTAAGCGTCCGTCTCGCCGATCCGCTCGTCGAGGGCTACATTCCCAACCTGGTCGGCGCTTCGGGGGGCGTGGCGGGCGTGCTGCTGCTATTTGTGCTGAACTACCCCCGCCGGATCTTTTACATCTGGGCGATCCTGCCGGTCCCCGCCTGGGCACTGGCGCTGTTTTGGCTGTTCGTGAACGTCTTCGGCGCGGTGTCGCAGCACGACAACGTCGCTTACGTCGCGCACTTGGCGGGGGGCGCGTATGGCTGGATCTTTTACAAGACCGGCTGGACGCTCGCCTTCTGGACGCCGACGCGCGGCAGCTTCAAGATGCCGCGCTTCCGCAAGCCGAAGCTCCGCATCCACGACCCCGACGAGATGGAAGACGCCTTGGGCGAAGAAGTCGATCAGATCCTCCGCAAAATTGCCGAACACGGCCAAGACAGCCTCACGGCCAAAGAACGCCGCACGCTCGAACGCGCCAGCCGCCGCTATCAGCAAAAGCATCGGTAGGGGTAGGTAGCTTTTAGCTGTAAGCTATCAGCTGTCAGCTATTGGCTTCTAAGGGTCCGCGCGTCTCGGCGCACGGGGAACGCCCCCTGAGAAACCTTCTGACCATCATCCCTGATGGCTGACCGCTAATAGCTGACAGCTAACAGCTCATAGCTTCTAGCCAAGGAGATCCCCCATCGTGCCACGCAGCCGGTCGCTTCGCCGCTTGATGCTCGTTCCGCTCTTGCTCGCGGCCGGCGCGGGGGCGATTGTTCTGGCGCGGCAGCGGGCTGATTCGGCGCCTCCGAGCGCGGAGCGCCCGGCGACAATCAAAATCGTGGCCGGCATGGTGCGGGTGCCGGGCGGAGAGTTTTGGATGGGAAATGACTACGCCGGCCAACTCGACCAGCGGCCAATGCACCCGGTCCGCATAGACACGTTTTGGCTCGATCGGTGCGAAGTCACCAACCGCCAGTTCGCCGCGTTCGTCGCGGCTACCGGCTATCGGACCACCGCCGAACAAATCGGCCAGTCGCACGTCTTTGATCCGCATGCCAAGGCGTGGCGGCTCTGCAAGGGTGCCGACTGGCAACACCCGCTTGGCCCCGACTCGATGATTCTCGGCCGCGAGGATGACCCGGTGGTGCATGTCTCTTGGCACGACGCGGTGGCCTACGCCCGCTGGGCGGGCAAGCGATTGCCGACCGAGGCCGAATGGGAATATGCCGCGCGCGGCGGGCTGTTCGATGCCGATTATCCTTGGGGACGCACGGAAAAGATCGACGGCCGGTATCAAGCGAACGCCTGGCAAGGCTGGTTTCCCGACGAAGATCTCGGCCGCGATGGCTTTCGCGGTCCCGCGCCGGCCGGCAGCTTCGCCCCCAATCGCTTTGGACTGTGCGATATGGCCGGCAACGTCTGGGAGTGGTGCAGCGATTGGTACTCGGCCGACGCCTACCAGCGCAGCGGCGGCGAGAATCCGCGCGGCCCGAGCGAAGGCCGCGAGCGCGTCCGGCGCGGCGGCTCCTGGCTCTGCGCCGACAACTCCAGCGAGGGGCTGTGCGTCTCGACCCGCAACAGCGGCTCGCCCCGCGCCTCGTCGAACCACGTCGGCTTTCGCTGCGCCCGCGACGCGCCGCCGCGCTAGTGCCGACGACTCTTGCGGCGCGCGGGGAAAACTGGCAAGCTACAACGGTTTGCCCATGTTCGTAGTCCCCCAATAGCCGGCGAGCAACGCTCGCCGATCCGGACGGCGTTGCCCTCCGGCTATCCGCCATGACGATCGAAGACGAACGCGCGAAGTATCAAACGGCCGAGCCGCGTCCGCCGGAGTTGCTCCCGTCGGAAGCGATTATCAGCCCCGACACGCGCCGCGGCAATCGGCTCCCGCCCGGCCAAACGCGCACCCGCAAATGGCCGGTGCTCCATTACGGCCGCGTGCCGCAGATCGCGGCCGACGCTTGGCAGCTTGAAATCGCTGGTCTTGTCGAGCGGCCGCAGCAGCTTGACTGGGCGGTCTTTCGCGCGCTGCCGCGCCGCAAGGTCTATGCCGATTTCCATTGCGTTACCCGCTGGTCACGACTCGACAACGTCTGGGAAGGCGTCGCCACGCGCGACGTGCTCGCTCTGGCGGGCGTTCTGCCGGCGGCGCGGTACGTCGTGCTGCACGGCTACGACGACGGCTTTACCACAAACCTGCCGCTCGACGAGTTTCTGGCCGAAGACGCGCTACTGGCCGACACGCACGACGGCTTGCCGCTCAGCGCCGACCACGGTGCTCCGGTGCGGGCGATCGTGCCGCAGCTGTACGCGTGGAAGAGCGCCAAGTGGCTTAAAAGAATCGAACTCGTGGAGCACGACCAGCCCGGCTTCTGGGAACGCGGCGGCTACCACAACCACGGCAATCCCTGGACCGAGGAGCGCTTTGGCTAAGCCGTTCGCGTAGCTGTGCGTGGGGTGGCGGAGATGCACCGCGAAGCGGAAGCCCCCGGCGCTCCGACGCCGCGCGAACGATCAGGTGCACGTAGCTTGGCGGGATGACATGCTGCCCAGAAGCGTGAAGTGCAATTTTTTTTTTGCGGCCACGGAGCTGACGGCTTCCGACGACGAACGGCGCGTGCGAGACTTCGCAAAGAAGGAAGGTTGCTCTTTCGGGGGCTTCCGCTTACGCGGTGCGCCCCCGCCACCCGTTTTGAAGGAGACTGGAGAACGACCAGCGTGGAGACCTTCCGCCATGCGGCCAATCTGCTCGGCTTCTTTCTCGGCTACGCGGCCTGCGTATGGGGTGCGGCGCAGGGCCGGCCGATGCTCGGTCCGCTCGTGGTCGCGGTGCTGTTGGTGATCCGCTCGTTTCGGATGACCGACCCGGCGCGGCAGATCGGGCTGGTTGCGACGGTGGCGATTGTTGGCACGCTGCTCGACAGCACGCTCGCCGCCACGGGTTTGCTGCAGTTCGACGAAGCGCTGCCCGAACGCTGGCTGGTCCCGCTGTGGGTGACGGCGCTGTGGCTCAATCTCGGCCTGGCGCTGCAAGGGCTGCCGACGCTTGCCGGCCGATATCTTCAAGCGACGGCTGTTGGCGTTCTTGCCGGCCCCCTATGGTACGCCACCGCCGTGCAGGCCGGCGCGCTGCTGGTGTTTTGGCAACCGGCCCCGGCGCTGGCGCTATTTGCCGCGCTCGGAGCCGTCTGGGCGCCGCTGCTGGTTGGGCTTGGGCAGCTTCCGCCCTACCGGCCTCGCCGTTAAGCCGTGGTGGCGGAGGCGCACCGCGAGGAGTGGAAGCCCGCGAGGGGCAAGAAAGCGGAAAGCGGCGGGGAGGGCGGAAGGCAACTGGATTCTCTCCTGCGCGGGAAGGACGTTTTGCGCGGGGATGCGTCGCGCTAGGCTGGGTGGCGGAGGCGGTGCTTTTGCTCCTCGCTGCCCCTGTCCAAGCCCGGCGTGGTGACTAAGATGGGGGCAGATCGGCTCCCCCTCTTGCGCAATAGTGGAGAACCTGCCATGAGTACGCCTTCGCCCTCGGCCACGCAGGCGGCGACCGTTGCCGTTAGCGGAGCTACCGGACTGGTCGGCTCGGCCGTCGTCGCGGCGCTCGGTCGAAGCGGCTATCGCGTCAAGCGGCTCGTGCGCCGCCCCCCGCGCGATCCGGCGCAAGAAATCTTTTGGAGCGTGACCGACAAGCAGATCGACGAAGCGGCGCTGGCGGGCGTGGAGGCGGTCGTGCATCTGGCGGGCGAGAATATTTCGGAAGGACGCTGGACCGACGCCAAGAAACGCCGCATCCGCGACAGCCGCGTCGAAGGGACGCGCCTCTTGGCCGAAGCAATTGCCCGGCTAAAAGTGCCGCCGCGCGTCTTCGCCAGTGCGTCGGCAATCGGCTACTACGGCAACCGGGGCGACGCGGTGATGGACGAAAGCTCCGCGCTCGGCGAAGGATTTTTGGCCGAGGTCTGTCGCGATTGGGAAGCGGCCACCCAGCCGGCCCGCGATGCCGGCGTGCGCGTGGCGAACCTGCGGATCGGCGTCGTAATCAGCCGCGAAGGCGGTCCGCTGGCGCGGATGCTCCCCCCCTTCAAACTTGGCTTGGGGGGCGTGATCGGCAGCGGCGCGCAGTACCTCAGTTGGATCGACCTAGAGGATCTCGTGGCGGCGATTTTGCATGTGCTCGCCACCGAATCGCTCTCCGGGCCGGTCAATCTCGTCGCGCCGCAGCCGGTCACCAATCGCGAGTTCACCAAAGCGCTCGGCAAGATGCTGTACCGCCCCACGGTGCTGCCGCTCCCGGCCTTTGCCGCACGGCTCGCCTTCGGCGAGGTCGCCGACGAACTGCTCCTCTCCAGCACGCGCGTCGAGCCACGCCGGCTGCTGGAAACCGGCTTTCAGTTTCGCTACCCGAGCCTCGAAAGCGCGCTGCGCCACATGCTCGCACGGCGGGAGTAGGACGCGGCGCTGGCGATGCTACACGGGCTGGCACAGGGGTGGCGGGGGCGCACCGCGAAGCGCGGAAGCCCCCGAAGTGTCGGCTGTCAGCTATCAGTAATCAGCCGTCCGCAGAGCACGTCCTTCCCGCGCAGGCGGCAGTCCAGACCAACACGGCCAGAGGCTTCCGCGCTTCGCGGCGCGCCCCCGTCATCCCCTACCGCTTTCCGCTCTCGTGCGCGCCGGGGGCTTCCGCCTTCGGCGGTGCGCCCCGCCACCCGCCGAATTTCTCGTGAGATACGGCCAGGCATGCGGCGGCTCTTTCGGCATGGTAAACTAAAGAGTCCTGCCATGCGTGTCCCACCTGTCTCCGCAAGAAAAGGCGGTCGTATGCGATTTTTGTTTCCGCTGGTCCTGCTGCTTGGCATTGTGTCGCCGCTGCGCGCCGAGACGCCGAACGTCGTGCTGATCCTCTCCGACGACCAGGCCTGGACCGACTACGGGTTCATGGGCCACGAGGCGATCGAGACGCCGAGCCTCGACGCGCTTGCCCGCCAGAGCCTCGTCTTTACGCGCGGCTACGTGCCGTCGAGCCTCTGCCGGCCGTCGCTCGTGTCGATCATCTCCGGGCTGTACCCCCACCAACACAAGATCACCGGCAACGACCAGCGCGCCGAGGGCGACACCAAGCCGCCGCGCGAGAACGTGATTCGCTTCATCGACGAAGTGCCCACGCTGCCGAGGCTACTGGCCGACCAAGGCTACGTGAGCTATCAGGCCGGCAAATGGTGGGAAGGCCATTACCGCCGCGGCGGCTTTACCGACGGCATGACGCACGGCAAAGTGTCGAAAGGCGGCCGGCACGGCGACGAAGGACTCGCGATCGGACGCGAAGGGATGCAGCCGGTCTTTGATTTTCTAGATCAGGCCCGCGCCAAGGAAAAGCCGTTCTTGCTGTGGTACGCGCCATTTTTGCCTCACGAGCCGCACAACCCGCCGCAGCGGCTGCTCGACAAGTACCAGCAGCGCACCCGGTCGCTCCACGTCGCCAAGTACTGGGCGATGTGCGAGTGGTTCGACGAGACGTGCGGCCAACTGCTCGATTACCTCGACCAGCACAGCCTCGCCGAAAACACCATCGTCATTTACGTCACCGACAACGGCTGGATTCAAAACCCCTCTGGCCGTGGCTACGCGCCACGCTCGAAGCGCTCGGTCTACGACGGCGGACTGCGGACGCCGATCCTCGTGCGGTGGCCGAGCAAGGTGCAGCCGCAAACCGTCGGCACGCCGGTCAGCAGCATCGACATTGCCCCGACCGTGCTCAAGGCCTGTGGCCTAAAGCCGACGGAAGCGATGTCCGGCGTCAACCTGCTCGACGACGAGGCGGTCCAAAGCCGCACAGCGATCTTTGGCGAAGTCTACACTCACGACGTTCCCGAGCCGGGCAATCCCGCCGCCGGATTGCTCTACCGCTGGTGCATCGAGTTTCCCCACAAACTCGTCGAACCTCACGACGCGAACGAAGCGGCGGAACTGTACAACCTCAAGACCGATCCCTTCGAGCGCGAAAATCTCGCCGCCGAAAAGCCGGAGCGCGTCGAACAACTCCGCGCGCTACTGAACGAGTGGTGGAACCCAGACAGCCCCAGCGCCGCGACAAACTAACCGCGTCGCCTGGTGCCACACTAAGACGGGCGAAGTGGATGTTTCTTCTTCGCTGGGTGCCACTGCTGGCTTGTCCAGCAGTGGCTTTAGACGATTGTGATGCGCCGTTTGGTTTTGTGGCGGGATGGATAGCCGAGGAAGCATCGCCCTGCCGGACAAGACTTCCTCGTCACCTCGCTCCGATGCAGAATCGCTCGGCGAGGCGATGTCCACCAACAGCACTGCCGGGCAAGCCAGCAGTGGCACCCTTCTACGGAGCGAGCAGCAGTCGGCCGGGGGCGGACAGAAAGCCCTTCACGTCGTTTAGGAACCGCGCGGCGGCGGCACCATCGACGACGCGGTGGTCGTAGGTAATGCTCAGCGGCATCATCAGTCGGCCGACGACCTGCTCGCCGAGGAAGACTGGCATTTTGCGGGTGCGGCCGGCCAGCAGAATCGCCACCTCCGGCGGATTGATGATCGGCGTGGAGTACGTGCCGCCGATCGCGCCGAGATTGCTGATCGTGAACGTGCCGCCGCGCAAGTCTTCGACCGTGAAGTCGCCGCTGCGGGCCTTTTCCGAAAGCTCGGCCAGGCCGCGCGCGATCTGCGGAATGTTCATCCGGTCCACGTCGCGCATCACCGGCACGAGCAATCCGCGATCGGTATCGACGGCGATGCCGACGTTCACGTATTCCTTGTAAATGAGATGCTCGCCGTCTTCGGCGATTGATGCGTTCATCACCGGATGGTGCTTCAGCGCCGAGGCAATCGCTTTGATGAGAAACGGCATCGTCGTGAGCTTGATGCCGTTGCGGGCGTAGTCGTCTTTGCTCTCTTGGCGGATCTTTTCCAACTCGGTCACGTCGGCATCGTCGAAGTTCGTGAGCTGCGGAATCGTGGTGTACGAGTGCAGCATGTTTTGGGCGATGGTGCGCCGCATGCGCGACATCTTCTCGCGGCGCACGCTGCCGTAGGCATCGACGGACAGATTGCCGGGCGGGGTCGGGCCAGAGGCGGGACGCGAGGCGGCTTTCAGATTCGACTCGCGGACGTAGGAGAGCACGTCGTCCTGGGTGATGCGTCCCCCTTCGCCACTGGCGCGGACACGGCGGAGGTCCACGCCCAGCTGACGGGCCAAGCGCCGCACGGCAGGCCCGGCCGCCGCCGAGCTTTGCCCATCGCCGGGCAAGTCCTCTTCGGGCGTGGCCGGCGCTTTGGGCTGCGCGGGAGCCGGAGCCGGACGATTGGCCGGCGACTTGACCGCGTCAACTAGCTCGGTCGTCGGCTGCGGGGCCGGCTTCGCCGGCGCGGCGGGCTGGGCCGCTGGCGGAGCGGCCTTTTCAGCCGGGGCCTGCTTCGGGGCGGGAGCCGCCTGTTGCGCGGGGGGCGCTTCCTCGGCGGGAGCCTGCTGCTCGGGCGGAGCCGCCTTCGGCGGCGCGGAGGCGCCATTGGCTTCGACCTCCTCGAGCGTGAGGATCACCGTGCCGACCGGCACCGTATCGCCTTCGGAGACATGGATCTTCGTGACCTTGCCCCCTTTGGGCGTCGGCACTTCCATCGTGGCCTTGTCGGTTTCCAGTTCGAGCACGCCCTGCTCCGCTTGGACGACCTCGCCCTCGCTGACCAGGATGCTGAGCACATCGCCCGATTCGACGTTTTCACCAAGGTTGGGGAGTTTGATTTCGATGGCCATGCAGGGTGCTTTCGGTCTAACGACAGTGCAGAATGTATGAGTAGGTCAAACGCGAGGCTCGCCGCGTCCGGCCCCCTAGGAGCTTTGATCGTCTTAGGCGTACAGCGGATTGGGCTTGTCGGGATTGATGCCGAGCGATTCGATCGCCTTGGCGACCGCCTCACGATCGAGCTTGCCGCGCTGCATCAGTTGGTAGAGCGTGGCGACGACGATCGTTTCGGCATCGACCTCGAAGTGGCGGCGCAGGGCCTTGCGCGACTCGCTGCGGCCCATGCCGTCGGTCCCCAGGGCGTACAGCCCGCCGGGCACCCAGGGGCTGATCTGTTCGGCCAGGGCGCGCAGATAATCCGAGGCCGCGACGCACGGGCCGTCCACGCCTGCGAGCACTTGCGCCACGTACGGCACGCGCGGTTTCTCGGTCGGATGGAGCATGTTCCACCGCTCGCACTCCTGCGCGTCGCGGCGCAGCTCGGTGTAGCTGGTGACGCTCCACACGTCGCTGGCGATTTGGTACTGCTCGGCGAGGATCTGCTGCGCACGCAAGGCCTCGCGCAGAATCGCACCGCTGCCGAACAGTTGGACCTTCGCCTGCCCCTGCTTCGCCTCGCCGCTGCGGAGGCGATACATGCCGCGGACAATGCCTTCCTCCACGCCGTCGGGCATGGCGGGCATTTCGTAGCTCTCGTTTTCGAGCGTGATGTAATACATGCACGTCTCGTTGTCCTGGTACATCCGCTTCAGCCCGTCGAAGATAATCACGGCCGTCTCGTAGGCGTAGGCCGGATCGTACGAGCGAACGGTGGGGAAAGCCATCGCATTGACCAGACTGTGGCCGTCTTGGTGTTGCAGGCCTTCGCCATTGAGCGTCGTGCGGCCAGCGGTGCCGCCGAGCAAAAAGCCCTTGGTGCGGGCGTCGGCGGCGGCCCAAATCAGATCGCCGATGCGCTGGAAGCCGAACATCGAGTAGTAGATGAACATCGGGATCATGTTGATGCCATGCGTGGCGTAGCTCGTGCCAGCGGCGATGAACGAGGCCATCGACCCCGCTTCGGTGATCCCTTCTTCCAAAAGCTGCCCGTTCTTGGCTTCCTTGTAGTAGGCCAGCTGATCGGAATCGACCGGCTCATAAAGCTGGCCGGTATGGGCGTAGATGCCGATCTGCTTGAACAAACCTTCCATGCCGAAGGTCCGCGACTCGTCGGGCACGATCGGCACGATCTGCTTGCCGATCTTCTTATCGCGGAGCAAATCGCCGAGCAGACGGACAAAGCCGTTGGTGGTCGAAATATCCTTGCCCTCGGTCTTGGCCGCGAACTTTTCTCGGTACTCGGCGAAGGTGGGCACCTCCATCACGACCGGCTTGGTGATCCGGCTCGGCAGCGGCCCGCCGAGCGCCTTGCGGCGCTCGCGTAGGTAAATCATCTCGGGGCTGTCTTCCGGCGGCTTGTAGAAGGGCGCTTCGGCCACACGCTCGTCGGAGATCGGGATGCCGAACCGCGTGCGGAACTCGCGCAGCTCGTCCTCGTTGAGCTTCTTCTGGTTGTGCGTGACATTGCGGCCTTCGCCCGCTTCGCCGAGTCCGTAGCCCT
>CAYZVT010000004.1:0-11276 GCA_964481585.1 uncultured Pirellulales bacterium
AGGCAGATCAGGTACAATTCGGCCGTGACGGACCACGTTGCCTGAAACAAGATCCTGCCATGAAAATTGCCTACCTCGACTGCGCCAGCGGCATCAGCGGCGACATGACGCTCGGCGCGCTCGTCGATGCCGGGGTGGAACTGGCCGCGCTTCAGGCCGGCATCGACTCGCTCGGCCTGCCGCGCTGCCAGCTCGTGGCGCGGGAGGTGAAAAAAAAGGGTTTTCGCGCGGTGCAGATCACGGTCGAACATGAGCCAGAGCACGCGCACCGCCATCTGCACCAGATTACGCGCATGATCGACGGCAGCGTGCTCGCGCCGCGTCAAAAGGAGCTGGCGAAGCAAATTTTCACGCGGCTCGGCGAAGCCGAGGCCAAGGTACACGGCACGACGATCGAGAAGGTTCATTTTCACGAAGTCGGGGCGGTCGATTCGATTGCCGACATCGTCGGCGCGGCGATTGGGTTTGATCTGCTCGGCGTCGAGCGCGTGGCGGCGTCGCCCGTCCCGACCGGCTGCGGCTTCGTGGAGATTGCCCACGGGCGCTGTTCGATCCCCGCGCCGGCGACGGGCGAACTGCTGCGCGGTGTACCGCTGGCGGCCTCCTCGGTCGAGGCGGAACTGACTACGCCGACCGGCGCCGCGATTTTGGCCGCGCTTGTCCAGAGCTATGGGCCGCTACCGGCCATGACGGTCGAGCGCCTCGGCTACGGAGCGGGCGAGCGCGACCTCGAACAGCAGCCGAATTTGCTCCGTCTGCTTGTGGGGCAACAGGACGGCGCTGCGGCCGATCAAGTCTGGGTGGTCGAAACGAATCTCGACGACCTCAGCGGGGAACTCATCGCCCACGCACAGGAACAACTCTGGCGGGCCGGAGCGCTCGACATCACGACCACGCCGGTGCAGATGAAAAAGAACCGCCCCGGCGTCACGCTTACCGTGCTGTGCCATGCGGCCGATCTGGAGCGAGTCGAAGCGGCGCTCTTCCGCGAGACGACGACGCTCGGCGTTCGCCGCTGGCTCGCCGAGCGGCGGATTCTTCCCCGCACGCGGCATACGGTGCAAACGCCGTGGGGAGCGATTGCTGGCGTGCTTGTGCCGGCGGAAGGCGGCCGTACGCGGTTTTCGCCCGAGTACGACGCCTGCCGGCAGCTTGCCCAGGAGCACAACTTGCCGGTGCGCGACGTGTACGAAGCGGCCACCGTGGCGTTCGCCACCGCGCCGGCGAGCGAAGGGGGCGCACATGCTTGATCCGCGTCTGCTCTGGCTGGCGGCGCTGGCGGTCGTGACGGCGCTGCTTTTGCGCCGCACGTATCGCCGGCTTGGCCGACGCCGCAAGGCGGAACCGGCGCTCGCCCGAGTGCCACGTCCGGCGAGCGAGCGGCGGCAACTGAGCGACGCGCCGCCGGAGATTGCGCGGTACGAGGTGCAACTGCACGAGACGGCCCGCGAGCTAACCGCCGTGCTCGATAGCAAGATGGTGGCGCTGAATTGCCTGATCGCTCAGGCCCAAGCGAAAATCGACCGGCTAGAAAGTCTGCTCGACCAGCAACGGCCAAACGCCCCGCCGGAGCCGCAACCCGCGCCGGCGCTTGAGGGCGAACATGCGGAAGTGTTTGCCCTCGCCGCCGAGGGCTTTAGCGCCGCGACGATTGCCCATCGCACGCACACGCCGCTGGCCGAAGTGCAAAAGCTGCTCGCCGAGCGGAGCACTACCTGAGACGCTCGACGTAGCGCAGGAATTGGGCGTCGAGCAGCGCCACGTCGCTCCCAAAGATGGCCGTGAAGTCGGCCAGCCGCTGTTGCGGCAATGCCCGCTGAAAGTCGGCCCGCGCGGCGGTGCGGGCGAGATAGTCGGTGTACTCGCGTGGCCGCGTCTCGCTTAGGTAGAACGACAGCGCCCATGCCTGAGCGTACGCCCCCGCCGGGTCGCGCTTAAAGATGCCATCGTCGGCGATCATTTCGGCCAGCGACCGCTCGCCGCGTCGCGCCAGGTAGACGCGAAAGTCGGCCAGCCGGCTGCGCAGCAGGCGGTCGCGCTGCGTGCTGGCGCTCGTCGGCCGATGGACGCCGGGAGCTTCGAACATCAGGGCTAGCCCTTCGGCGAGCCAGCGGGGCGTGCCGTTGAAGCGGCGATGCACTCCGGTATTGAACGCCGCCTGGTGCGCCGCCTCGTGCAGCACCGTGGCCGCCGTCTGCGAACCGGCCGCGGTGGCCGAATCGAACAGGTAAATGCGATTGGTGCGGGCGGAGTAATGGCCCAGGTAGCCGGGGCTGACCGGCTCGCCAATCTCCGCCGCATGCCGCAGATACGCGTCCTGGCTTGGAAAGACAACCGCCACGAGCGGAAACACCGGCTCGCGAAGCTGCATCCCCCGTACCTGGAAATAGTGATAGAACGAACGGTAAAGCTGCTCGAACCGCTCCGCCCACACGCTGCGCGTCCCGCGCGGATGCACGACGAGATAGTGCGGCGTCGTGGTCACGTCGAAGTTGCGGCCAAACTCGGCGTGCAGCCGGCTGCGCAGTTCGCTCGCGGAGTAGCCGACCAGTCGCGGCGCCGACTGAGCAAAACTTTCCGCTTCCGTCGCGGGGAAGGAAAGAAGCCGCCCATCGCGGCCGAGCAACTTGACCTGCTCCTCCGACCACCAGAGCGGTTGGCCTTCGACCGTGCCGCTGGGAAGCTCAACGCGAATCATCGCCCGGGGCGGTTCGCCTCCTGCGGTGGAGCACATTGAGCCGATCAGCAGCAACGCGGCGGCTGCCAAGCAGAGTTGCGGCATCCAGTGGGATTGCATCATCGGGCGCAGGGATCGCAAGAGCATCGCCATCATCGACCAATTCAACTCTAGTGCGCATTTCCTACAGAGGGAGCGACAAAATAACGCCCTTTTCGCCCGTGGCCGCCAGGGGAGGGCAGCCGCTTTGACGCTTCCGTGAGGCATAGCCTGCTCTCTTAGATTCCCCCCTGCGGGGAAAGACGAGTTTTGCTGATTGCTGACGGCTGACCGCTCTCCGGCATGGGCGCCGCTGGCGAAAAGAGGCGAAACCTGCGTGGTCTATTGCTACACTTAAATGCAGTGCGCCCTAAAATGCGAAAAGAGACGAGAAGCATCAAAAAACGAGCGAATCGAAGCGCGGGGAGCGACAGGCGATGCGACAAGCGAATTGGATCGGCGCGGCGCTGCTGGTGCTCGCCGCCGCGGCGAATGCCACGGCCGACGAGACGGCGGAGCGCGCGGCCGAAGTGCGGCGTCTGGTGCGGCTGCTAAATGCCCCGACGGTGCAGCAACGCGACGCGGCCGAGCAAGAATTGCTGGGGCTTGGGCCGGCCGTGCTTGACGAGTTGCCGGAGCCGAACGAGCGGATGCCGGCCGAAGTGCGGCATCGTCTAGAGCGCATCCGCCAGCAGATCGAACGGGCCGACGCGCAAGCGGCCGTCGCCGCGACGACGGTGACGCTCAAGGGCGAGCAGTTGCCGGTGGCCAACGTACTCCGCGCGATTGAGCAGCAGACCGGCAATCGGCTGCGGCTGGGTGAAGGCGCGGAGCCGCCGCCGATCGACGTGCAGTTCGACAAGACGCCGTTTTGGCAAGCGCTCGATGCGGTGCTCGACCGGGCGCAGCTTGACATGTATCTCTACGCCGAGGACGAGGCACTGCTGCTCATTCCGCGCCCCACGTCGCGGCTTCCGACGGAGGGGCGGGTTAGCTACGCCGGGCCGTTTCGCTTCGAGCCGACCGAGATCGTGGCGATTCGTGATCTCGATACGCCGGCCAGCAAGGTGCTCAAGCTCCAGTTGCAAATCGCTTGGGAGCCACGGCTGCAGCCGATCATGCTCCGCCAGCCGCTGGCGCGGATCGCCGCCTTCGACGCCCAGGGCAAGCCGCTGCCGGTGGTGAACCCGGAGGCGAATTTGCAGATCGAAGTCCAGCCGGGGATGCGGGCGACGGAGCTTGAGCTGCCGTTTCAGCTTCCCTCGCGTAGCGTCGAACGGATCGCGCGGCTGAAAGGGGAGCTTGCGGCGCTGGTGCCGGGCCGGGTCGAGACGTTCCGCTTCGACAACATCGCCGAGGCCCAGAACGAGACGCAGCGCCGCGGCGGCGTGATCGTCACGCTCGAAGGGGTGCGGCAGAACAATGACCTGTGGGCGGCGCGGGTGCGAATCGGCTTCGGCGCGGCGGCCGGCGCGCTCGCTTCGCACCGCACCTGGATCGACAACAATCTCTGTTACTTGGTCGATGCCGAGGGAAACAAGTACGAAAACCTGGGCCTCGAGTCGACTCTGCGCACCGAAGATGAAGTCGGCTATGCGTATCTCTTTGCGCTGCCCGACGGGCCGCAGGGGCTTTCGCTCGTCTACGAGACGCCCGCCGCGATTGTGGAACTGCCGGTCGAATACGAGCTAGAGTCGATCCCGCTTCCCTAAGCTCGCCATCACGCGCGGGACCGAAGCGTGGGGGTTGATGTTCGCCCGTGCGGCGCTACAATCTTCGGCACCGCACGCACTTTTCACGGACAGATTTTTCGACGCTCGCATGGCCGCCACTTCGCAGGACTCGATGCTCTTTTCCGCCGACTGGCGGCAGCGGTTTCGGCGGCGGCTGGTGGCCTGGTATCGCCGGCATGCGCGGGATCTGCCTTGGCGGCGGAGTCGCGATCCGTACCGCGTCTGGATCAGCGAGATCATGCTGCAACAGACGCAAGTGGCAACGGTCGAGCCGTATTTTGAGCGGTTCGTGACGGCGCTGCCGAAGGTTGACGACTTGGCTGCCGCCGAGGAACAACAGGTGCTCAAGCTCTGGGAAGGGCTGGGCTACTACCGCCGCGCGCGGCAGTTGCACGCCGCGGCGCAAATGATCGTCACCGAACATGGCGGACAGTTTCCGCGCGATCCGCAGGCGGTCCGCGCTCTGCCGGGCATCGGGCGCTATACGGCCGGGGCGATTCTGTCGATCGCCTTCGACGCGCGCGAGCCGATTTTGGAGGCGAACACGATCCGCCTCCTGAGCCGGCTCGCCGGCTATCAAGGCGAGGTCGCCAAGCGGGCTGGGCAACAACTGCTCTGGCAGGCGGCCGAAGAACTGCTGCCGCGACGCGAGACGGGCATCTTCAATCAGGCGCTCATGGAACTGGGCAGCCGCGTCTGCACGCCGCGCAATCCCGGCTGCGAAAGCTGCCCGGTGGCGATACTCTGCGTGGCGCGGGCAAAGAACCTTCAGCACGAAATCCCGCGTTCCGCGCCGCGGCCGGTGTTTGAGGAAGTGCGCGAAGCGGCGATCGTCGTGCGGCATCGCGGCCGCGTGCTCGTGCGGCGCTGCGCGGCCGGCGAGCGGTGGGCTGGGCTGTGGGATTTTCCGCGCTTCACCGTCGAGCCGGAACAGACGCTGCCGCTGGCCGAGCAGATTGCCGGCCGGGTGAAGCAGCTTACCGGCGTGCAGGTTGAGCCGCGCGAGCACCTGACGACGCTGCGGCATGGCGTCACGCGATTTCGCATTACGCTCGAATGTCACGCCGCCCGTTATCTCTCCGGTCCAGCGGCAACCGACGAGCGCGAGATGCGCTGGGTCGAGCCGCATGAGTTGAGCGACTTGCCGCTGAGCACAACGGGACGCAAGTTGAGCCGGCTCATTTCGCAATCGAAGCACGGTGAGCCGCAAGTCTAGCCAAACGCGAAAGGCGGGGGTGGCGGGGGCGCACCGCGAAAGCGGAAGCCCCCGAAAGATGCGGCCGAAGCGGGGCAAACGGAATCGGTGCTCACCGAGGGCTTCCACCAAGGCGGTGCGCCCCCGCCACCCTACGCAATCCCAATCGTCATTGCCACGCAGGCGCGCCAAGGACATGTTTCGGAGAAAACCCTGCAATGAACGATCAACAAGCGACCGTCACAGAGTTGCGGGAGATGGTGCGGCGGTTTGTGGACGCCCGCGACTGGCAGCAGTTTCATTCGCCGAAGAATCTGAGCATGGCGCTGGCGATCGAAGCGGCCGAGTTGATGGAGCATTTTCAGTGGCTCACGCCTGACGCTTCGCGGCAGATTGGCGAGCAACCTGATGTGCTCACGGCGGTGGGCGAAGAATTGGCCGACGTGCTCTGCTACGCGATGGCCTTGGCGAACGAGTTGGACATTGACATCGCCAGTACGATGCGGGCGAAGATGGCGAAGAACGAGCAAAAATACCCAGCCGACGAGTATCGCGGCCGTTACGGGCCGGAAGACACGGGCGGCCCGGCCTGAGCTTGCTCGTCTGCCAACACGCGCAGGATGGGATAGCAGCAATTGGCTCCCAGCGCCAGCCGTGACTCCACGTAGCGATGCAGCGCGTAGTGCGAATTGGCCTCTAAAAAGACCGCCAGCGCCGGATTGCCGGCGGTCCGGTAGAGCAGGTAATCACCAAGCGCGAGCAGTTCCCGGCGGCGGCGAATCGCCAAGTCGAGCGGCACGCGGCGCGGGCGGAGCGAACGCAAGAGATAACCGATCTGCGTCACCTCGACCGGCAGTCTTTTTTGCGGCGGTGCCGATTCGCCAGCAAAGCCGTGGCGGGCGAGCAGTTCGACCAGCGCCGCCATTCGCCGGGGCACGGCATACGCCGCCGGCAGCGGCACGCGCTCGGTCGGGCGTAACTCCGGCGTGTAAAGTTCCGGCAGTTCCACCTTCCGTAACTCGCCCGTCTCGGCATCGGTGAAGGTCGCGCGCAAACGGTGTCGCGCCGGGGCGTAAAGACTGCGGAGAATAACCAGCTGATTCCGTTTTCGTAGCGGGCAGGCGATCAACTCGGCCGCGTGATGCTCGGCCCAAGCGACCGCCGCGCGTAAGGCCGTGCACAGAGCGCTGCGGGTGCGTTCGCGGCCGACTCGCCCTTCCCCACGTGGCTCGCGGCCTTCCACAAGCACGGCCGGCACCCCGAGCCGCAGCGCCAGCGCCGTCCGCGCGTCGGTCACGTCGGGCGTGCTGTGCCGCACGCGCTGCGTCTTGGTCAGCAGCAGATACCGCGTGCTGCGATAGCCTTCCGCGTCGAGTGCCGGCAACAGCGCTTCGACAAGCTGCCGGGCAAGTTGCCCAGCCGGCAACGCCAAAAGATTCGGATTCGTCGGCCCATCGAGATAGACATCGTACGAGTGCATCAGATTCCGCGCGAGCAGCGCGTTGCGGCGGGGCGGGTAGGTGTGCAGGTCGAGCACCAAGTGCGGCCGCCACTGCCGCGCGAAGCGATGGACCGCCCGCGTCTCGGGAGCCGAGAGAAGCTGGTGATCGCGGTTCAGGTCCACTCCCTCCGCGTTGCGCCGCGCGCGGGCCTGGGCGCCGTCGGGGTTGGCGCTGCGCACCAGCGCCAGTTGCACCCCGGCAGCGAGCGCGCCGGCTACACGCATCTGCCGCGTGAAACGCCGCACCGCTTCGCTCGCGAGCCGTTCATCGCCGTGCTGGTCGGAGAGCACAAAAATCCGCAGCGGCGCCGTTTCATTGCCGACGAAACGCACCCGCAGCCGGCGGCCTTGCGCCGAACGCCCGATCGTTTTTCGACGATAGCGCGCTGGAGGTTCGGACGATACGGGCGGCGTGAGGTCAGGCATGGCTGAACTGGTCGCTCGGGAAAAGCTCTTGGTAGACTTCCGACTCGGCCAAGAGTTGCTCGTGCGTCCCTTCGGCGGCGACGCGCCCCGCATCCATCACGATCACCCGGTCGGCGCGGCAGACGGTTTCGCGGCGATGAGTGACGACGACGACCGTCATCCGCTCGCGCAGGTGGCGGAGCGTCTCGACCAGCACCGCTTCGCTTTCGGCATCGAGGGCCGAAGTTGGCTCGTCGAGCAGCAGGATGCGCGGCTTGGCAAGCAAAGCCCGTGCGATGGCGAGCCGCTGAATTTGCCCGCCAGAAAGATTCGCTCCCCCGCGTCCGACGCGCGTGGCAAGCCCTTCCGGTAGCCGCCCAATAAAACTCCCGGCTCCAGCTTGTTCGCAGGCCGCTTCGAGTTCGGCAGCCGTCGCGTCGGGGGCGGCGAGCGTGAGGTTTTCGGCGAGCGTGCCGGTAAAGAGGATCGGGTGCTGCGGCACGACGGCGATCTGCGCTTGAACCGAATCGAGCGTGGCCTGCCGCAACGGCTGTCCATCGACCACGACCGCGCCCGCTTGCGGGTCGTAAAGCCGCGCGACGAGCCGCAGGAGCGAGCTTTTGCCCGACCCGCTGCGGCCGACGATCGCCGTGTATTTTTTTGCGGGCAGCAGCAGGTTACAGCTTTGCAGCACCGGCTCGCCCGCGTAACGAAAGTCCACGTCGAACAGTTCAACGCGGCCTTCGCTGAGTTTGAGCGGCCGCGCGCCAGGGGCTTGTTGCACGGTGGTCGGCAGGTCGAGCAGTTCTTGAATGCGTTCGAGGCTGACCAGCCCGCTGCGGTAGATCGTGGCGATGGCCGTGAACTGCCGAAACGGCTGGTAGAGAAAGGCGACGAAGCCGGTAAAGACGACGAGCGTGCCGAGCGTCATCTGGCCGCTGAGCACGCGCTCGCCGCCGAGCCACCAGGTCAGCGCGACGCCGACGCTGGTCATGAGCCAGACGTTGCCGTTCAGGAGCGCCGCGAAGCGGTGGGCGCGCAGCTCATGCCCTTCGAGATGCTCGGCCGCGCCAAAAATCCGCTCGACGGCGGGCTGCTGGGCGTGGAGCGTTTTGAGCGTCTCGATGCCGTCGAAGCTCTCTTTGACGGCCGTGGTGAGACTCGCTTGGCTCGTGCGGCTTTGCTGCGTCGCGCGGTGGAGCCGGTTTTGCAAAACCCGCGAGAGCATCCACTGCGGCGGCAAAATCGCCACCGTCGCCAGCGCCATCAGCGGATCAATAAAAAAGATCATCGCCAGTGGATAGCCGATGCGGACGAGATTGGTAAGCGATTGGATAAAGACGCGGTTGACGAACTCGCGCATCGTGGCCGTATCGACCATCACCCGTTCGAGCAGATCGCCGCAGCCGTAGCGCTGGTGTTGATCGAGCGAGAGGGCGGAGATTTTGTGAACGAGTTGTTTGCGGAGCGAGAGGACGAACTGCCGGCAGAGCCGGCCGCCGGCGACTTGCTGCAGGTACGAACTCAGCCCATGCGCGGCGGCGATGGCGAGCAGCCCCAGCGCGCCGGCGAGCACGGCTTGCCGCGGCGCGTCCGCCGAGAGGTGCAAGCCGTAGAGGCTCGTCTCTTTGTGCATCAGCCCATCGACGATCGCCCCGCTCAAGAGCGGCACCTGCATCGGCACGAGGATGAACAGCGCCCGCCAGAAGGTGGCGACGGCCAGCCGCGCCTTGTGTCGGCTCAGATGCTCGATGGCGAGCCATACGGGGGAGCGGCGTTCTAGCATTCGTTGCGGCACGCCTGCATCACTTGGCCGGCGAGTCCTTCTCCTGAGTCGGTCGAGGAACAGATCGTCGCGGTGCAGTGCTCGGCCAGTTCGCGCACAAACAGCGGCGAACTGGTAATCAGTCCCGAGACGGCGATGACCTTGTGGCCGGCTTGCTCAAGCTGCGCGACGCCGTAGAGGGCCGAGGCGGCGCAGCCAGCGGTGTGGACGACACCCCGCACGCCGCTGCGCACCAACTCGTGCTGGAGGAGCATGCGCGTTTCGCGCTGCAGCAGCCCATCGGCGATCTCCATCACGACCACGTCCGGCTCGACCTGGGCGGCGTCGGCGAGCATTGTTTGGAACAGGGCGAGCAATTCGTCGCAGTCGCAAAGGTACGTCGAGGGAAAGCCGTAGTCGCTAAAATCGCGCACGTCGTGCGCGCCCGTCGCCCGCATCTCGTATAGATCGTTGTGCGAAACGCTGCCGGTGAGCTTGCACACCGAGACGCGCAGACCCTGGGCGAGCAGCGCTTTGACGAGCTTCGTGCCGGTGGTGGTCTTGCCGCTATTCATGCCGGTGCCGATCAGCAGCACGACGTTGTCTGGCGGCGTGGGCAGCCGGGTGGGGCGAAACTGAAGCGATTTGAGGTTGAGACGCTCCCCTTGCTCATCGGCCAAATAGCCGAGAAAGGTGCATTGCGTGGGAGCTTTCATTTTCTTGTGCCGGCTGACGACGGTGCCGAGCATGCCTCCGCCGGTGAGCAGATGGAGCGAATCGGTCGACTCGACGCGCCCTTCGTAGGCATCCGTCGCATAGCGATTGCCAAAGACGCCGACCAGCGCGTCGCAGGGATAAAGCCGCAGGCGGCCTTGATCGCTGGTGGCGATCTTGCCGTGATAGCCGAGCTTGTCGATCTGCACCAGCGCCACATCGCCCGGCTGCGGAGGAGCCGCCTGCTGAGGCAAGACCTGGTAGTGGCGATGCGGCACCAACTCGCGGCAGGCCCAACTCCACTTGAGCGGCAGATGGGTCGGAAAGTCGCCGAGCGTCAAGCGCCGCGGCGCGGCGGCTGCGACCGAAGATGCATGTAGCGTGCGGGGGTCAACGAGAGCTTCGCGGGTGATCGCTGAAGACATGGGTTCCATCCCCTACAAGTGATGGGCACCAATTCCGCTTCAGCAGCGTGCGCAGCGCTACCCGTGTGGCGAAGAGGAATCAACAACCCAGTCGGTCGGCCACGGAGAGCGGAAGAAGACCACCCCGCCGCAGCGGCGCAAGAAGACCACCCCGCCGCAGCGGCGCAAGAAGATGAGAAAGGTTCCGTAGCTTTAACCTACCAGCCAATCGGAAAATCTCCTAGACGTTTTTTCCGTGCGCGCCCGCTAGGGCGGCGCTGCATCGAGTGCGGGGGATTCCTTCTGCCGAAATCTTTCTCAACAGGCTGCACCAGCAGCGGCTGCACGTTCCTTACGCGGCGTTTCCCGACATGGTTCGCCCCGAACGCGAAACGGCGCGTATGATAGGTTGGTTCGCTTGCAGCAACAGGAAAACTGCTTTGGAGTTCACGCAACAGCCGCCGGAGCGCCGTTTAAGATGACCGAGGTAGCGCGGAGAGAGGAAACGAAAACGAGGGCCGCTCGCGGGAGCTACGCGCTGGCGCTGCATGGCGGGGCCGGCAGCGCGCCGGCGCATCTCGCGCCCGACGAATGCGACGACTACGAACGGACGCTCACAAAAATCCTGCGGATGGGGCAGGCGCTGCTGGCCGGCGGTGGCACGAGCCTCGACTGCGTCGAGCAGGTTGTGCGGGCGCTGGAGGATGATCCGAAGTTCAACGCTGGGCGCGGCGCGGTGCTTAACTTCGAGGGGGAGCCGGAACTCGATGCGGCGATCATGGACGGACGCACGCGCGCTTGCGGCGCGGTGGCGGCGGTGCGGACGGTGCGCAATCCAATTTC
>CAYZVT010000004.1:11286-37074 GCA_964481585.1 uncultured Pirellulales bacterium
GCTCGCGCGACGGGTGATGACCGGCAGCCGCCACGTGCTGCTCGCCGCCGACGGGGCCGAGCAGTTCGCCGATGAGGTCGGGGTGGAGCGCGCCGCGCCGGACTATTTTCGCACCGCGCGGCGCATCGAGAGTTGGCAGCGCGCGCGGGATGCCTGGCGCGCCTCCGGCAGCGGCTCAGAGGAGCAGTTGGGGACGGTCGGCTGCGTGGCGCTCGACGTGGCGGGAAACTTGGCGGCGGCGACTTCGACCGGCGGACTGACGCTGAAGCGGTTTGGACGCATTGGCGACTCGCCGCTGATTGGGGCGGGCAACTATGCCGACAATACCTGCGCGGTTTCTGGTACTGGTCAGGGCGAGGAGTTCATCCGCCATGTGGTCGCCTACGACGTCGCGGCGCGGATGCGGTACGGGGGCGCGACGCTTACGGCGGCGGTGCAGGCGATTGTGGGCGAAGTCTTAAAGCCGGGTGACGGCGGGCTGATCGCCGTGGCGCGCGACGGCGAGCTGGTGATGGCCTTTAACACCGAAGGGATGTACCGGGCCGCCGCCGATAGCCGGGGCCGGTTCGAGGTCGGGCTGGGGAGGGAAGCGGCGCGTTGAGCATGAAATTTGCAGGCAGGTGGTGATCTGGCGAATGCTTGCTACTCCCTCTCTCCCGTGCGAAGGAAACGAACGATGATCGAGACGACGCTTCAGACGCAGACCGGTCCGGGCATGGACCGCGAGGCAAAGATTCGTGAGCTGGCTTACGTCAAATGGGTTGCGGCCGGACAACCTGACGGAGATGGCCTGCAGTTTTGGTGCGCGGCCGAGCGCGAAATCGCCGAGCGTGATCCGCACGCCGTGGACGAGCCGCGAGCCGAGACGGAGCAGGCCGAAGAAAACGCCTCGGTGGATGAATAGAGGGCGGGCCTGGGAAGCAATCGACGGAGCGGCGCGCTAGCCGTCTTCCCAGATCCGCGGCGGATCGGCGGCGGTGCGGTCGATGCAGGCGCAGATTTCGTCCGCGTGGTCGAGCAGGTGCCGCCACTGGACCGGTGTCAGCACGATCGGCTCGCGGGCCAGTCCGTACAGCGCGATCGCCCCTTCGGCATCCATCTCGCAGCGAAGCGGCGGGGCAGGCGATGCCACCGCAGGAGCCGGCGGCGGCGGATGCCGCCGGGCGTTCATCTGGTTCTCGGCCAGCCGGGCGAGCTTCTCCTGTTGGTCCATCGCCTCCTCGCTTGCCGAGGCGGCGCTTGCGGCGCGGCAGCCAGAAAAGAATCTGCGCCAGACGACTTTCCGGGCCAGCACGACGAAGCCTCGCGCCTCGGCGGCTTGTGCTGCTGAATAAGCGGCTCGACGGGCAGTGCCTTGAGCCACTTCCCCAGTACCTTATTCTACGCAGAGTAAGCACTTGGGGCGACCGTCTCCGCCGCGGTCCGCTTTGCGCAGATGCCGTCGCCGCCTACAATTACGCCTGTTATTCCGCTCCTCTGCAACCTGATGCGGCAGCATGGCTTCGCACCACGACGAGCATCTTCACCACGACCACCAGCCGATTCAGCGTTCGGGCCGAGGGAGCCGGCGCCGGCTGAGCCTGACGCTCCTGCTGGCGGCCAGCTATATGGTCGCCGAGTTTGTCGGAGGGCTGCTGACCAACTCGCTCGCCTTGCTCGCCGACGCCGGACACATGCTGACCGACGTGGCTGGGCTGGGACTGAGCCTGTTTGCGGTTTGGATCGCCCAGCGGCCGCCGACCGCGCAGCGCACCTACGGCTATTACCGCGCGGAGATTCTCGCCGCGCTGGCCAACGGGGCGACGCTTGTGGCCGTCTCAATTTTTATTTTTATCGAAGCCTACCATCGTCTCTCCGAGCCGCCGCAGGTGGCCGGCGGAACGATGATGGCGATTGCCGGTGGCGGCTTGGTGGTGAATCTGCTTGGCCTGTGGATTCTCTCCGGCGGGCGGAGCGAGAATCTCAACGTCCGCGGCGCTTGGCTGCACGTCTTCACCGACGCGCTCGGCAGCATCGGCGCGATCCTCGCCGGCTCGGTCATCTGGGCCTTCCGCTGGAATTGGGCCGACCCGATCGTCTCGGTGGTGATTGGCGTGCTGATTATCTACTCATCCTGGCGCCTGCTCGCCGAGGCGGTGTCGGTCCTCATGGAAAGCGCCCCGCGCGGGCTGGATGTGGACGACATCCGCCTGGCGATTCTTCAAGTGCCGGGCGTGCGGGCACTGCACGATCTGCACGTCTGGACGATCACCAGCGGTCTGAACGCGCTGTCGGCGCATGTCGTGGTCGGCAAACGCCAGCCGCACGCTCCGCTGCTCAAGTCCGTGCGGCAGGTCTTGAACGAGCAGTTCGGCATCGATCATCTGACGATTCAGATCGAGCCGGAGGATTTTGAACAAATGCCGAGCGACCACTGAGGTCGTAGCGCCGGCTCGCGCAGCAGGCCTCCCGAAAAGTCGGCTTGACAATTTCGGGCAGGGCCGGGAAAAAGCGGGATTGGCGCGCAGCGCAGGCGGCGTCGGTATGGGGCAAGGCGGGTGGCTGGGAAGCGGAGTGGCCATGACGGATGCTACCTCGGTCGAAAAGAGGCTGAACGATCCGGTCGCGCTGCACATGCGGACCGATTATGCTCGGCTTCATGTCAAGCAGACCGTGGGGGAGGCACTCGCCACGATTCGGAAACGCCCGCCGGAAGGCCGGATTATCTATTTTTACGTCGTCGATGACGAGAACCGCCTGCAAGGCGTGGTGCCGACGCGGCGGTTGCTGCTCAACGCACCCGAGAAGCCGATCGGCGAGATCATGGTCCGCGAGGTCATCACGATCCCCAAGTTTGCCACGGTGCTCGATGCCTGTGAGTTCTTCATTTTCCATCGCCTGTTGGCCTTTCCCGTCGTCGACGAGGAGCGACGACTCCTGGGCGTCGTGGATGTCGAACTGTATACCGATGAGCTGAGCGACATCGACGAGCGCGAGGGGAATGACGAGCTGTTCCAACTGATCGGCGTGCATCTGACCGACGTCCAGCAGTCCTCGCCGCTGGCGGCGTTTCGCAGCCGTTTCCCGTGGCTGCTGGCGAACATCGCCGGCGGCATTTTAGCGGCGTTCTTATCCGGCGTGTTCGAGGCGGAACTACAAAAGGCGGTGGCGCTCGCGCTGTTTATCCCCGTGGTGCTCGCCTTGGCCGAAAGCGTGAGCATTCAGTCGGTGAGTCTCGCGCTGCAGGCGCTGCGTGGTAGAAACGTGCGGATGCGGACGATTCTCAGGCGGCTGCGGATCGAAATCTTCACCGGGCTTTTTCTAGGAGTTGCCAGCAGTCTGGCCGTCGCCACCGTGGCGCTGTTGTGGCTCGGCGAGATGCGGGTCGTGCTGTGTCTGCTCGGAGGAATCGCCGGGGGCGTGACGTGTGCCGCCGTGATCGGCGTGGCGATGCCGAACTTGCTCCACTTTTTTCACCGCGAGCCGCAAGTGGCCGCTGGACCTGTCGCCCTGGCCTCGACCGACATGGTGACGCTGCTGATCTACTTCACACTTGCGCGGTGGTTGATCGGCTAGAGCGCGCAACCGTTCCCTTCTCACATGCGCTAAGACTCGCGGTGCTCGATGCGCCAGGCGAGGAACTGGTGCGAGGTGTTGAACAGGCGGAAGTAGCTCAACAGCACGATGCCGACCGTGCCGAGCGCCGTGCCGGCGGCGATGAGGAACATGATGGCGATCTGATATTTCACGGCTTCGATCGGCGGGATGCCGGAGAGGATTTGCCCGGTCATCATCCCCGGCAGACTGACAATGCCGACGGTCATCATCGAGTTGAGAATCGGGATCATGCCGGTCCGCACCGCTTCGCGCACCGGCGTACGGGCGGCTTCCCAGCGGGTAGCGCCGAGCGCCAGCCGCGTCTCGACCTGCGCCCGCCCCACGTCGAGTTCTGTCCCCAAGCGGTTCAGCCCCAGCGCGATTCCGCTGAGCGTGTTGCCGAGAATCATGCCCAGGATCGGGATCGCGTACTGCGGCGTGTACCACGGCCGCACGGGCACGATCGCCAGCAGCGCCAGCCCGGTGACGGTCCACGAGCTGAGCAGTACGGCGGCAATGCTGTTGAGGTAGATTAGCGGGTAGCGCTGCCGGCTGCTGCGCACGGCCGCGATGCCGGCGGCCAGGGTCATCAGCAGCATCAGCGCGACGACGATCGGCCACTGGTGAAGCTGAAAGACCCACTGCAAAACAAGTCCAATCAGCAGCAGTTGCACCACGGTGCGAATCGACGCAACGAGCAACTGCCGCTGCAAGCCCAGCTGGAGCGCGAGCGAGATGGCCCCGTTGATCGCGATCAGCAGCGCCGCCAAAAAGATCTGGAAGTAAGACAATTGGTAGTAGTCGTTCATCAGCCCGGCTCCCGCAAGTTTCCCTCGTGCAGCACCAGCACGCGCCGCGCCACGCGCTCGACCTGCTCGGCATTGTGGCTGACCCAGAGGCAACCGCGGCTACGGTCGGCGTCGAGCCAGCGGGCGACGACGGCCTCGGCCGCCAGGGCGGTCTCGGCATCCATCGCGGAGGTCGCTTCATCGCAAAGCAGCACGGCGGGGTCGAGCTGCAGGGCGCGGATCAGCGCCACGATTTGCCGCTCGCCGCCCGACAGCTCGCGCTGCGGACGCTGCAAGAACGTCTCATCGCGGCCGAAGGCGTCGAGCAAGCCGAGAACTCGTGGTCGATCGAACGCGGCGCGGCGATGGATACGCAGCGCGAACGGCGCGCGCAGGTTTCCCTCGACCGTGCCGGGAAAGAGCGCCGCGTGCTGATGCAGATAGAGCACCTGGCGGCGATAGGCGGGCGTGTCGGCGGCGGCAATGCGCTGGCCGCGCCAGCGCAGCTCGCCTTCGTCGAGCGGGTCAAGCAGCGCCAGTGCCCGCAGCAAGAGCGTCTTGCCCGAGCCGGTGCTGCCGACAATCGCCAGCCGCGCGCCCGGCTCGACGGTGAGCGAGAGGTGACGAAACAGCCAAGTGCCGCGCCGGCGGTCGCGGCGGCCGAGCCGCTCGGCGGAGAGCGTGTGCGCGTGGGCGAGAGTCCGGCTGTCGTCTTTCAAACGGTGCGTCACCCTCCATCCACCATTCAAAATCCACCATCCACCATCCCCACCGGGGGCTTCCGCTCCTCGCGGCGCGCCGTGCGCCCCCCGTCGGTGCGCCACTCTGCCGGCTGTTAGTCCTCGTCCGTCTCCGCGATGCCCCAGGCTTTGAGCTTGCGCTGCAGAGTACGCACCGAGATACCGAGCGACTCGGCGGCGTGGGTGCGGTTGCCGTCGAACTGTTCGAGCGCTTGTTCCACGGCGGTGCGTTCCAGGTCTTCGAGCGTCGTGCCGACGGGGATTTCTACCTCGCCATGCGCGAGGTGATGGCCCATCGTCGGCGGCAGATCGTCAACCGAGAGCGTTGCGTCGGCGGCCATGACGACCATACTTTCCAGGCAGTTGCGAAGCTGGCGGACATTGCCGGGCCACTCATACGTCTCAAAGAACCGCATCAACTCGGGATCGACTTCAAGCCGTGGTCGGCCGGCCATGCGGCAGAGATCGCTGAGGAAGTGTTGGACCAGCGGCGGGATGTCCTCGGGCCGCGACCGCAGCGGCGGAAGCTGAATCGTAATGACGTTTAGCCGGTAGTAGAGATCTTCGCGGAAGGTGCCTTCCTTGACCATCTCTTCCAGGTTGCGGCTCGTCGCGGCGACGACGCGGACGTCGACCTTGCGATCTTGGTTGCTGCCGATCGGCGTGACGGTGTGATTTTCGAGCACGCGGAGCAGCTTGGCTTGCGACGCGAGGGCGAAATCGCCAATCTCGTCGATAAACAGCGTCCCCTTGTTCGCCGCCTCGAAGCGTCCGACTCGTTCGGCCGTCGCGCCGGTAAAGGAGCCTTTGGTGTGGCCGAACAGTTCGCTCTCGACCAGATTTTCGGGCACGGCGGCCATGTTCACCGTGACGAAGGCGTTTTTGCTGCGAGGGCTGTTGCGATGAATCCCTTCGGCCATCAACTCTTTGCCGGTGCCCGACTCGCCGGTGACGAGGATCGTACTCTCGACCGCCGCGGCGCGGCGGGCTTGGTCGTAAACCTTGTGCATCACGGACGAGTTGCCGATCATCCGCTCAAAGCCCGCCGCCACCGGCGCGGGGGCCGGCTCAATGGGTCGCGCCACGGCCGGTGGTCGGGTGCTGAGGCATTTGCCGACGAGCATCAACAGCTCGTCGGGGTTGACCGGCTTGCTGAGATAGTCCTGCGCGCCGAGCTTCATCGCTTCGACCGCCGATTCGACATCGCCGTGGGCGGTGACCATGATGAACGCGGTGGCCGGATGCTGTTGCCGCCAGCGGCGGAGCAATTCGTTGCCGGAGATCTCGCCCATCCGCAGGTCGCTGATAACCAGATCAATCGGCTTATCGAGATGTTGCAGCGCTTCTTCCGGGCTGGGGGCAGCCAGGACTTGAAATCCTTCGAGCCGCAGAAAGCGGGCCATCGCCTCGCGTTCGCTTTTTTTATCTTCCACCACCAGTAACGTCGGTTTGGCGTCCATCAGACCTGCGACCTTGATTTGCTAGGCGCTTCGGGAAACAGTAGGTGGAAGCGCGTTCCACGCGGGAGGTTGGCTTGGCACTCGATGCGGCCGTGCGCTTGCTCGACGAAGCGCTTGACCAGCGGCAGTCCCAGGCCGCTGCCCCCTTCTTTCTTGGAATAAAAAGGCTCGAAAATTCGCCGTCGGTCCGACTCGCCGATGCCCGGCCCATCGTCGGCCACATCGAGGGCAACCGCTCCGTCTTGACGGGCGATCTGTACTTCGATTTTACCGCCCGGCTGGACGGCGTCGCGGGCATTCATCAGCAAGTTGAGCAGAACCTGCCGCAGGCGTCCCCGGTCGAGATGGACCAGCGCCGGACGCTCGTCCATCTGGAGCGAGAGCTCGATCTTCTTTTGTTGCATTTCCAGCCGCAAAAAGTCGAGCGTCGCCCGCGCCTCGTCGCGCACGTCGAGATCCTCGTTCCGCGCCGTCTCGGGGCTGGCGAAGCCGAGCAGTTCTTTCAGCAGCCGATCCACACGGTCGATTTCTTGATTGGACTGTTCGCAGATCGTCGCCACGTCGCCCGACTCCAAGCTGGCCCGGCCTTCGAGCGAGCGGGCCAAGGCGTGCAGATTGAGCCGGATGGCGTGAAGCGGGTTGCGAATCTCGTGCGCCAGCCCGGCCGCGAGTTGCCCGAGTTCCGCTGCGCGTGCTAGCTCGCTTTGGCTGATCCGCCGGTCGAGCGCCAGCGAGCGGCTAGCTAGGTAGTACAGCGAGCCGGCCGCGAGCAGCACAATCAGGGCCGCACCGGCAATAATCACCCCCCACTGCCGCAAAATCGCGTTGCGGCTGGTGGA
Organism: uncultured Pirellulales bacterium; assembly: GCA_964481585.1. Classification (GTDB taxonomy): domain Bacteria; phylum Planctomycetota; class Planctomycetia; order Pirellulales; family CAYZVT01; genus CAYZVT01. The sequence continues at coordinate 18,690 of CAYZVT010000004.1, forward strand.
AAGCCACTGCTGGAAGGCTTCGGCGTCGAGCCCAACGAAGTAACTCCCCACCTGCTCCCCGCCTAGCCGAATTGGCATTTCGAGCACATAGGCCGGCGCGTCGGCGTCCAGGGTGCCGGTACGGGCTTCGACGATGTTGCCTTCCAGCTCGTTCAGTGGGCGGCGCGTCCAGCCGGGCGGCAGCGCGTTGCCCTGCAGGCTAGCATCGCTGTGCAAGACAATTTCCCCGGAGTCCTCCACTACCGCCGCCAGTAACTGCTGCTGCTCGCTGGCCAGGGCGGATTGCCACATCTGTGGGAGCCAGTCCGACTCGCCGAGCGACTGCAACTGCCGGGCTTCGTCATCGTCCAGGGCACGTTCAATTCGCCCGACGGCCCGAATGGCGTGCCCCCGCAGGCGGTCGATTTCCAGTTGCAGCGCGCCGTTGCGCATCAATTCGATGTCGCGGTAGGCTCCCCAGACGCCGAGCACAAGAATCAATCCCAGCGCGAAACCGATTGTGCCGTAAGCGGCCAGAGACCAGCGATGGCCAAGCACGCCGTGCGACATCCAGGCTCCCCGACGCATGGTTCATCCGTTCGGTCAATCGCTCGTGCGAGCGGAGCGGCTGTGGGCGGCGAGCCTTCGGGCCTAGCCGCTTGCCGGGCGCTCGGTGCTAGCACTCCCCCGACAGATTGTCAGGGCTGCGGTCGCTCCCCGCAGGTGACGCATGCGATATTGTATCGCTCGCGCCGCCACTGTGCCACTAACACCCGACGCGATTGGTCCCTGGCCGGCGAGCCACGGCTTCGGGTGGCACACGACGCTAGCAATGCGTGGCGCACGACGCATCGCCGAAGGCGGAAGCCCCCCGAGTTCCTCGCTCTGGTCCGGACTACCGCCTGCGCGGGAAGGACGGCAGTTCCCGGGGGCTTCGCTGCGCGTGCGCCCCCGCCACCCAGAGCCGTGCATGCGGGCTATACTGGCGCTGAGGTGACCTTCAAAGGGAAAACGGCTCAAGGATTGCTCTGCGGCGTCGAAACGCCATATTGGAAAGAAAGAGGGGCCTTCCGCCGCACGCATCAACCGGGAGTAAATCAGCATTGGCCAAGCGCATCCTGTTTAAGCCCAGCGAATACCGCGAGCTTAGTTCCAGCGAACAAGACACGTTGCAGGTGGCTTATCAAAAGGCCCTGGAAGCCCTGCGGCGCAATATCACGCCCCGGGGCTTTTCGGCTTGTTCGCTGGCCGACAACACCGTCTACGGGACCGATAGCAATTACCGCAGCGTTTGGGCTCGCGACGGGGCTAAGACGATCTGCTGGACGATGGACCTGGAAGACGAAGACATTCGCCAGTGCCAAGCCGCCACGCTCCGCACGCTCTTCGCCCACCAAGCCCCCACCGGCCAAATCCCGGCCAGTGTTAGCATCGACACTGATCTGCCGGAATATTCGGGCGTGGGCGGGATTACCTCGATCGACAGCGGCCTCTGGCTCGTGATCGCGCTGTGGCGCTACTCCCGCGATGCCGATGACTGGTCGATTTATGAAGAACACGCCGAAGGTGTGCAGCGCGCGGTGGACTGGCTCGCCGCCCAGGACTCGAATAACTGCGGCCTGCTGGAGATCCCCGAAGCGGGCGACTGGATGGACCTTTTTGGTCGCAGCTATCACGTCTTGTACGACCAAGTGCTCTGGCACCGCTGCCTGATTTGCTACGCCAATCTGCTCCGCCACGCCGGCAAATTGCAGCGGGCGGCCGATTACGAACATTGGGCCGATCATGTCAACAAGCGCATCCTCTCTTCGTTTTGGCCCTCGACCACGATGGACCGCAGCGAAGGAGGCCCGCGCTTTAGCGAGGTGCAATTCGGGCTGGGCGACGCGCGGTATCTGGTCGCGCAGGTGTCGCCGTTCGACTTTAGTTGGCGCTGTGATGTGTACGCCAATCTGCTGGCCTACTTGATGAATTTGGTCGACCACGACCGGGCGATGATGACGTTCCGTTTCCTCTGGGGCGTTGGGGTGAATGATCCGGGGCCGGTCGAAAATCTCTATCCCCCGGTGCAGGCCGGCGATCCCGAGTGGCGCGAGTACTTCACGGTAAACCTGCTCAATCTGCCGAACCACTACCACAACGGCGGCATCTGGCCGTTCATCGGCGGACTGTGGGTGCGCTACATCCACAAGCTCGGCATGACGAACCTGGCCCGCCGCGAACTGGTCAAGCTCGCCCAACTCTGCGCCACCGGGGTGAGCCACGAATGGGAATTTAACGAGTGGCACCACGGCATCACCGGCCGCCCGATGGGCAAAGCCTTCCAAGCCTGGAGCGCCGCGAGCTTCCTCAAAGCCTGCCACGCGCTGCATGTGGACCCCGATTCGCTGGAGCACCACGAATAACCGCCCGCGAAGCGCGTCACGACACGGCGCACGCGAAGCGAAGCCCCCGCAGGGCTAGCCATCAGCAGTCCGCAGAGCGCACGTCCTTCCCGCGTAGGCGGGAATCCAGACCAGCCAGCTTCTGCGTCGGGACTTCCGCTCGCGCGGTGCTGCCCTGAGCACCCACCATCCACCATTCAAAATCCAACATCCAACATCTACCCCCGGGGGGCTTCCGCTCGCGCAGTGCGCCGTGGGCCACCTGGCGCTTCACGCGCTGCGTCATCATGACGCGGTGCCGGAGCTGTGGCAGCCCTGGGCGCAAGCGAAATTCCCTTACAGCTTTTGGCATCGGGTTTGCATTGCCTAGCCTGCCAGCCGCTCCGCGTTTTGCGGCAAACCGCCAGTGCGGTGCTGGTGGGCAGCCGGCTAGCTCAGGCGGTGGATTACTGCTTGCGCGGGAGCGGACGTGAGGAAGTGAGCGGAATGGATGTCTTCAGCCATGACGAGTTGTGCCAGCTCATGGCGGACCGCCGCGGCCCCTGCCTGTCGGCCTACCTTCCGACCCACCGCGCGCCATACGCGGCCCGCCGCAATGGCCAGCAGCTTCAGGCACAACTTGACGCAGCGGCCGCGCAATTAAAGCCCCTCGACATCGCCCCGCAGACGGCCGAGGAAATGCTTCACCCGGCGCGGGCGTTGGTCCATGACGAGCAGTTTTGGTCTGGGGCGAATGACGGTCTGGCGCTATTCTGCTCGCCCGGCTTTTTCCGCCCGTTTCGCTTGCCGGTGGCGTTTCGGCCGATGATGGCCGTCGCAGCGCGGTTTCGCGTCGCGCCGCTGCTTCCGTATGTGCAAGGCGTTGATCGGTTCTTTCTGCTTGCGCTGGGGCGCGATGTGGTGCGGCTCTATCACGCCAACCACAGCGCGATTTGCGAGCTGCGTGTTGGCGAATTTCCGCTGCGCGTCGAGTCGGACAAAGCCGGCCGTCCGGCGCTCGACTATGCGCTGCGGCATCCGCTTACGATGCAAGGAGCCGGCTCGTACACCGGCGAAACGAACCGCTACGATATTCTGCGTTCGCTGCAGCGCATCGACCACGCCGTGCGCTACGCGCTGCGCGATCAGTGCGCGCCGCTGGTGCTCGCCTCGGTCGGCTATCTGGCGAAGCTGTACGAGCACGTCAACACCTATCCCTATCTCACCGGCGGCAAGGTGCCCGGCAATCCAGAGCTGTGGACCGAAGATGAATTGCAGTCGCGCGCTTGGCGGCTGGTGCAGCCGTGGTTCAAGAAGCAACAGGATGCGGCCCTCTCCGCCTTTCGCCGCGCCGAGCAAAGCCATCTGACGACGAGCGACCCGCGCGAGGTGATTCTGGCCGCCGATCAGGGACGCGTCGAGATGCTGCTGTTGGCGGCTGACGCCGAACTGCTCGGCTCGTACGATGGCGTGCAGCATCAGATTGACTTCGCCCCAGACGGTGAGCGGGGCGAAGATGATTTGCTCGATCTAGCGGCCAGCAAAACGCTCGCGCATGGGGGCACCGTCGTGCCGCTGCGCGCCGAGGCGCTGCCGCGCTCTCCGCTGGCAGCCATCCTGCGCACTCCCACGCCGCAATGACCGCTATGAGCGGTCAGCCGTCAGCTATTAGCCATCAGCCATCAGAGGTCCGTGGTCAGCACAGCACGTCCTTCCCGCGCAGGCGGGAAGGAGAGGGCGCAGCGTCCACCGTCTAGATTCCCGCCTGCGCGGGAAGGACTGTTTTTGCTGACGGCTGACCGCTGACAGCTGACCGCTGACACGCGGCGCGCCCCCTGCCATGCCTCGCGGTTACACCGAGCGGGAATCTATGGCATAATGGTTTCTTCCGGGCCACCGCACCAAACGGATCAGTCGGTGGCCGTGCTAGCACGCCGGAGCCAGTTCTTGTCGCAGCCGCGGCGCGGCTTCCCATTTTTGAAGACCAACGCCGAGGAGCCTCATTGTGTGCGGAATTTGTGGTGAAATCAGCTTCCGAGACGCTCCGCCCTCGCGCAGCGCCGTCGCCAGCATGAACGAAACCCTCGCTCCGCGCGGGCCGGACGATGAGGGCCTGATCTCCGCAGGCGGCGCGCTGCTGGGGCATCGGCGGCTGTCGATCATTGATCTTTCGCCGCGCTCGCATCAGCCGATGGTCGATGAGCGACTCGATCTGGCGATCGTCTACAACGGCGAAATCTACAACTACCGCGAGCTGCGGAGCGAGTTGGAACAGGCCGGCTACTCGTTCTTCTCCTCCGGCGATACCGAAGTGCTGCTGAAGGCGTATCACGCCTGGGGCGAGCAGTTCGTCGAGCGGCTCAACGGCATGTTTGCTTTTGCGATTGTCGAGCGCCAGTCAGGCCGCGTTTTTCTCGGCCGCGATCGGCTCGGCATCAAACCGCTTTACTACGCCCACACGCCCAAGCGATTGCGGTTTGCTTCGAGCTTGCCGGCCCTGCTCGCGGCGGGCGGGGTCGATACGGCGATTGACCCGGTCGCGCTGCACCACTACATGACGTTTCACTCGGTCGTGCCCGCGCCGCATACGATCTTGCGCGGCGTGCGCAAGCTGCCGCCGGCGACGACGATGCGCATCGAGCCGGACGGCACGCAGCGTCAGCATTGCTACTGGCGACCGATTTTTGAGCCGAGTCGAGAAGACGAGCGTCTCTCGCCCCAGGACTGGCAAGAGCGCATCCTCGACGCGCTCGGTCGCTCGGTCCAGCGGCGGCTGATCGCCGACGTGCCGGTTGGCGTGCTGCTGTCCGGCGGCCTCGATTCAAGTCTCGTCGTGGGCCTGCTCGCCCGCGCGGGGCAAAGCGGACTGAATACGTTCTCCATCGGCTTCGAGACGGTCGGCGACGAAGAAGGCAATGAGTTCAAGTACTCGGATATCATCGCGCAGCATTTTGGAACGACGCATCACAAGATCCACGTCGATTCCAGCCGGGCGCTCGAACTGCTGCCGCGCTGCATCGGCGCGATGAGCGAGCCGATGGTGAGCCATGACGTGATCGGCTTTTATCTGCTTTCGGAAGAGGTCTCGAAGCACGTCAAGGTCGTGCAAAGCGGCCAGGGGGCCGACGAGGTTTTCGCCGGCTATCACTGGTATCCGCCGCTGCTCGAAAGCCAGGACGCGGTGGGCGACTACGCCCGCGTCTTCTTCGACCGCGATCACGACGAATACCGCCGCGCCGTCGCGCCGAAGTATGTCGATCATGACCACAGCCGCGAATTTGTTGCGCAGCACTTTGCTCGGTCGGGGGCCGCGCGGCCGATCGACCAAGCGTTGCGGCTCGACACCACGATCATGCTCGTCGACGACCCGGTGAAGCGCGTCGATAACATGACGATGGCCTGGGGCCTGGAAGCCCGCGTGCCGTTCCTCGACCATGAACTGGTGGAACTGGCCGCCCGCGTCCCGGCCGAACTAAAGGTGGCCCAAGGCGGCAAGGGCATCCTGAAGGACGCCGCGCGGAAGGTGATTCCCTCGGAGGTAATCGACCGGCCGAAGGGCTATTTTCCGGTGCCGGCACTGAAATATCTGCGCGGTCCCTATCTCGAAAGGGTACGCGATGTGCTTGAGCAACCGTCGGCGCGCGAGCGGGGGCTGTTTCAGCCGGAGTACGTCGAGCGGCTCTTCGCCGCGCCGGAGCAGCACATCACGCCGCTGCGCGGCTCGAAGCTTTGGCAGATTGCCCTGCTCGAATGGTGGCTGCAGATGCATGGAGTCTAGCCCACGCCGGGCATGCTCTCTCATTTTGCTCTCGAAAAAACGGCAGGCTAAACCGATGAGCAATCGCTCCGAAACCATTCGCCAGCAGAACCATATGCCCGGCCCCTCGCAGCAGCACTGGCAAGAGCCGGCGCCGTCGGCCGAGCCGCCGATGGAATCGGGCGTCGCGCTCGATATGGGCTGGGGCCGGCTGCTGTTTGCCCACACGTTCGAGAGCCTCGACCGGCTGGCGCAAACGCTCTGCGAGGAACAGCCGGGCCAGCGCGATCTGGCGCTCTACGTGCGCGATCCGCATGTGATCATTTCGCTTGCGCCACATGAACTGTTTCTCGATCCGTCGCATACCTATCGCGTGTGGCCGGAGGAGTACCGCCGCCGCGCGGATCAGAATCTGAGCTTTCGGATTCGCCCCGTCCGCACGGTCGAGGATGTGCATGAGGTGAATCGCATCTACGCCGCGCGCGAGATGGTCACGATCGATCCCGACGTGCCGCCCCCGGATGAGGACGACGCGCGGATTCATTTGCTCGCCGAAGATCCGCGCTCGGGGCAGATCGTGGCGACCGTGATGGGCGTCGATCATGTGCGGGCGTTCAACGACCCCGAACAGGGAGCCAGCCTCTGGTGTCTGGCCGTCGATCCGCAAGTCTTTGCTCCCGGCGCGGGCGAGGCGGTTGCGCGGGCCGTGGTCGAGTATTACTTCGACCAGGGGCGGCGCTACCTCGATCTGTCGGTCATGCACAACAATCGCCGCGCGATCAAGCTCTACGAACTGCTCGGCTTTCAGCGCGTGCCGGTCTTTTGCGTGAAGCGCAAGAACCCGATCAACGAACCGCTGTTCATCGCTCCCTCGCCCGACGAGGAACTGAACCCCTACGCCGGCATCATCGTCAACGAAGCCCGTCGCCGAGGAATCGCCGTGCAAGTCGAAGATGCCGAGATGGGCTATTTTTCTTTGCACTTCGGGGGCCGTTTAATCCTTTGCCGCGAGTCGCTGAGCGAACTGACCACCGCCGTCGCCATGAGCCGCTGCGACGACAAGCGCGTCACGCGCCGCGTGCTGCGCAAAGCCGGCCTGCGCGTGCCGGAGCAAATCGAAGCGACCGACGAACAGGAAAAGCTGGCCTTTCTGCAAAAACACAAGCGGCTCGTCGTCAAACCAGCCTCCGGCGAGCAAGGAGCAGGCATCACGGTCGATGTGCGCACGCCCGAAGAACTGCAAAGCGCGATGGCGGCGGCGGAGCGCGTGAGTCAGACAGTGATCTTGGAGCAGCTTGTCGAAGGGCACGATCTGCGGGTGGTGGTGATCGGATTTGAAGTCGTCGCCGCCGCCGTGCGCCGCCCGCCACAGATCGTCGGCACCGGCAAGCATTCGGTGCGCGAGCTAATCGACAAATACAGCCGCCGCCGCGCGGCCGCCACCGGCGGCGAAAGCCGCGTGCCGCTCGATGAGGAGACCGAGCGCTGCGTCGCTCAGGCCGGCTACGATCTCGACGCGGTCCTACCGAGCAACGAGACGATCACGGTTCGCAGGACGGCCAATCTGCACACCGGCGGCACGATCCATGACGTAACCGAACAGCTTCACCCGGCGCTCGCCGAAGCGGCCGTCGCCGCCGCCCGCGCGCTCGATATTCCCGTGGTGGGCCTCGACCTGATCGTACCGACGCTCGACGGCCCCGACTACGCGATCATCGAAGCCAACGAACGCCCTGGCCTAGCCAACCACGAACCCCAGCCGACCGCCGAGCGGTTTGTTGATTTGCTCTTTCCGTCGAGTTGTGGACAGAGGTAGAGGTAGAGGGCGGAAGGCGGAAGGAAAAAAGCGGAAAGCCGGCCTGGCGGCAGGGGTGAAATCGCTCGAACCACGATTCTCCATTCCCAATCCACCATCCACAATTCAAAATCCCCAGCCCCCGACCCCCATCCATGCAAAAACTTCCGATTGACGAAGACTACCTGATCGAGACGCTGTTGCGGCTGTTGGAGATTCCTAGCCCGGCGGGGTATACCGATGAGGTGGTGCGGTTTGTGGGGGCGCGGCTGGAGGAACTGGAGGTTCCTTTTGCACTGACGCGGCGGGGGGCGATTCGGGCGACGCTTAAGGGAAAGCGCCGCGCGCCGAGCCGGGCGGTGGTGGCGCATGTCGATACGCTCGGGGCAATGGTCCGCGAACTGAAGCCGAACGGCCGTTTAGCACTCGCCAGCGTCGGCACCTGGCCCGCCCGTTTCGCCGAGGGGGCGCGGGTCACGATCATCACCCCGCGCGGCTCGCATCGCGGCACCGTGCTGCCGCTCAAAGCCTCGGGACACATTTTTAACGAAGAAGTCGATACGCAGCCGAGCGGCTGGGATTATTTGGAGCTGCGCGTGGATGAGTGCTGCGAGAGCGACCGTAGCCTCTACGAACTAGGCATCCGCGTCGGGGACTATGTGGCCTTTGACACCCGCGCCGAGGTGGAAAACGGCTTTATCAACTCCCGCCATCTGGACGACAAGGCGGGCGTGGCCTGTGTACTCACGGCACTCAGAGCGCTGCGGACGCACGAGGTGGAACTGCCGGTCGATTGCCACCCGCTCTTTACGATCTTTGAGGAAGTCGGCTCCGGCGCGTCAAGCGTCCTGCACGGAGACATTGCCGAACTGGTGGCCGTGGACAACGCCACGCCGGGGCCGAAGCAGAACGCCAAGGAGTTCGGAGCAACGATCGCGATGCTCGACTTGAGTGGCCCGTTCGATTATCACCTCACGCAAAAGCTGCTCAAAATTTGCGAAGAGTTTCGCATCGACCACCAGCGCGACGTGATGCGCTACTACCGCTGCGACGCCGCGTCGGCGATCGAGGCAGGCAACGACATTCGCACGGCGCTGCTGACCTTCGGCATCGACGCTTCGCACGGCTACGAGCGCACGCACCTCAGCGCGCTGCACGCCGTCACGGAAGTGCTCGGTCTCTACATCCAAAGCGAGCCGACCTTCCAGCGCGACCGCGCCGAACTCGCCCCACTCCAAGGCTTCCCCACCCAGCCCAGCGTCGAAGAAGTCCACCAAGACCACGGCCGCTGGATTCGAGACGAGTAGCGAGCGGGGCTGCAGGCTACGAGCTGCGGGCTGGATGCTGTAGGCGCGGCGCTCGAAGCGTCCTTCCCGCGCAGGCGGGAATCCAGGAGTGCAGAGTCCGCCGTCTCGATTCCCGCCTGCGCGGGAAGGACGGGTAGCGAAGCTCCCAGGACGCGTACCGGAAGGTTTCCCGACTCTCCCGGCCTTACAGCGTAAAGCCCACAGCCTACAGCTTACCGCCTACAGCTTCTTCACACTGCCATTTCCCGCACGATCTCCGCCACTTCCTCGCCCAGCCCAGGCGGCATGGCACCAGGCTTGCTGGCGACAAGGGCGGCGACCCGGTTGGCGAACTGGGCCGCGCGGTCGCGCGACCAGCCGTGTAGCTGCGTGTAAATCAGCGCCGAGGTAAAGGCGTCGCCGGCCCCGACCGGATCGGCGGCTTCGATTTCGATGCCCGGCTCGTCGCTAAAGCCTTCGCGATCGACGAGCAGGCAGCCGCGCGCGCCGCGGGTGACGCAGACCAGATCAACCTCGTAGGCTTGCTGTAAGGTGTTGGCGAAGAAGTGCGGATCATCGACGCCCAGTTCCAGCATCGCCGTGAGCCGCACGACTTCTTCCTCGCTCAGCTTGACGATCTTTGCGGCGCGGAGCGAGCGCTCGATCCACAGCCGGTCGTACCACGGGCGGCGCAGGTTCACGTCATAGACGAGCAGACAATCCGGCCCCGCCGCCGCGAGGCATTGGTGGATCATGCTGCGCGAGGCGTCGCTCCGCTGCGCTACGGTTCCGAAACAGATCGCCGCCGCTTTCTTCATCAGTTGCTCGGTCGGCGAATCAAACTCCAGATGGTCCCAGGCCACGTTCTCGTGGATCGTGTACTGCGGCTGCTCGGGACGGACCATCTCGACCGTCACCTGGCTCGTCGGATGCTCGGGATCACGCTGCACGTAGTCGGTCGACAGGCCTTGCTCGCGCAAGAAAGCGAGCAGTTCATCGCCTAGCTCGTCCTGGCCGACGCGTGAGCAGACCGTCCCCTCTAGCCCAAGCTGACGCGCGACGAAGGCCACATTGGCCGGTGCCCCGCCAGGGTGGCGGTGGTCTTCATGCACATCCCAGAGCAGTTCGCCCAACCCCACGACGACCGACGAAAGGGGCCAGTGGTGATCTCCGTTGGAGGCAGCAGGTTTGGTCATGGCTCCGTTTCGGGGCTAGAGACAAGGGGAGCTGGGCTTACAGAGGAACGTGCAAGGTTGATGCCAGAAGGGCCGCTAGGTGCCGTCTCCTACGCTGTTTCGCCGGGAGAGAATTGACTTAATGACACAAGTGTGCTATAAGATTGTCTTATTTGTTGCGGAAGTGAAGCGAAGCAATACATCCTTCCCGCGTGCGAATCGCGAAGGGCTAATCAGCCATCAGGGGCAGGGACCGCAACGCCCCCTTCCCGCCGGCGCGTGAGGGATGAGTTTGCCGACCCTTGATGGCTGACCGCTGACCGCTGATAGCTCAAGAGCCTTTCGCGCAGCTCATCTTCAAAGCGGTAACTATACCTTAAGCGAGACAAAACGTGACATGACGCCCAAAAAATGCTGGTTTTCAGGGAAAAAGTCGCCCCTTGCGTGTCACGGCGGGAACACTCTCAAGTGACAAACCGTGACAGAGCGTGACGAGGAGACTGGGGGCTAGGTAAAGTTTGCGGACTGTGCGGCCGATAAGGATAGGCGCACTATCTCCAGCGCCGAACTCTCGATTTGCAACCGCCGTGGCTGATCTTGTCCCCGAACTGGCTGAATCGCTGCTGGCTCACTGCCAGCAGCATGCGGCAGAGATTGCCACGGCAATCGCTGGGGCTGCCGACCGCGAGCCGGTCACGCTGACGCCCGCCGCGCCGGAAACACTCGACCGGGCGGCGCTCGACGAGCCGCTCACTCGGCCGGGGCTGGCGCTGGTGTTTCAGGCCGGTGAGCGCGCGGCGGTGCTGCTGCTGCCGGAGAATTTGGGGCTGTTGCCCGAAAAATACACGGAGCCGGATGCCGAGGGCGAAGCAAAGCTCGCCGCGCTGGCCGAGCAGTTGGGGCCGCTGCTGCTGCCGGAGGTAACGATCGACCGCCAAGCGGCGGTGCCGGCCGAGAGCTTGGCCGAGCTGCTGACGACGGTCCAACCGGCCAAGCCGGCGAGTCACCTAAAATTTTCGCTCGGCGAGGAGTCGGCGGCGCTGCATCTGGTTTGGCCGGTCGAGCAGCCCGGCGCGGTGCTGCCGCCGGTGGTCCCGCCCGAGCCGACGAAGCCGGCCGAGGAGCCGGAAGCCGACGATCCCTTCGCCGGGCTGCCGCCGCTGACGCGGAGCTTGCTGCGAATCCGCGTGCCGGTGATGGTCGTCCTGGCGAGCAAGAAACAGTCGGTCCGCAACATCGTCGAGCTAGGGCCGGGTTCGATCATCAAATTCGACAAGTCCTGCGACGAGATGCTCGAACTGGAGGTTGGCGGCCGCGTCATCGCCGAAGGCGAGGCGGTCAAAGTCGGCGACAAGTTCGGGCTGCGAATCAGCTCGATGGTCCTGCCGGGCGAGCGTTTCGACAAGCTCCAGCCGCCACGCCGTAAACAGGCCGGTTAGAACGGCCGGTTGCATCACGTCCTTCCGTCGCAGGCGGGAAGGACAGGGCGCACAGTCCACCGTCTGGATTCCCGCCTGCGCGGGAAGGACGCTTCCGCGAAGTGAGCTTCAAGGCGGCCGGCGAGCAGCAAAAAAAGGACTTACGGCCGATGCCGCAAGTCCTTTGGGAGCTTGCTTCACGAGTGCGGGAAAGAGGACTCGAACCTCCACGGGGTGTAATCCCCACTAGGCCCTCAACCTAGCGCGTCTGCCAGTTCCGCCATTCCCGCAGAGTGCCTGGAAACAAGCCAGTTCCTTGAGTGTAAGCCATCCGCCGGGCGAGTCAAGGGCGGGCCGGTCTTAGCGGCTTTGGTGCTTCACGACCAGCACCGTCCGATCATCGAGCGCCGGATCGACCGCGTGGCACTCGAACTGGTCGCGGACCCGGTCGACAAGCTCCTGGGCGGATGCCGCGCGGTGCGGTCGCAGGGCCTCGGCGAGCAAGCCCTCGCCGAGCGGGCAGCCCTGGTGGTCGAGCGCGTCGCGCACTCCGTCGCTGTAGACGACAAGCACCGCTCCGGGCGGCAGCTCAACCTCGCTCGCCCGATAGACACTGTCGGGCTGCATCGCCAGCGGCACGGCTTCTTGAGCGAGCGAACGCCACGAGCCGTCGGCCAGGAGCAGCAGCGCGCCGACGCGCCCGGCGGTTGCCACTTCGAGCCTGCCGGTGTCGGGTGCGAGCTTGGCAAACAGCGCCGCCGCGAACAGATCGCCTGCCGATCCGGTCCACAGCGAACGGCTCGTGCGCGTGAGCACCTCACCGGCCGGCAGCCCGTACTCGGCATGAGTACGCAGCGCGGTTCGCAGCGAAGAGGCGGCCAGCGCGGCGGGAATCCCTCGCTCCAGCGCGTCGCCGAGCATCAGCGCCACTTGCCCGTCGGGCAGCACCGACCAATCGAAAAAATCGCCGCCGAGCCCGTATTTTTGTTCGTTCCAGCCGGCCAGTTCCCACTCGTCCAACAGCGGCGCGATGCGCGGCAATTGGTTCTCTTGCAGCCGCTCGGCGGCGTCCATTTGGCGGCGCAAGTGGTGCGTCTCGAGGCTGGCGGTCAGCAGCATCTCGCGTTCGAGATCGGCCGCGATCCGCCCGGCCATGATCTCGGCCTGATTCGTTTGCTGGTCGGAGAAATCGCGGGGCGCCGAACAGAAAAACCAGAGCGTGCCGAGAATCGTCGTCGGGCTGGAGACCGGCACGCAGACAGCCGAGCCGCACGGCTCCGGCACCTTCCAAAAGTCGCGCAGCATGTCGTCTTCTAGCGCCACGGCGCTGCCAGCGAGCGCTTCGAGATCGGCGACCGCGCCCTTTAGCGGCCGTGCAGGCTGCATGAACCGCTCTTGCGGCAGTCCCCACGCCGCCCGCAGCTTGAGTTCCGTCGTCGCCGCGTCGAGCAGGTAGAGCGCCGCCCCCTGGCAGCCGATCGATTCAGCACCGGCGCGAAGCACCGCTTCGAGCCGCGCGGCCAGATGCGCTTCTTCAGCACGATGGCTGACGACCGGCACGCCGGCCGCCAGTTCGGCTTCGCGCTTGCGCAGCGCCTGGCGGGTCTGGCTCAATTCACCGATGGTTTGGGCGAGCGTGGCGGCAAGCTCCATCGCTTCGGCCAGCCCGTCACGCGGCGCGGCAGCCCGATCGATCATGAGGTATCCGGGAGAAACTCCATCGCCCGGGTTGACCGGGGCGGACCACAGCGGATCGGGCTGCGTCGCAAACTGCTCGCGGCGGACAAACCGCAGCGGCCAGCCGGTGACCTTTTCAAAGTCTCGGCACAATGCCGCCACGAGCGGCGACGCGTCGGTGTCGCGGGACGACTCCTCGGGAATCGACTCGCGGTGAATACGAAGAAAGGGGCGCTCGTTCACGGTTCTTTAGCGTCAGGACAGGGCACGTCGTCGCGGGGAGTGCGTCTGTCCTTGACCCCAATCGGGTCGCTCGCCAACGCTGGGCGTCACGCCCTTGCGCTTGGCAACAGTCCGACCATCCTCCGTGACCGGTAGTGCTTAACATCGGCCGGTGGTCGAGCGGATTTGAGAGCCATGCAGCCGCGCGCAAGAACTCATGCGACCGCTGCAATCGGCATGGCGCGTCGCCGCGCTACGTTTGAGCCTCAAACCGGCTCACGACCGCACAGCCGCAGGCGTCGCTCCAGACGTTGACGCTCGTGCGGGCCATGTCGAGCACGCGATCGACGGCGAGAATGATCCCCTGGCTTTCGGTCGGCAGGCCGACGGCTTGCAAGATAATGACCATCATCACCAGCCCCGCGTGCGGAATCCCCGCCGCGCCGACGCTCGCCAACAGGGCTGTAAAGGCGACGATGATCTGCTGCGCGAGGCTCAGTTCGATGCCCGAATACTGGGCAATAAACAGCACGGCGACCGCTTCATAGAGCGCGGTGCCGTCCATGTTGATCGTCGCCCCCAGCGGCAGCACGAATGACGTAACGCGATTGCTGACGCCCGCTCGTTCCTCGGCGCAGTTCATCGTCAGCGGCAAGGTGCCGTTGGACGAAGCCGAGCTAAAGGCGGTCAATAGCGCCGGGCTCATCGCCCGCACGTAGTCGAGCGGGCTGCGGCGAGCGATGAATTTCAGGATCAGCGGCAGTGTCACCCCGGCGTGCAGCGCCAGCGCGCTGGCCACGGCGAGCATGTACCAGCCGAGTGAGGCGAACACGTCAAAACCTTGGCTGGCGGTCGCCGCGAGCATGAGAAACAGCACGCCGAACGGCGCGAGGTAAATGATCGCCATCGTCATCCGCATCATCACCTCAAAGCCCGCCTCGGCGATGTTGGAGATCAGCGTCGCCGTCGCGCCGCCGACGAGAATCGTGAAGATGGCAAAGGCGATGCTAAAGGCGATGATCGAGAGAAAGTTCCCTTCGGCGGCGGCTTGAAAAGGGTTCGGCGGGATGAGGCTTTCCAGTTGCTCGAACATCACGGTCCCCAACCCCTTGCCCGACTGCGGCGCGTCGGCCGCGACGGCTTCCGTCTCGGCGGCGGCAAGGCGCGGGCGGTCTTCGACGCCGGGGCGAATCAGGTTGACCATCAGCAGCCCAGTGACGATGGCGAGCAAACTGGTAACGAGGTAGTAGAGCATCGTGCGGCCAAACATCGGCCCGAGCCGATCCGCCCGCCCCAGCCCGGTGACGCCGGTGATGAGCGACGTGATGATCAGCGGCACCGAGACCATTTTGAGCATCCGCAAAAACAGCCCGCCCAGCAGTTCCGCCGTATCGCCCACCCGCCGCGCGAGCGAGCGGCCGTAGGTCTTAAACAAGGCAAAGGCGAGCGGGTCTTGCTCCTGGAGCGTGCCGAGCGTCGGCACGACCAGTCGTGGAATCGGCGCTGCCGGATCGACCTGCGGCGGCACGTCGGGCCAGTTCTCCTCGGTCGCGGCCACCGGACCCCGCACCACCACGCGCCGCGTCTCGAAGCGCTCGCTCTCGGGCACGCGGCGGCTAATCTGGATCAACACCTGACTCGGCGTATCAAGAATCCACACGCTCCCCACCGGCACCGCCACCGGCCGAGCCAGCCCCTGCGGCTGCAGCGCCCCGCCCGTCAACTCAACCGGCTCCCGGCTCACCCGCGTGCCGGCGAAGGAATTAAGCAAAATCCCCACCGCCGCGCCGATCACCATCGCAATCAAAATCTGCCAATGCAGAGCGAGCCGCCCCATAAGTCGTCCCAAGCAAGCGTTCCAAAGCCGCGCAACCAACTGCGCCAAACGGCCGCGATTATAGCTTGGGCGAGCGGGGCGGGAACAGCGGGAATGGGGGCGCGGTCGCTGTTATACGCTACACGTCCTTCCCGCGCAGGCGAGAATCCAGCGCCCGGCGTGCAACGGAACGATTCCTCTTCCACCTTCGCCCTCTGTCCGAAGCGCTCTGGATTCCCGCCCTGTCTTTTACACACAAGTCCGGTCCTCGTGCGATTCGCCACGATCTCTTGGGGTGATAGCATGGCCTGAACCACAGCATGTGGTGGCAAAACGACTTGTGTATAAAAGACAGATTCCCGCCTGCGCGGGAATGACGCTTCAAACTGGAACGCCTCGTTAGGCGGGATCGAATACAAACTCGTAGTGGGTAATTTCAGGTGGATCGCTTTGAAGGCTGGAGAGTAGTACTTCAAGCGGCGGAACTCCGCCGCGCGACCAATCGGGGCTGAATTCCAGAAAAGGCTGGATACTGTCCGCAGTAAGAGCGAAAGCGTCGTATCCGTAAAAGCGACAACCATTGCGGATGATGTGCATCACACAGGCAGCGGCGTCGCAACGACGAACCAGTGTGACGCCGCCACGCTGCGTGAAGGGGACGCCCCATCGGCGCAATGCTTCAGTGTCCCCTGTCATGCTGCCGAATGATCCTGCTCAGCTGTCCGGCCCGCTTTGCAGCGAGCTACGGGTTTAGAAACAAATATCACGAGCTGGCTCAGCTGCAGCGGATGGTTCGCCCTCCCTTGTCTCCCTCCGCTAAAGCAAGCTATTCGCATCGACAGTATACCCGGCAGCCCTCAATTCCCTGACCAAGTCGAACCTCCAATGTCCTGCCGGATCGTATGCCGTGTAGATGACTCCGCTGAAGTCGCTGGGAATTTCCAGGTTGTCACCGCGCTTCACGGAAAAGACGCGGTTGCGGCCGAGCTTCCCAACGAAGTAACCTAGTTCCAACACCACGTTCTGGCGTGCGCGAGGCTCTGCCCGTTTGGCGTCTCCGCCGGCGGGAAATGCCATGTCGTCGGGCGAGAGCAGGATGACTGCGAACGACACGTCAGCGTTGACTTCGAACTTCTCGATAATAGTCCTGCCCGAGTTTGGCTGTTCATGAAGGATAATCGGGTTGAGACCAAGCTTCGAGAGCGTCCGTGCCACGTGCTGCTTCATCTCGTCATCGTGACCGTGGACGACGAAGACGTTTGTGCTTTGATTCAGGGCAATCTCTAGGGTGTCCGGACTTGTGTTGGCGTCTTCAGCGCCCTCGTCCAAACTCGCCAGTTCGAGTATTGCGTCCAAGTGCGCAACGAGCTTATCCTTCGCATTCTTGGCGATGTTATCATTCGCTTGACGTTCAGCCTTGTCTACACCAGGATTGGTGTTCCGGCCCCTGTCGGACAGAGAAATGACGCGCGGGAATACGGCCCATTTCGGCTTGATAAATTCATCAAACTGGTCGAGTTGCTCAGAATAGTACTGAGCGACCAGAGGTCTCGTTCGAGCGTGCCACTCGGTGATCTTGTTCCAGTTCGACCACTGCGGCCCAAGTGCAAGCAACTCGCGACGCCGCTGCCGCAGGAGAGCGATCACCTTTGCGGACATTAAACACCCTCCATCTCCGACGGCCTAACTCTTGATTATCTGGATGACGTTATTCGTTAACAAGGATTGTAAATCGCCTGGTAATCCCCAACGGATTGAACGCCTTGCCTCGACCACAAGGAAAAGCTGCTCCAGTAGTACGGATCAACGCAGCAAGCCATTCCCCCTATGCGGCAATAACAATGCTCGGCCGCTCTCTCTCTAGATTCCCGCCTGCGCGGGAATGACGATTCAGACGGGCTGGGCACCCTCACTAAAACCCATCCCCCCGCGTGTTCAGGCGCACGCGGAGGAGGTGCATGTCGGCGGTGATGTAGAGGGTGCTGCCGTCGTCGCCGAAGGTGCAGTTGCCGGTGGGGACGCCGGTTTTGAGCGTGCCGAGATGGGTGCCGTCGGGGGCGAAGATCAGCACCCCGCCGGGGCCGGTGGCGAATAGGTTGCCGTGCTGGTCGACCTTCATGCCGTCGGGCAGTCCTTTTTCCTGGCCGACTTTGTGCGTCATGTCGGCGAAGACGCGGCCGCCGGAAAGCGTGCCGTCGGGCTGCACGTCGAACGCCCGCCAGAGCGCGGCCTTGGGATCGCTTTGGGCGACGTAGAGCGTCTTTTCATCGGGCGAGAGGGCGATGCCGTTGGGGCGGGTCATTTCCTTCGTGAGCAGCGTCAGCGTGCCGTCGGGAGCGCGGCGGTAGACGCCGCAGAAGTCGAGTTCGCGGGCCGGGTCGCCCGCGTTTTTCGGCAGGCCATAGGGCGGGTCGGTGAAGTAGATCGAGCCGTCGGACGCTACCGCCAGATCGTTCGGGCTGTTGAGCCGCTTGCCTTCGTATTCGGCGGCGAGCGTGGTGAACGAGCCGTCGTCTTCCAGCCGCGCCACGCGGCGGTCGCCGTGTTGGCAGAGGAGCAGTTGCCCCTTGAGATCGAGCGCCAGACCGTTGCTGCCGGGTTCCTGGCTGTACTTGGAACTTTCGCCGGTGTAGCCGCTCGGGTGGAGAAAGACGGATAGCCCTTCCCCCTGCTTCCACTTGTAGACCTTGTTCTGCGGCACGTCGGAAAAGAGGACATGCGGCCCGTCGGGCACCCAGACGGGTCCTTCGCTCCAATCGAATCCCTCGGCAAGCACTTCGAGCTGCGCGTCGCGCGGCACGAGCTTGTCGAGTCGCGGGTCGAGCCGTTCGATGCTGCCGACCGTGCGCGACTCGTCCACCGCCCGTGGCTCGTCGGCCATCGCCGTCCCCACAGCA
>CAYZVT010000005.1:0-35426 GCA_964481585.1 uncultured Pirellulales bacterium
GCCCACGGGGCCGCGATGATCGCCAGCATCCCCAGGAGCGTCCCGCCCACGTTCGTTGCTGCCGAGCGGCCGATTTCTCCGCGGACCAAGTAAGTCCACGAGGTCGTCATGCCACAGGACGGGCAGTTGTGGCCGAACAGCGCCCGGTACGTACACTCCGGCAAGCCAAGCTGTTGGTGCGTGCCGTACCCCTTCTGCTCCGGTTGCAGCACCAGACACACCGCCAGCAAACCCAGCAGCCCCGCGCCGATGCTCCCCAACAGCCAGCGCTGCGCGCGATCAAGCCGCACGGGCGCGGGCTGGGGATTCGCCGAAACAGAAGTGGTGCGGGAAAGTAGCGGTTTTGCCGGCATTGAGCAAGAGAGGTTTTTTGGTTGGCGTGGCTGCTGATTTGGAGAGCGGAAGGCGGCTGCCGCTCATGGTTTCGCTCCCCTGCCCTGCGCGGCAAGTTGTTCGAGTCGTGGCAGGTCGCTCTCGCGAATGCAAAGCCGCTCGATGCCCGTGGCGCGGCCGGTTTCGGGATCGACTTCGACGACGGTGCTGCTGATGCGTACATCGCCCGTGGCGACTTCAAAGTGCGTGGGGTTGCAGGTGAGCGTCGTCTCCAGGACCCGATCAATGCGGCGGCCCAAAATGCTTTCATACGGCCCGGTCATGCCCACGTCGCACTGAAAGGCCGTGCCGCACGGCAAGATGCACTCGTCGGCCGTGGGGACGTGGGTGTGCGTTCCGAGCACCGCCGACACCCGCCCATCGAGATACCGGCCCATGAGCTGCGCTTCGCTCGTCGCCTCAACATGGTAATCGACAAGAATCACCTTCACCTCGGCCGGCAAGCTCGCCAACACCCGATCGACGGCCTGGTAGGGCGAATCGACCGGCTGCATAAAGAGCCGGCCCAGCAGACTCAGCACGGCGACGCGCGTGCCGTTGCGCGCCGGGAGCAGCATCACGTCCTGCCCCGCCGCCTCGGCCGGCAGATTGGCTGGCTTGACGATGTTCGGCTCGCTCTGGAGGATCGGGCTGATTTCTCGGCGGCGATAGATATGGTCGCCGAGCGTGATCCCATCCACCCCCGCGCCAATCAGCTCTCGGTAAATCGCCGGCGTCAGTCCCGAGCCGCCTGCCGCGTTTTCGGCGTTAGCCACGATCAAGTCGAGGTTCTGCTCAATCGCCAAGCCCCGCGCGGCTCTGCGCACCGCGTCCCGCCCGGGTTTGCCCACAATGTCGCCGATCAGAAGGATTCGCACGGGTGAAGCTCTCGATGCTGGAGAAACGGGTGCGCAGCAATCAACTTACCGGCTTCGAACGCCGCTGGCTACTTGGCCATTTCCGTCACCCGCGTTTCCCGCAGCACCGTCACCTTGATCTCGCCCGGATAGGTCAGCCGCTCCTCAAAGGCGCGGGCAATGTCCCGGCAAATCTTGGCGGCCGAATCGTCGGTCGTCTCGTCGGCGCTGACGATGACTCGCACTTCGCGGCCCGCCTGAATGGCGAATGCCTGCCGCACGCCGTCAAAATCGGTGGCGATGGCTTCGAGTTCTTCCATCCGCTTGATGTAGCGGTCGAGCGACTCGCGTCGCGCTCCGGGCCGCGAAGCACTGACCGCATCGGCCGTGGCGCAGATCATCGTGTAAGGCATCTCGATGCGAATGTCGTCATGGTGCCCCAGCGCGGCGTGAACGACTTCCGTTCCTTCGCCGTAGCGTTTCAGCAAATCGGCGCCGATCTTCGGATGCCCGCCTTCCGCGTCGTGATCGGCTGCCTTGCCAATGTCGTGCAGCAGCCCGGCGCGCCGCGCGAGGCGGGGATCGTAGCCCATCTGTTCGGCGATCATGCTTGACATGTACGCCACTTCGATCGAGTGCCGCAGCACGTTTTGGCTGTAGCTGGTGCGGAAGTGCAGTCGGCCGAGTAGATGGATGATCCGCTCGTGCAGCCCCGGCACGTCGGCTTCCTGGGCGGCTTCTTCGCCGAGCTTTTGGATGCGGCTGTCCATTTCCTCTTGAGTTTCGGCCACGATTTCTTCGATCCGCGTGGGATGAATGCGGCCGTCGGCGATCAGCTTTTCCAGCGCGATGCGGGCAATCTCGCGCCGCACCGGCTCAAAGGCGCTGACGATCACCACGCCGGGCGTGTCGTCGATAATCACATCCACACCGGTGGCTTTTTCGAAGGCGCGAATGTTCCGCCCTTCGCGGCCGATGATGCGGCCCTTCATCTCGTCGTTGGGGATATCGACCGTGCTGGTAGTTGCCTCGGCCGTATGGGCTGCCGCGTAGCGCTGCATCGAAACGAGCAGCATTTGCTTCGCCTTGGCGTCGCAAATTTCTTCCATCTTCTTTTCATGACGGGCGATGATCGCTCCCTGCTCATGCGTCAGTTGTTTGTCGAGCAGTTTGAGCAGCCGCTGCGTGGCTTCTTCTTTGCTCAAGCCGCTCAGCCGGTGCAGGGTCTGCCGCTGGAGATCGAGCAGTTTTTCAAGCTCGTCGTTGCGGTGGTTCAGGTCGTCCATCCGCTCGGCGAGCTTGCGCTGGTTGCTCTCGACCATCTTTTCCTGCTTGACGAGTTGTTCGCCTCGCTGGTCGAGCAGGTCTTCGCGCTTGTCGAGCTTTCGCTGCCGTTCATGAAGCTCTTGCCGCGTGCGGGCCAGCTCCTGATCGCCTTCGGCTTTTTGCTTCAGCGCTGCTTCTTTTAGCTCCAGCTCCACCTCCTTGCGGCGGTTGCTCATTTCGAGCTGGGCATCTTCGATGATTTTACGGGCTTCGGTTTCGGCATCGCGCAGCCGATAGCGAGCCAGCGTCTTGGTCACGACTACGGTGATGATCGCCGTAGCAACGACCGCGACAAGAACGATTAGCACTTCGAGCGCAGTCACAGATTCGGTCCCTCATGGGCAGGGTGCGCCCCCGGGACGCGCCGCTTCAGCAAGAAAGCCTGAGCGAAAGACGAGCACTCTCACCCGTCGCAAGCGAGACGGGGGCGCGTTGGACCGACTGGTCGAGTCTTGCCAAAGTTCTGTTTCTAGCCCAGCCGCCGCTCGCTTACGCGGCCTCGCCAGCCCGGGGGCAAGCCGAACGCGGCGCAGCGTTCCCCAGGAGCCAACTCCTCGGGATCGGCCGCGCGCGACCGGCAGACGACGGGCGCGGGGGCGGGTGGAAGCCATCCCAAGACAGCCAGAAGCGTGGTCCACGAAGCGGGGCCACCGATCGGTTTCGATCGACGCGGCCGAATGTGGACCGCCATGCGCGGGCCGGACGAGTGCTGGCCGTAAAGGGCGCTGCGAATGAGCTGCCAGACGAGCATCAGCAGGTGCATGGCCTTCAACTCCCTTGCCTTGGGTCGGTTAGCTCAGAACTACCAAGTACAATTCAGATCGGAAAACGCGAGTCGGTTTCGTCCTTCGGCCCGGCCGGCCTGCGAAGGCGGCCCTCCCGAAGATACACTTGATGAATAGCGTTTAAGGAGCCACCACCGCCACACTGGAAAAATTCCCCACGAGAGGCCCAGGTTTTCGCGGAGACTCGCTAAAGGTATGTTAACAAACTGCCCCTAAACTGCAACTAACATTTTTCCCCGGCCGATCAAGATAACCCAAACCAAGTTCGGCACTTACAGTCGCCGCTTGGCGCTCTGGGCAGCCGGCGCTGGTTGTAGCTGCTCAAGCTCGCCGCTCGGGCGAAATGTGACCGTCGAGCAACCTGCTGCCCATGAACCGCTGGCTTCCGCTTCTCGAACACCTTGCCGCCGCCTGGCCCCCGGAACGCTGGCAGAACGTCACAGTGCTGCTGGCCGTTTCCGGCGGTGCCGACAGCATCGCCCTGCTGCGGGCCATGCACGCATTGCCAAGCAGCGGCGCCGGGCGGCTCGTGGTGGCCCACTTTCACCACCGCTTGCGCCCCTCGGCCGATGAGGACGAGGCCTTCGTCCGCCAGCTTTGCGGCGACCTCGGCCTCGCCTACGAAGTTGGCTATGCCGAACCTGAACAGGCCGCCACCGCTCATGGCGAAGGCCCCGAGAGTCGCCTTCGGCGGGCACGCTACCAGTTCTTGCAGACGACCGCCGAACGGGTCGGGGCACGCTACGTCGCCACCGCCCATACGGCCGACGACCAGGCTGAGACGATCCTGCATCGCATCCTGCGCGGGACGGGCTTGGCCGGACTGGGCGGCATCCGCCGCACGCGGCGACTTGGCCCGGCAACGACGCTGATCCGCCCGCTGCTCGGCTTCTCTCGCGGCGAGCTTTTGGCGTTTCTCGACCAACTCGGCCAGCCGTTCCGCGAAGACGAGACGAACCGCGACGAGCGTTACACGCGCAACCGCATCCGCCACGACCTCTTGCCCAAGCTCCGCGCCGATTACAACCCATACGTTGACGCCGCGCTTCAGCGGCTGGGCCAATTGGCCGGCGAAGCCCAGCAGTGGGTGCAATACGAAGTCGAGCGGCTGTTCGACCGTAGCGTCGTTTTCACCGACGATCGCGCGCGGCTCGATTGCGAAGCGTTGCGCGGCGAGCACCCGTATCTGATCCGCGAACTACTGCTCGCCCTGTGGCGGCGTCAGCACTGGCCGCTGCGCGACATGAGCCACGCCAAATGGCAGCAGGTGCTGAGGCTCGTCCTGTCAGCGAGCGAACAACCTTTGCCCCAGCAAACGCTGCCCGGCGGCATCCGCGCGCAGCGCGCGGGGACGGCGCTGTTGTTGCGCCGATTGCCGAATGACGCGGCGGACTAAGCAGTTTTCGTTTCCTTGTCGCGTCCCTCCCACCCTAGAGACTTGGGCAAGCTGGCTCGGCTCGCGGCCCCAACGGGGCGAGAAGGATGTGAAGCAGCGCGATACTTGAAGGGAATGCGATCGAACGCACAATCACACCCGGCGCAATAAAAAGAGGGCCACGAGACTTGCCCGTGGCCCTCGTCATTGGACCGGACTCAAGGCGCTTACTTATCCGCCGCGCCGACCACGCCGCCGGTGAACTTCTTGTCGAGTTCGGGATGGTCGTGGCCGGTGAGGACTTCGGCCTTGTAGCCGCCTCGGGCACGGAAGTAGAGGAACAGCCCGATGTAGCAGACCAGCATGATGACCGGGAAGATCGCCACCGTGGCGAGCGCGTTTTGCTTCGCCACGGCCGTGATCGCATTGACCTCCGCTTCCTCGGCCTCCGGCAGTTCCTCGACCTTTTGCGGATTCACCGCTTGCAAGGTGCCGAAGACCCACCGCTTTTCTTCCACCACTTGGGCGTGAATTTCCGGCTCGTTGGCCGCTATTTTGCGCTCGATGGAGGTGTCTTGGATATAGCCCAAGAAGACCGCGCCGATCACGCCCACGCCGAGCATGCCGACGCCGGCGGTCGCGTTGAGTGTTAGCGCGCCACCGCGCGGCGATTGCTCCGCTACGACGCCGAGCATGGTCGGCCAAAAGAACGTCTTGCCGAAACCGTAGATCGTGGCCGCGACGAGCACCGTAATGGCCGCCTCGACCTGCGACAGCGCCACCAACCCTACGGCCGCCACGGCGGCGCTCGTTGCCAGCAGCCCGATCGGGCTGAGCTTGTGAACGATCGGCCCGGCGGAGAAGCGGAGCACCATCATGAGAAACGACGTGTAGACAAGCACCCAGCCTCCGGCAAGGCCGAAATCGTTCATCACCGGCTCCATCAGCGAGGCGATCCAGCTATCGGTGCCCAGCTCCGTGGTCGCCAGCGGAATCATGATGAGCAGGATGAACACGAACAGCATCTTCCCGAGCGAACGGACATAGGCCCCGAACAACACGGCCGGCAGAATGGCCAAGCCGAGGCCGAACCAGAACCGCTGCTGCTCGTCCCATCCGGTAAAGAGCAGATTACTGTCGGCTGCGATCCGCGACAGTTCGAGGATAATCAGCGCGCTGACGATGTAGGCCCCCAGCGCCCCGAACTCGCGGAGCATTTCCTTGTAAGAAACCCCCGCCGCGACGCGCTCGCTCACCGGGAACTTGCAGGTGAGCATCATCAAGCCATAGAGCACGGTGGGAATCAGAATCAGGGCGACGCGCCATTCCCAGGCCAGATCCGCCATGAAAATCGCAATCACACCGCCGATCACCAGCCCGGCAGGCCAGCCCGCGTGCAGGATGTTGAGCCACTTCGTCTTTTCGCGGGGAAAGAGCGTGGCGACGACCGGATTGATCACGGCTTCGACCGTACCATTGCCGAGCGCAACGATGAACGTGCCGATCCAGAGGCTCCAGTAAGGATCAAAGTATCTTGGCGCGACAATGGTAATCACGGCCGACGTGACGTGGCAGACAAAGGCGAAGATCATCGCCGTGCCGTAGCCGATGCGGTCGATGATGAGGCTGAACAGAATGATCGAAATGGCGAACGGCCACAGACCAACGCCGAAGATCTCGCCCTTCTGCGTTTGGCTCAGGCCGAAATCGGTGCCCCACTCGTCGATGATCAGCGCGCGGACGATGAAGCCGAATGCGGTGGCGATCAAGGCCAGGAAGCAGGCCCAGAAGAGCCGTTTGTCGCCGGTGTTGTTTGCCATGAATGGAAGACTCCTAGAAGTGCCTGGATGAGAAGGAGCGTGGCGGTGCGATCCGCGCCGCGGGGCGAGAAGCATCTTTGCGGAAAAAAGCCGCGTCCGGCCGAGCGAGGTTTTCGGTTGGTCATCCCCAAGTTCGACGCAAGTGATCGAGTATAGCGGCAAAAAACGCGCTGTAAACAATCGAGCCGCCGCTTTGCAGCGCGCCTGGCGGCGGGCAAAGCCGTCAGCAGTCGGGGACAGGGGACCAGGGACACATCGGGCGCAGCCTTCCCGCCAGCGCGGGAAGGACGTGTGCCGGCGGAGCCTCTCTTGACGCACCGCGCGGATTGTCCCTACGATGCGCGGCGGAACGAAGGAACTGCGAACCGACTGGACGCGCCATGCACCTGCTTCGCCAACGCGCCGTCGTGCTGCTTGCGCTCTTCGCGCTGGCCTTTGCGCTGCGAGTGGCCGTGGCCGGCTGGTGGGAGGCACGCCTGCCCGAAGGGGCGCGCTTCGGCTTTGGCGATAGTGAGGGCTATTGGCAACTTGGTCTGGCGATTGCCCACGGCGAACCGTATCGCTACGGCACTCATCGCATCTTTCGCACGCCCGGCTATCCGCTCTTGCTGGCGGCGCTCTTCGAGGTGGCTGGCGACGAGGTGCCGACGCTGGCTGCCCGCGTGCTGACGGCGCTCGTGTCGTCGCTGGCGATCGGCGGGGTCTACTGGTTGGGTCGGCAGCTTTTCGACGAGCCGACTGCCCGACTGGCGGCACTCGGGGCGGCCATTTATCCGGGGCTGGTGGCGATGGGCGCGCTCCTGCTGAGCGAAGGCCCCTTCCTCGCGGCGATGGCTTGGCAACTGGCGCTGTGGGTGAAAGGCTGGCAAGCCGCCAGCCGGCGGGCGTTCGCGCTGTGGCTCGTTGCCGCCGGGCTAACGGGCGGCATCGCCACGCTGATTCGTCCCGGCTGGCTGCTCTTTGTCCCTTTCGCGCTCGTGCTTGCCCTGCTCTTTTCCGCAGAGCGCCGGCGGCACGCGCTCGCTGGGCTGTGGCTGATGCTGGGACTCTGCCTGGTCCTCGCGCCGTGGTGGGTGCGCAATTATCGCGTCAGTGGTCATCTTGTGCTGACGACGCTTCAGGTAGGCCCGAGCCTGTACGATGGGATTAGCCCGCAGGCGACCGGGGCGAGCAACATGGACTTCGTGCCGCGCTTGCAAGCCGAGCTTCGGCAGCAGCCCGCCGCCACCGACGATTCGTTCGAGTACCGCTTTGACCGCTTCACCCGACAGAAAGCGATCGAGTGGGCAGCGGAGCATCCGCTTGAGGTACTCAAACTTGCGGCGGTGAAACTCCAGCGGCTGTGGAACCTCTGGCCGAACGAGCCGCAATTCCGCCGCCCGCTGTTTCGACTCGTGATCGCAGGCAGCTTTCTGCCGGTGCTTGTGCTCGCCGCCGCCGGGGCTTGGAAGTACGCGCGGCGGGGCTGGCCGTATGTGCTCTGTCTGCTGCCGGCGGCGTATCTCTCGCTGCTGCATATGGTTTTCGTCAGCTCGATCCGCTATCGCCAGCCGGCGATGCTCGCCCTGCTGGTGCTGGCCGCCGCCACGGCTCTTGACTGGACCGGCCGCCGCTCGCGGCGAAAATCGGCCGATCGCTCTGCGACGGGAGCGTGAAATTGTGTAAAAAAGGACCGCCCCGAGGCAGGAATCGCCTCGACAACCCGTGGCCGGTTCCTCCCAGCGGCGGCCGGCCGTTTTTCAGCAAGGAAGCTGAGCCATCGTTTCTGCCTTCGTCAATTTTTGCTGGTTTTTCTTCAAATGGGCAGTGCTGCTGTCCGTGGTCGCCGCGCTGGTGGTCGGCGTCTACGTCTACACGCAGCTTGACCGCGAGATCCAGCAGTATGTCGAACGCAAGCTCCGCAGTCACTACCAAGGCTTGAAGGTCGAAGTCGCCTCGGCCCAACTGATCGAAGGACGCGGCATCGAGATTCGCGGCATTACGCTCGCCGAGCCGGACTCCGCCGGGGGCAGAAAGCTGCTCCGTGTTGACGAGATCTTCGTCGTCGGCTCGCCCACGCTTTCCGAGCTACTCCAGGACCGTTTTCAGGTCGAGCGGATCATCGTTCGCCGACCGCGGTTGATCGCGGCGCGCGAGCCGGACAACCGCTGGAACGTGCGACGGCTGGTGCCGCTGCCCAAGTTCGGCGACGGCCGGCCGACGATTGTGATTGAGAACGCCGCCGTCGAGCTACACGACACGCTCGTAACGCCGCACCGCAAGCTCACCCTGCGCGACGGCGACTTTCAACTCCAGCCCGAGCCGTCCCGGCCGGGCGAGCCGAGTGGTCCGCGCCGCTTCGCCCTGCAAGGGGCGCTGCGCGGCGATTTTGTGCAGCGAATCCAAGTCGCCGGGCGCTTTAGCACCGCTCGTCCGCAGTGGCAACTCTCCGGCACGGCCGAAGGCGTTGAGTTGGGGCCGGAACTGCTCGCCGCGCTGCCGGCTCACCTTGTCGAAGGGAGCGAGCCGATCCGCGCCTTGCGCGGCAAAGCGGCCATTCGCTTTGAACTGGCGAACGACCCCAGCGGCGAGCAGCCTTGCCTCTACCGCACGGTCTGTCAGCTTGCCCGGGGCCGCATTGATGATCCGCGGCTCCCCTACCCGCTGATCGACGTGGACGCGTACGTGCGGTGCGAAAACGGGCTGCTGTCGATCGACCGGCTCACTGCCTCGCATGGACAAATGCAGTTGAGTCTCACCTGCCAGCGCAAGGGCTACGCGGCCGATGCGCCGATGACGCTCAGCGCGAAGCTCCGCAAGCTACAACTCAACCGCCAGTTTGCAAACGGCCTGCCCGACCAGTACCGCCGGCTGTGGCACGAATATTTGCCCGAAGGCGAAGTCGATCTCGACCTGCGGCTCGTCTACGACGGCCAACGCTGGCGGCCCGATCTGGTGGTCCAATGCGAAAACGTGGGGCTGACGTACCACAAGTTTCCTTATCATCTGCAGCGCAGCTCCGGCACGCTGACTTATCGCAACGACACCTTGCAAATTGATCTCAAGGCGCACGCCGACGATCATCCGGTGCGAATCTTGGGCGAGGTTTTCCATCCCGGCCCCCAGGCGACGGGCTGGGTCGAACTGCGCGGCAGCGACATCGCGCTCGATGAGCGGCTCGTGGCGGCGCTGCCGGCGCAGGGGCGGCGCGTCCTGGCGGAACTCAACCCGCAGGGCCGCTTTCAGTTTTACTGGCGGAGCAGTCGCGACGAGCCGCACGCCAGGCTGCAATCGCGTCTTCAAGTAACGCTCGATCGCTGCGCGATCCGCTTCAGCAAGTTCCCCTACCCGCTCACGAATATTCGGGGGCAGGTGGAGATGCAGAACGACCACTGGCGCTTCCGCAATCTTGAAGGGACGAACGACACCGGCTTTGTGACCTGCAACGGAGAACTCGCGCCAACGCCGCAAGGGCCGCGGCTTTCGCTGCAATTCGCTGGAACCGAAGTGCCGCTTGAGGAAGAACTGCGCAACGCCCTCAATCCGGCGGCGCGTCAGCTTTGGAATGATCTGCGCCCGCAGGGCCGCGTCGATCTGACGGCCGAGGTGACGTATCTGTTCGCCAGCCGGCAACTCGGGCTGCGGGCGCGCTTCAAACCGGTGGCGGAAATCACGTCGATCGAGCCGGTGGCCTTCCCCTACCGCATGGAAAAGCTGCGGGGCGTGGTCCAGTATCACGACGGCTACGTGACGCTGCACGACATGCGGGCCGAGCACGGCAGCACGCGAATCGCAACCGACGGCCACTGTCAAATGCAGCCGAACGGAAGCTGGTACTTGACGCTGGAGAATCTCACGATCGACCGGCTCGCGGCCGACCGCGAGTTGCTTATCGCGCTGCCGCCGGGCATGCGAAGCGTGGTGAGCAAGCTCAACCTGAGCGGTCCGATTTACGCGCGCGGCTCGCTCGGCTTGGCGCAAGACGCGATCCGCGGAGCGCCGCTCAAATCGCAGTGGGATCTTGCTTTCGATCTGCACCGCAATGCGGTCGACGTGGGCGTTGAGCTAACGGACGTACACGGCGAAGTGAAACTTGCCGGCAACTTCGACGGCGAGCGGTTCCAGTCGCGCGGCGAGCTGGCAATCGACTCGCTCAACTACGGCGATCTTCAGTTCACGCAGGTACGCGGCCCGCTGTGGATCGACAACGAGCGTGTGCTGCTGGGCATTTGGGCACAAAAACAAACCGCCGATCCGATGCAGCGCCGCATCACCGCTCAGCTTTACGGCGGCGAAGTCGCCGGCGACGGCTGGGTGACGCTCGCCGAGCCGCAGCGTTTTGCGATGCAGGCCTCGCTCCGCGGCGCGGAGCTTGCCCGCTTCGCCACCGAAGGCATCCCCGGTCAACAAGACCTGCGCGGCAAGATGGCGGGCGACTTGGAACTGCGCGGCTCCGGTAGCGGAACTCACTGGCTCGCCGGGTCGGGCAACGTGCGACTGCGGCAGGCCGATATTTACGAGCTACCGCTGGTCGTGCAACTGCTGAAGGTCTTCCGCGTGCGGCTGCCGGACAAAACCGCCTTCACCCAAAGCGATATGGTCTTTCGCATCGACGGCCAGCATGTCTATTTCGACAAGCTCGATCTGTTGGGCGACGCGCTGAGTCTGTACGGCAAGGGAGAGATGAATCTCAACCGCGAAATTCAGCTCACCTTCCATAGCGTCGTCGGCCGCAATGATCTGCCGGTGCCCGTGCTGCGCAATTTGGTGGGGGAAGCGAGTCAGCAACTGATGCAGGTCCACGTCCACGGAACGCTGGAAAACCCGCAGATCATCAACGAGCCTTTCCCCGTGGTGAACCAGGCGCTTCAGCAGCTTGAAGCCGGGCTGTCCGCGCCCCCCTCTCAACCGGCCATCTCAATGGACCCGCGCAACTGGCTGCGGCCCGCCACGCCCGTCGCGCCGCAGCGCCGGTAGCTTTGCGCGAGCCGCTACAGCCGGCACAACCGGCGGCGCTTGCCTGGCCTGGAGGCGAATCGCAGACGCGAAGTTGCCGAGCAGCGCCTTTTCGCGGCCCCTCCGCGCTCCCACAGCGTAGGATTGAGGTGTGATCCTCGTTTGATGCGGAACGGCGGCAACCGCTGCGCTTTCCGCGCCTCATCTTGGGAGGCGGCCCATGAGCATCGGACCTGCGGCGGGCATCGTAGCGAGCGCCGCCGGTGCCCCGCTCGCGCAGACTCCCGCGACCAGCGCAGCGCGGGCCGGCCAGAGCGCCGCGCAGCAGCGAGCGCAGTTCAGCGCCAAGCAAGTCGAAAAGGCCTCGGGCATCGGCCAGACCTCGCAGGATGAAGGCTGCGCCGATCGCGATGCCGACGGCCGCCGGTTCTGGGAAACCGACGCCCCGACTGCCTCCGACAACGTGAGCGATTCGTCAGATTCGCCTCTCACGAAAGACGCCAGCGACGATCGCGGCCGGCAGATCGACCTGATCGGCTAGCGCCCGCAGTGACGTCACCAAAGCTCCAAAGCCGGACGGCAACGCCTTCCGGTTCGCGCCGTCCGAGCAGAGCCGCGCGCTCGCCGACGCGCGTTGCTTGCCGGCTAGGGAGTGCGAGAGTTGCAACCTGCGGAAACCGCGGCGCTCATTCTCGCTCCTCCGCGCCTTTTGCTCCCGCGCAGTACAGCCTTGTTGGGCGGCGGGAAGACCGGCTAAAATGCCCGCTTTGCACTCTCTTTCGAGTACGTCAGGACCGGCGGCGATGCGTTTTACGAAGATGCAGGGGGCGGGCAACGACTATGTCTATGTCGATTGCTTTCGCGAGAAAATCAGCGGCGATCTAGCCGAGCTAGCCCGGCGGATCTCCGACCGCCACTTTGGGGTCGGCGGCGACGGGCTAATTTTGATCCGCCCTTCGCAGGTCGCCGACGCGCGGATGCAGATGTTCAACGCCGACGGCTCCGAAGCCGAAATGTGCGGCAACGGCGTCCGCTGCGTGGCCAAGTACGTCTACGATCACGGCATTGCACGCAAGAAAAATTTGGCAATTGAAACGGGTAACGGCGTGCTGCAACTAGAGTTACAGGTCGCCGGCGAGCGCGTCGAGCAGGTCCGCGTCGATATGGGCGAACCGATCTTGATTGCCGAGCAGATTCCGACGACACTCCCCGGCAGCCCGGTCGTCGAGGCGCCGCTGGAAGTCGCTGGCCGCCGCTTTCCGGTGACGTGCGTCTCGATGGGCAACCCACACTGCGTCACGTTCGTCGAGCAGCTTACCGATGAATGGGTGCTCACTCTGGGGCCGCTCGTGGAACGCGACACGCATTTTCCGAAGCGGGTGAACGCCGAATTTGTGGAAGTCCTCTCCCGAACCGAAGTGAAGCAGCGAACCTGGGAACGCGGGTCGGGCGAGACACTCGCCTGCGGCACCGGCGCCAGCGCGGTTTGCGTGGCGGGGGTCCTCTCCGGCCGCACCGACCGCACGATTCTCGTCCACCTGCTCGGCGGCGACCTAACGCTCGACTGGAACGAAGCCGATAACCACGTTTATATGACCGGCCCGGCGACGGAAGTTTTTTCCGGCGAGTGGCCCGACTGAGACGGCTCCCGAAGTCGTGCGAATTAGGCCGACAGGGCTGGGCCAAGGATGACCCGGCAACCTTGATGAAGCTCGACTATCCCTTTGTGACGAACCTCGGCGGCTTGCTCTCCGCGAAGCTGATTCGTTGGTGGATGGGAGGGCTTGATTATCGGGCCGCGTTTTATGATCCGCAGGTCGATCCGGCGCATCCGGCGTGCGGCGGACAGAAGATCTACGTCTTCTGGCACGAAAACATTCTGTTTCCGCTTTATCTGCGTGGGCATTGCCATCTGGCGATGCTCCTGAGCCAGCACCGCGACGCCGACGTTCTTGCCCGTGTGGCGTATCATCTCGGCTTTGAGTGCGTGCGCGGCTCGACATATCGCGGCGGCATGGCGGCGCTGCGCGAATTGCTCCGCAAGAGCGAAAACATGCACCTGACGATCACGCCCGACGGACCGCGCGGCCCACGACGGACGCTCGCGCAGGGACCGATCTATTTGGCGTCGAAGCTCGGGCTGCCGCTGGTGGCGATGGGCTTTGGCTATGACCGGCCGTGGCGGATGTCGAGTTGGGACCGTTTTGCGGTTCCCAAGCCGTTTTCCCGCGCGCGGACAGTCGTCAGCCCCGAGATTTTTCTCCCTTCCCGGCTCGACCGCGACGGCGTCGAGCACTACCGGCAGCAGGTCGAGCGTCTGCTGAACCGGCTGACTGCGGAAGCGGAGACGTGGGCCGAATCGGGCGCGCGGCGGGCCGACGAGGTGATTCTTCACCAGCAGATCGCTCCCCACCGGCCGCGCCGCGACACGGAGCTGCCGCGGCTCGCACCATCCAAGCCAAGCAACGCAGGCGACCGCCAGGCCGCGTAGCTGCGGCAAAGCCGCAGCATTTTGCCCTGCTTGCCCCCTCTCACTAGCTGCGTACGATCCACAATAGGCAGGCGTTTTCGTCTGCCGGGGGATACGAGCGGCGGAGCCTGGCCCCTGTTGCGCGAGATGGGGTTTCGGTTAAGATTGAGAGGAACGAGGGGGGCGGGCGTGCAGGAGTGGTTTCCTGGCTTTTTTTCCGACGACGAGCGGCAGGATATGGCTCGGGCCGAGACGGGACAGCAGGACGTGGCCCAAGAGCAGACGCTCTCTGTGGCGGAACTGACGGCCCAGGTCAAAGACCTGCTCGAAGGCAGTTTTCCCAACGTCTGGGTCGCGGGCGAGGTTTCCAATTTCGCTCGGCCGCAGTCGGGCCACTGTTACTTTACGCTCAAGGACGATCGGGCGCAAATCCGCGCCGTCCTCTGGCGCGGCGCGGCGAGCCGGCTCGACTTCGACATGCAGGATGGGCTGGAAGTCGTTTGCCGGGGCCGCGTCGATGTTTACGCGCCACGCGGCAGCTACCAGCTCGTGGTCGATCAGGTCCACCCGCGCGGCGTCGGCGCGCTCGAACTGGCGCTGCGCAAGTTGCGAGAAAAGCTCGCAGCCGAAGGGCTGTTCGACCCGGCGCGAAAAAAGCCGCTGCCGGCATTTCCGCAGCGGATCGGCTTTGTCACCAGCCCGACCGGGGCGGCGATTCGGGACTTTTTGGAAGTGCTGCGGCGGCGCTGGACCGGCGTTGAGGTGCTGGTGATTCCGGCCCGCGTCCAAGGCCAGGGCGCCGCCGAGGAAATCGCCGCCGCCATCGCTGCCGCCGATCGACTCGCGGAAAAGCTCGATGTGCTCGTCGTGGGACGCGGCGGGGGCAGTCTTGAGGATCTGTGGGCGTTCAACGAGGAGTGCGTCGTACGGGCGATTGCCGCCGCAGAATTGCCGGTCGTCTCGGCGGTGGGGCATGAGATCGACGTGACCTTGAGCGATCTGGTCGCCGATCGTCGCGCGCTGACTCCGAGTGAAGCGGCGGAACTGGTCGTCCCGTCGCAAGAAGATGTGCGGGCCGTGCTACGTGCCTTTCAGCACCGTCTGCAGGGCTTGCTGCGAGCGCGCATCGACTCCGCGCGGCTGCGGCTGGAAGCGCTTGCCGAGCGGCGGGCGTTTCGGCGACCGTTCGACCGCCTGCACGATCTGCAGCGCCAGCTCGACGAGCTAGAACGCCGCGCCACGGTGGCAATTGCGAACAAACTCGACCGCACCCAGAGCCGCGTCGAGCGCCTGGCCGGCAAGCTCGACTCGCTCAGCCCGCTCGCCGTACTCAGTCGAGGCTACAGCATGACCCACCGCGCCGACGGCACGCTGCTCCGCGACGCGCGCCACGTCAAGCCCGGCGATGAAATCGAAACCCGGCTCGCCCACGGGCGCATCATGAGCCGCGTTGAAAAAACCGAATAGCCCAAAGGAGTAACCAGCAGGGTAGCGGGGGCGCACGCGAAGCGAAGCCCCGAAAACCCGGCAAAAGCAGCTCGCCGGGGGCTTCCGCTGCGGCGGCTCGATGGGGGCTTCCGCTCCTCGCGGTGCGCCCCCGCCACCCGTCGATGCCACCCGTGCAGTTTGAAACCAACAAATCTTTTTGCGAGTGAATGAGCGTGGCTGAGAACAAAGAAGATTGCTTGCAGGACACGACCGGCTTTGAGCGCGCGATGGCTCGGCTCGAAGGGATTGTGGCGCAGCTTGAAGATGGCGAAGTGGGATTGGCCGAAGCGCTGCAGGCGTACGAAGAAGGCGTGAAGCATCTGCGGCACTGTTACCAACTGTTGGAACGGGCCGAGCGGCGGATTGAGTTGTTGGCCGGCGTCGATGCCGAGGGGCATCCCGTCTGCCGGCCGTTTGAGGAGGAGGACGCGCCGCTGGAGAAGAAGGCCGCCGCGCGTAGCCGACGCCGGTCGAGTGGCAACGGCCCTGCACCGGCTGCCCCCGACGAGGGGAGCGCCGTAGACGATCGCGGGCGGCTCTTTTAGAATAGACGTGGCGCAGCCCTGGGCTTGGTTTGGCCTACGAACGTGCAACTCAAGGTGTCCGCAGTTGATGGTCCAATCTCCCAGCCCTTCGCTCGCCGAACAACTCCAGCCTTGGCGCGAGCAGATCGACGCCGCCCTGGCCGAATACACAAGTCTGCCCTCCGATTGCCCCAGCGGGCTGCGCGAGGCGATGCAGTACAGCTTGCTCGCGCCCGGCAAGCGGCTGCGACCGCTGTTGGTCCTAATGGCCTGCGAAGCCTGTGGCGGAGCGCCGCAAGCAGCCCTGCCGGCGGCCTGTGCGGTTGAAATGATTCACGCCTACTCGCTGATCCACGACGATCTGCCGGCGATGGACGACGACGACCTGCGGCGCGGCCGGCCGACCTGTCACAAGGCCTTTGGCGAAGCGACGGCAATCCTGGCGGGCGACGGGCTGTTGACGCTCGCCTTCCAGGTGCTGGCCGAGCACGTCCAGCCCCCACAGGTCGCCGCGCGCTGTTGTGCCGAACTCGCCCGCGCCGCCGGCGCGACGGGCATGGTGGGCGGACAGGCGGACGACCTGCTCGCCGA
Organism: uncultured Pirellulales bacterium; assembly: GCA_964481585.1. GTDB lineage: Bacteria > Planctomycetota > Planctomycetia > Pirellulales > CAYZVT01 > CAYZVT01. The sequence goes on from CAYZVT010000005.1 coordinate 16,544, forward strand.
CACGCTCCCTCAGTCGGTTGAGACACTCGAAGCAATCCACCGCCGCAAGACCGGGGCGATGTTTCTCGTCTCGCTCCGGCTCGGAGCGCGGGTCGCCGGGGCCAAGGCGGAGCAGTTAAGAGCACTCGAAATTTACGGTAGGAGTCTAGGACTGGCCTTCCAAGTCACGGACGATCTGCTCGACGTGGCCGGCGATGAACAAGTCGTCGGCAAGCGGGTGGGCAAGGACCACGACCGAGGCAAACTGACCTTCCCCGGCCTGGTGGGGGTGGAAGCCAGCCAGCGGCGGGCGCAGACCCTGGTCGATGAAGCCTGTCAGGCTCTCGCCGTTTTCGACTCGCGGGCGGGCAGCCTCGAAGCGCTCGCACGCTATGTAGTGGAAAGGAATCGGTGATGGAAAAACTGCTGCCGACCATCAAGTCGCCGCTCGATCTGCGCGGGTTACGCCTGCCGCAGCTTGAACAGCTCGCCACCGAGATGCGCGAAGCGCTGTGCAGCGTCGTCTCGGTCCGCACCGCCCACTTCGCTTCGAATCTGGGCGTGGTCGAGTTGTGTATCGCGCTGCACACGGTTTTCGACTTCCGCACCGATCGCTTGATCTGGGACACCGGCCACCAGATTTATCCGCACAAGCTCATCACGGGACGCTACGAGCAGTTCGATACGATCCGCACCAAGGGGGGCCTGATGGGCTACCCCAACCCGCACGAGAGCCAGTACGACCTGTTCATGACCGGCCACGCCGGTTGCAGCGTCTCGACCGCGCTGGGGCTGAAAAGCGGCGACGACCTGATGCCCGGCCAGCAGGACCGCCATAGCGTCGCGGTGATTGGCGATGGGGCATTTCCCTCGGGGATTGTCTTTGAGGCGCTGAACAATGCCGGCGGGCTGAAGAAAAAACTGCTGGTCGTGCTCAACGACAACGAAATGTCGATCTGCCCCCGCGTCGGCGGCGTCGCCGATTATTTTGATCGCTTGCGGATTAACCCGGTCTATACGGGCATCAAGACCGAAGTTGGCAAGCTGCTCAACATGGTGCCCGTGCTGGGCGATCCGGTCGAGCGGATCGTCGTGCAGGCAAAAGAGGCCGTCAAAGCCGGGCTGCATGGCGGGATGCTGTTTGAAGAACTCGGCATCCACTACTTCGGCCCGATCGACGGGCATAACATCGCCCTGCTCCGCAAGTACCTCAGCATGGTCAAAGACCTGGACGGGCCGGTGCTGCTGCATGTGGTGACGAAAAAGGGGCACGGCTTCGAGCCTGCGGCGCTCGATCCCGTCACGTACCACACGCCCGCTCCGTTCAAGCGCGACGGCGACTGCGTCGTGGAGATCAAGAAAAGCTCCTCAACCGCCTACACCGACATCGCCAGCGAAGCGATTCGCCAGCAGATGAGCAACAACGACCGCGTGACGGTGATGACCGCCGCGATGTGCCAAGGCAACAAGCTCGAAAAAGTGCGCGAGCAGTTCCCGACGCGCTTCTTCGATGTCGGGATTTGCGAATCGCACGCTGTCGCGTTTGCCGCCGGACAGGCCAAAGCCGGCCTGCGGCCGATCGTGGACATCTACAGCACGTTTTTGCAACGCAGCTACGACCAAGTGTTTCAAGAAGTGTCGCTGCAAAACTTGCCGGTGGTTTTCATGATGGACCGCGCCGGCCTCACCGGTCCCGACGGGCCGACCCATCATGGCGTGTTCGACATCGGCTACCTGCGCGTCTTCCCGAACCTGGCGATCATGGCGCCGGGCGATGCCTACGATCTGCCGGAGATGCTCGACTTCGCGCTGCGGCACGACGGGCCGACGGCGATTCGTTACCCGAAGGCGAGTGTCGTGACGCTGCCCGGCAAGCGGACGCCAATCGAATTGGGCCGCTCCGAAGTGATGCACTGGGGCGAAGACGGCTGCCTCGTCGCGTATGGAACTTTGCTGCCAGCCTGTGTGGCGGCGGCCGAACAACTGCGCGAAGAAGGGCTTGATGTGGGCGTCATCAACGCGCGGTTCTGCAAACCGCTCGACACCGAGACGATCCTCCGCGCGGTCGAGCACTGCAACTTCGTCCTCACGGTCGAAGAAGGGGCGCTGATGGGCGGATTCGGCAGCGCCGTGCTCGAAGCCGCCAGCGATGCGGGCCTCAGCACGCAGCGCATCAAGCGGCTCGGCCTGCCCGACCATTACATCGAGCACGGCGAGCGCGACGAACTGCTCGCCGATCTGGGACTCGACACCGCCGGCATCGTCCGCGCCTGCAAGCAACGCGCTCGCGCGTTGGAACTGCACTAAGCGCAGGGGTGGCGGGGGCGCACCGCGACAGCGGAAGCCCCCGAAGGGCAAGAAGGCGGAGGGCGGAAGGCGGAGGCCGGAGGGCGGAAAGGGAAATGGGGCGTTGGTCGCGCCACCCGTCGCCACGCGGCGGCTACTCTGGCGTTGGGTGGGGCGTTTGCGGATAATGGGCGGGTGTCGCCGGATGCCGAGGCGACTTTCCGCCCCACAGGCTCTGCCCATGCCGAAATCTGTTCCGCCGATTCATTGCCCCAAGCCTGGCCGGGCGCGCGTCGTGCTGCTTGTGCTCGGCAGCCGTCCAGAGATCGTTCAGGCTGCGCAGCGGCTGCGGCCGCAGATCGAGCAGCACGCCGACATCGTGCTCACCGACTTCGACTTCTCCGCCGATCTCTCGCAGGTCGAGGCCGATCTGGCGATCGTCATGGGGGGCGATGGCTCGATCCTGCGCGCGGCGCATCAGATGGGCTTTCACCAACTGCCGGTGATCGGCGTAAATCTGGGGAAACTGGGATTCCTGGCCGACTTGCTTCCCGAGCAACTGATCGACGTGCTGGCCGAGGTCTGCGCGGGCAACTATCGGCTGGTCGAGCACTTGATGTACGAGTGCCAAGTCTTTCGGAGCGAGGAGCGGCTGCATCACACGCTGGGGCTGAACGAAGTCGCGGTGTTCGCCGGGCCGCCGTTTGCGATTCTCGACGTGCAACTCTACGTTGACGCAGAATTGGCAACCACTTATAGTTGCGACGGCCTAATCATCAGCACGGCGGTCGGATCGACCGCGCATAGCCTGTCGGCGGGCGGACCAATCCTGCGGAAGGACATGCAGGCGTTCGTCATCTCGCCGATCTCGCCGCACACGCTGACGAACCGGCCGGTCGTGGATTCGGCCCAGCGGGTTTACGAACTGGTAACGCCGCAGCCGCACGAGGGGACTTCGCTCGTGGCCGATGGAACGCTCGTCTGTCGGCTGACGGCGGAAGACCGCGTGCGGATCGAACGCAGCCAGGCTCGTTTTCAGCTCGTCGAGGTGGCGGGCCACACCTACTACCGCACGCTCCGCGAAAAGCTCGGCTGGGGCGGCGGGATTCGCAATCAGAAGCACAAATAGCCAGCCTTGCTCCGGTCAGCACGATCGGGAGACGGGGCTTTCTCGACACGCCTTCCCGCTCGAAAGGATGCGAGCCATGAAGTTATCGCCCGCTGTTGCTCTTGTGGCGCTGTCGGCGCTTCTGCCGACGACACGCGCCGCTGCTGAAACGTACGAGCTGGCCTACAAGTTTCAGCCCGATGAAAAGGTGCGCTGGGAAGTCGTGCATCGCGCGACCGTGACGACGACGATTCAAGGCACGACGCAGTCGGCGCAGACGCGGAGCGAGTCGGTCAAGGTCTGGCAGGTGACGGACATCGCCGAGTCGGGCGAAACGACCTTCATCCACTGGGTCGAGAGCATGAAGATGACCAACAAGCTGCCGAACCGCGCCGAGGTGATGTACGACAGCCAAAGCGGCCAAAAGCCGCCGGCCGGCTACGAAGACGCAGCGCGGGCGGTCGGCGTGCCGCTGACCGAGGTGCGGATCGACCGCCACGGCAAAGTGCTCCATCGCCAGCAGCGGCATATTCAACTTGGCAATACCGACGACACGCCGATCGCCATTCCGCTGCCGGACGAGCCGGTGAAGGTGGGCGAAAGCTGGGGCGAGCCGCACGAAATTACCGTTTCGCTTCAAAACGGCAAGCAGCAAAAAGTCACCACCCGCCGCCGCTTTGAACTAACGGCGGTGAAAGACGGTGTTGCCACCATCGCGGTCGATTACCAGGTGCTTACCCCGATCCGCGATCCGGCGATCCAGGCGCAATTGATGCAGCGGCTCTACGGCGGCGAGATGCAGTTCGACATCGCCCAGGGGCGGGTCGTGGGGCAGAAGCTCGAAGTGGACGAGCATGTGCTCGGCTTTAGCGGCCCGGCCAGCAGCATGCACTACCGCATGAGCCTCGATGAAAAGCTGCTCGGCCCGCACGAAAAGCTCGCCAAGCGGCCGGCAGCCGCGAAGTAACGCGGGCGGCTATTTTTCGATGCGGTACAGGTGCTTCTCGGTGCGCAGAAAGAGCGCTCCGTCAGCCACGGCGGGCGAAGCCATGCAGCCGGTTTCGAGCGTGTTTTCGGCAAGCTGCTGATACTCGTCACCCGGCTTGATGACGGTCGTCTTCCCTTGCTGGCTGAAGAAATAAATCCGCCCATCGGCATAGAGCGGCGAGGCGGAATAGGCCCCGCCGACGCGCTCGCGCCAGAGAAAGTCGCCTGTCTTGGCGTCCAGACAACTCGCCACGCCGGCATCGTGGATCATATAGATTCGGCCGTCGACGTGGAGCTGCGTCGGTTTTTGCGGCACGCTTTGCTTTTGCCGCCAGAGGACGTGGCTGTCGGTCACGTCCCCCTCGCCGTCGGGCCGCACGGCGATGAGGCGGGATTTGGCGAAGCCGGTGTTGATGTAGACGATGCCATCGGCAAAAAACGGCCGTGCGGTGGCGGAGAACTCGTCGTACCGGATGCGCCAGAGTTCCTTGCCCGTGTGCGGATCGTAAGCGAGCGCCGCTTTCGAGCAAGGGCTAATCAGTTGCTCTCGTCCGGCGGCCTGGATCACCAGCGGCGTGCAAAACGCCTTCTTGAAGTCGCCGTTGTCGGTGCCGAAGTCTACGTCGCGGTCGGTCTTCCACACCGTCTTGCCCGTCCGCTTGTCGAGGGCGACGACGTACTGGTAATCAAAGCCGTCGAAATGCAGGATCAGCAGGTTTTCAAACAGAATCGGCGATGAGCCGGGGCCGCGAAAGTGGTAACAGGGCAGATCGCGCCGCGACCAGAGCACCTCAAAGCTCGACGTATCGAGACAGGCGGTGCCGAAGTTGCCGAAATTCACGTAGACCCGCCCCGACTCAATCACCGGCGTCGGCGAGGCGTAACTGTTGAGCGAATGGATCTCCTCCGGCTCCTCATTTTCAAACAGTAGCCGGTCATGCACGATCTTGCCCGAGGTGCGATCGACGCAGAGCACGTACAGCTTCTTGCCGTCGGGCGTGGCCGTGGTGAGCCAGATCTGCTCGTCCCAAATGACCGGCGACGACCAGCCACGCCCGTGAATCGGCGTCTTCCAGCGGATGTTCTCGCTCTCGCTCCACGTCAGCGGCAGGTCGGTCGCCTGCGCGTGGCCGTTCCCTTTGGGACCCAGAAACTGCGGCCAGTGCCCTTGAGCCAAGACCTGCGTTGCCGAAAGAAGCAGCGTTGCGGCAACCCATCCGCGCAGCAGTTGCGAGAGAAGGTTCATCGAAGGCAATTCCACGCTCGGAGGGAGGGCCTGGGGGAAAAACGCGCGGCCAAGGGCGCAGGGTCAAGATGGTCTTACGGTATCCGATGGCTGCGGCAAACGCAAATTCTGACCGTGACGCGGTTGCGTCACGGCCGCGGCGTGACAACCCGGCGGGCGAGAATTGCCTGCACGCCTTGCGGCAGCCGGGCCAGCAGGAGCGTGCCTTCGTGGTCGCCCTGCGGAGCAAGCTGCTTGCGCAGTTGCTGGGGGTCGTGCGGCACGCCGCGCTTTTTGATTTCCAATCGACCGATCCCCCGGCTGCGCAGGAGTGCCCGCAGCCGCTTCGGCTGAAAGGGGAGCACTTCTTGCACCTCGAAGCAGCTTAGCGCCAGCTCGGCGAGCGCGGTTGAGCCAGTCAGATACGCGCAGTCCGTAGCGAGCGCGGCAAGTTGATGCTCGGCGGCAAGCGATCCGGTCAGCCCCGCCGCCAATACGGCGGCATCCGGCTCGTAGACAAAGCGGTCAATGCCGGCGGCGAGCGGAATCCGGTCGTCAGGCATCCCGACAAGTGAGCGCGGCGGTCGGCCGTCGTCGAAGACGATCGTGGCTCGCCGCAGGCCGGGATACTGCGCGAGCGCGCCGAACCAGGCCACAAGCTGCCGGCACTGTCCTTGGCGGCTGATCCATTCCTGTTCGGCCCCGGCCACCCAGTGCGCGGGAAGCTCGGCGGCGGGGGCGAGTTTAAAGCTCGCCGCGCTGTTTTGCGCCCGAAGCTGATCGAGTGCCGCTTCGCTCGGCTCGTGCAGCGCGACGCGCGTCGTGCGGCGGCCCTCCGGGCGTCGATCGGGGTCGATATGCCACGCCGCCGCTTCCCGCACGGGCCAGACGGCTGCATCGCCTCGGTGTACCGCAAGCGAAGCTGCCGTCCTAGCCTGCTCTTGCCAGAGGCGGGCATTCGCTTCGGCCAGGATCGCCACCGCCTCATCGCGGTCGACGCCGGTGGTGGCGCTTCGCGTGCCGAGCGCCAGTAGATCGCCTCCGATTCCGCAGCAAAGATCAACCAGCGGCCCCTCACCAGGAAACCGAGCCGCTTTGTACGCGGCCACGACTTCATCGGTGGCCTGTTCGAGCGACGTGCGGGTGAAGAACATCCGATCCGCCGCGCGAAACTTCGCCCTCGCCCGTCGACGCAACTCGACCTGTTCGAGCAACAGATGCACGCGCGCAGCCGAAAGCTCGCAGCGCAGCCGCGCCGCGATCGTATGCAGCGGCGCAACGGTCTCGGCAAGTTCACGGAGCCAGCGCGCGGCGTCGGGACCGGTGAGCCAGTGGTAGTCGGAAGTGGTCAAGGCGGAGGGCGGAAGGCGGAGGGCGGAGAGGGTTAGGCGGTTTCCTTGTCTTAAGCCGTTGATGCCTACAGCCTACAGCTTATAGCTTACAGCCCGTAGCTCGCAGCGCTTCGGCCGATTGTACGCGATTTGCTGGCGCTGCGCGTGGGGGAAGTTGCGGGGGCGCGGAGCGAAGGGGCGAAGCCGGGGCGGCGCGGCAGTCGATGTTACGGAGGAGGGAATTTGTCAGGCGGCGGTGACAGCGAAAGCGTGGGTGGGCAATGTTGGGACGTAAGACAATCTTTGCCGGAATGCTCGGAACCGCCGTCGGCGCGCCCTACTTGGTGACGAACGCCGACAACGCCAGCGAAGCGGCGTCGAACATGTGGGGCCAGATGTTTCAACAATCTGCGCCCGTCGCAGCGGCCAATCCATACTCCGCGGAAGCGGCCACCGCGCAGACCGAGCCGCTCGATCCACGCATCGCGCCGCGGAGTGAAATGCCGCTGGAGGGCCTTGAAACGCACGACCTGAGCGACGTGCTGCGGTTCGATGTCTCGCCCGCTTGGGTCTATCGGCGGTGGGCACGCAAATCGACCGCGCTGTCGGAACTCGATCTGTACGGCGTCCGCGTGCCGCTGGTGACGGGAACGGGCGTGGATGATTTGGCCGGTTCGCTCACGTACTACTTCGGCAGCAGCGGCGGCGTCGAGCGGCTGAGCTTTCGCGGTCGCACGGGGGACGCGCGGAAGTTGATCGCGCTCGTGGTCAGCCGTTTCGGATTAAGGCGGCAGCAGCCCGAAATGCCGGGCGAGTTGCTCTACGAAGTGCGCTGGAACGGCAAAGCGATGAGCCGGCTGCGCGTGACGCCGGCGAGTGTCATCTGGGCCAGTTCGCCTCATGCCACCTACGCCGTCGAGCTTGACCTGAACCGGCCGGGGGCCGGCCGGTATCTGCAAGAAACGCCGGTCGAGACGGGGCCGATTCCCACCCATCCGCCGCTGCACCCGCCTCGCGCGCCGCTTTAATCGCGCGGCGATTGCTGCTCCAGCGCCTGGAACCGTTCTTCCAGTTCCAACACGCGCTGTTCTAGTTCGTCAACTTGGCCTTGCAGTTGGCGGATTTGCTGTTCGGGCGCGAGGCGGCCGGGCGAAAGCCTGAGTTGCTGACGGACGAGCCGCTGCCCACGGTAGTAGGCGATCTCGGCGACTTCTCCGGGGCCGAGTGCGGCGAGGCGCTGATCGAGTTGCGTGGGCGACGCGACGATGCGGTTGTTCACGCCGACAATGACCGAGTCGACGGGGATGCCCGCCAGTTCCGCGGGCGAGCCGACCGTGACGCTGGTTACGTGAGCACCGCGACCGACGGGAACTTCGATCCGCCGCCGCTCGGCGTCGCTCAGGGGAGCGGTTCGCACGCCCAGCAGTTCTTGCTGCACGCGCAGCGCGCCCGCCGGGCGTGGCAGGGCGTCGGCGGGCGGACGCGCGCCGAGCGTGACCTCGACCATCCGCGTCCGCCCATCGCGGTGGACTTCAAACGTCAGTTCCGCACCTGCCGGCGCGTTTTTCAGCACCTGAGCAAAGTCCTCCAGTCCGCGTACTTTGTTGCCGTTGAGGCCAATCACCATGTCGCCGGCTTCGAGTCCGGCTCGCGCGGCGGGGCTTTCGGGTGCAATCTGCATCAGCCGCACCCCGGCCAGCGGTTGCTCATCGTCGGCGACCGCGCCGAGCCAGCCGGAGGTGGGCTGCGCTGGCTCGCCTTGCACCGGCGGCTGGCGAAGCTGCTGTTCGAGCTGTTGCAGCGCGTCCTGAGCCAAGACCGGGGCGGCCGCGAGCGCTAGCCCCGCTACGAGTAAAAGGGACCGGAAACAGCAGTTCATGGCGTCCTCCCCGATGCAGTGCGGCAACCAAGGACCGTGAGGCTCCTGTGCGCCCCATTATAGCGCTCCGAGCGGACCAGGGGGTGACGTTTCAATCGGCCGGCGGCTATTCTTACGCTTATGGAAGCAACTCCCGACCCCGCTCCGCTGAAAATCGACGTGGTGCCCGGCGAGCAGCAGGAGGAGGCCCTGCGGCTGCTGTTCGGCCATCTCCCGCCCGACGCGCGGGCGGCGCTGGTGACGACGCTGCTCGCCGGTTCAGCAGCCGGAAACGTGCCGATGGCAGGGCTGCTCGGCGCGTGGAACGCAGCGCGGCTGGTGGGCGCGGTGTGGGCACAGCTTCAGCCCGGCCGATCCGGCGTGCTCTGGCCGCCGCGCGTCGCTGAGGGCGAGCCGCCGCAGACGGCGCTGGCGCTGCTCGCGGCGGCCAATGGCTTTCTCCATGAGCATCAGGTGACCGTGGCGCAAGCGCTGCTGCAGGACGCCGGCGCGCCCGAAGCGGCACTGTTGGTGCAAGGCGGCTACCAACACCTCGCCGATCTGCTCTACCAGGTGAGCACCGATGCTTACTTCCCCGCGCGCCGTCCGCCGTCGAGCTTGGACTTTGAGCCTTACCAGGAAAGCGAGCGGAGCCGCCTGGCGGCGATCGTGGCGCAGACCTACCAGCAGACGCGCGACTGCCCGCAGCTTAACGGCGTGCGCGAGCTGGACGATGTGCTGGCGGGCTACCAGGCGACCGGCGCGTTCGACCCGGCGCTGTGGCGGATTGTCAGGCACGAGGGAGCGGACGTGGGCTGCCTGTTGCTGGCCGACCATCCCGGCGCCGATCAGGTCGAACTGGTGTACATGGGGCTTGTGCCGGCGGTGCGCGGGCGGGGCTTGGGACTGGAACTGGTCAAGTTCGCACAGTACCTCACGAGCGAAGCCGGCCGGCCGAGATTGGTGCTGGCGGTCGACGCCCGCAACGGGCCGGCGCTCGATGTCTACGCGGCGGCCGGCTTTCTTAGCTGGGACCAACGCAGTGCGTTTCTGCGCATCTTTGGCCCGTCGCCCAGGGCCGGCGAGGGCGCCTGCGTTCAAAGATAGCGTCTAGGGACGCCGTTTTTCGTTCGCAGCCGGCAGGCCCGTTCGCCGGTCTGGCGCTACTATGAGGGCGGTGCTTTCTCCCTGCATTCCCGCCTGCGCGGGACGCGCAGGATCAGATTATAACCTTCCCCCCAGAGGGATGGGCGGAGCGGTGGCTAGGGGGTTCAATCTCGCCTCGGCCGTGGCTAAAATGGACAACTAGGTTCGACCCCATCGGGTCGGCCTGCGCGAGGGGCGGTAGCGTCTAGGGCGGAAGAGCGCCGGGTGCCGGATGCCCCGGAGGAGGCGCACTCTTGCGAAGCAAGCAGCGCCTTCGCCATGACAGACGGATCACCGACACTGCCACGCACCGCCGACGGCTCCCAGCAGACCCGCCGACCGGGCCAACCCACCTGATCGACCCGCCGTGAACTGCTTCGCACTCCGATCTCTCACGCTGCTCGTCGCGCTGCTGTTAGCGCTGCCCGACCGCGCGCCGCTGCTTGCCAAGCAGCCGAGCTTTGCGCCGCAGGACCATGCCTGGGCGCGGTTCGAGCCTGGGGCTTGGAAGAAGGTCCGCGTCGTCACCGAGACGCTCGATCCCCAAGGCAACATCACCAGCACCAGTACGACTGACACGACTTCGATGCTGGAGAACGTCACCGACGTCGAATACCAGTTGCAGGTCAACGTCACCGTCGAAGTGGCGGGACGAAAGTTTGACGCCGAGCCGCAGACGTATGTGCGGGGGCTGCTGGGCGAGACGGAAGGGCAAAGTTCCATCTTCAAAAACAGCAGCGCCACGACCGTCACGATCGAAGGGAAAGAGATTCCCTGCGAAGTCTACACCGTCGAAGTCGGCGACGATCAGAAGAAGCGCTCGACCAAGATCTATTACGCCCGCAACTTTAGTCCCGCGGTGCTCCGCAAAGAAAGCGTCACGACCGATGCCGCCGGTGAGACGGTGCTCGACGAAACGGTCGAGTCGGTGGTCGCCGTGAACATGCCGTACAAGGTGCTCAACGAGATTATGACCACCTGGCATGTGCGAACCGTGCGCACGCACCCCAAGGGAAAGACGATCACGCTGGCCGTCTATTCCGACGCGGTGCCCGGCGGGGCGGTGTCGCATTCGTCCAAGGAACTCGACTCCCGTGGCCGGCTCGTCCGCCGCAGCACGCTGGAACTGGTCGATTACGGGCTTGAGCCTGACCGCCGCGTCTTCTTGCGGCTCCATCCCTTCAAGCGGAAAGCAAGCCGACGGCGGTAGCGGTGTAGGCTTTAGGCTGCAAGCTGCGTGCGTGGCGGAGGCGTCCTTCCCGCGCAGGTGGGAATCCAGACGATAGACCATGCGCTCTAAATTCCCGCCTACGCGGGAAGGACGTGTTTTGCTGAGCGCTGGCCGCTGATGGCTAATCGCTCCCTCTCTGGACTGCCGCCTACGCGGGAAGGACGAGTGGCGCTTAAGCCGAATAGAACTGGTCGACGTTAAAAATCTTCAGGGCGACTTCGGTGCCACGGTTCCAGGTGTGCTTGCGGGTGTAGTAGGTCACCAGCGCTTCGTCGTCTTGGAAAAAGACGTGGACGTAAGCGGCGTCGCTCTGCGGGTCGTTGTGCAGGTCTTGCACGTGCTTCCAAGTGCCGCCCTCGTCGGAGGAGATCGCGCAACTAAGCGGCGTGCGGGGAAAGTTGCGCGCCGAACTGCGATTGTTCCAAATCACCAGTAGATCGCCGGTCTTGGGAATGCGCGCCACCAGCGGCGGGGCTTCCATGCCCGGCAGCGCGGTCGGTTCTGGCTCGGTCCAGTGCTCGCCTTGGTCGGAGGAAAAGGCTTGGTAGACGAAGCCTTGGGTATTGCGCAGCAGGCAGAGCAGCCGGCCGTCGCGCAGCTCGACGATCGACGGCTCGTGCGCGCCGCGTCCGGGGATGGTCATGCTGTCCGCGCTGCGCCGCCAAGTGCGAAAGCCGTCGTCGGAGTAGTAGACGAAGCTCTCTAGACGGCTCTCGCCGCCACGATAGGGACCGCCGCCGATCACCGTATGGGCCGGCACGAGAATTCGTCCGCCGGAGAGCGTCAGCGCGCGGCCGTTGTTATGGCAGTACCAGCCCGGCTCCGAGATGCGCTCGATTTCGCTCCAGTGGTTGCCTTCGTCCGTGCTGCGTTTCAGAAACACGTTCCGCTCGGCCATCGAGTCCCAGCCGACGAAGAAAAACAGAATCTCCCCGGACGGCAGCCGCACCAGGCTCGGGTGCTTGACGTTCCACTTCCAGAGATTGTCTTGCAGCGTGAGCGACGCGCTCCACGTGCGGCCCCGGTCCCGCGACACTTTGGCGGCAATACGGCAGCGGTCCTGGTCGTGGACGCCGCCGGCCCGGCTGGTTGGCTTAGCAAAGGCCAATTCCGGCCGCTCGTTGTAGTACTGGCACCAGACGAGCATCAGCCGCCCGCCGGAGAGCGGAAATATGAGTTGGTGATCGTTGCGCGGATGCGCCGGCGACCAAGGGCAGATTGTGCTCTCAAACGTCGGCTCCAGCAGCGGACGCTCCGCGCTCCCTTGCTCGTTTTCGGCGGCGTAGGTCAAGCCGTGCCAGGGGCGGCCCAGCGCTGCGGCCGAGACGGTCAGAGATTGTAAAAACGCGCGGCGGTGCATGGTTCGACCTGGGGCAGACGGAAAGGTTTCTATTCAGGGTTGCTGCGGAGTTGGAACTCTAGCCGATTCGGCTCATCGGCCCGAATCGTGGCGGTTAGTTCGGTTTGGGCGTTGTAGCGATCCGGCAGATATTGCTCGCCCACGGGAATCGGCTCCGCGCCCATGTCGGGATCGACATAGCTGCGGCCGGTTTCGCGCCAGGCGGTGATTTCGACCAAGAACTCTCCGGCAAAGGGACCTTTCTCCCGCGGCAGCACGAACCGGCCCGATTCAATCTCCGCCCCGGCGCTGGGGCTGGTCGTGCCGGGAGCCGGGCGAAAGGTGAGCGTGCCCGACGGAAGCGGCTGCCCATCGAGCGTCACGGTGCCCTCGACGGCCTGCCGCGGATCATTGGCACAACCGCTGAGGCTCGGCGCAGTGAGAAGCAGCGCGAGCATAAGAATCAAGCGCGACATGTCAGACGGTGTCCCGGGGGCGATAGAAACGTGAGGGGTGAGCAGCTCGCCGAATCGGATGGGCTACGGCGGCGAGACGACCTCGTTTCCGGCGAGCGTGCCGAGCGACTTCCAGAGCGTGTGGTCGATCGTTTCGCTGGTGAACGTGACATGACCATCGGCGAGCAGCAATTGCACTCCGCCGGGGTGCCGGCTGCGAGCGCTGGCGAATTGCTCGTTCCAGTCCGGCGCCTCGTCTTTGCAAGGCAGACCTTGTTCGGGATGGTCGACGCAGTTGACGCCCCCGAGCAAGAGATCGCCCACGCTCGTATTGGGCGTGTAAAGGTGCGTATAGGACGAGGCGCCCATCAAGTGGTACGCCCAAGCCCCGCGCACGTCCCAGCGGTGGCTGTTGTGCTTGAGATCATCGACGCCGGCAATCAACTCGCTCGCCAAGGCGGTATGACTCGTGCCGTCGCGGAAGTGAGCAAATTGCCGGCCGAGGGCGATACTAAAGGCGCCATCCGTCCTGAGTTGGTCGGCGGAAGGATAGGGATCGCAGGCTCCCAAGTTGCACCGCACCAGATGGCATCCGTCGTTGTCGGGAAGCATCGTCTCGCTGCCCATGCTGAACACGTAGTTCGACCGCGAGAGGCGAATTCTGGCCGGGTTGTCGTCGTTCGCCAGCACGCGCCCCCGCGCGTTGTCGCTCGGACAAATAAAGGCGGCGATCGGAGCCGACGTGACGGGCTTGTTCGGGGCGTCGGTATTGCGCAGGTCGTAATCGTACTGCTGCTCGACGCTGGCCTGTTCCAAAAATGGCAGCACTTGGACCCAGACGGTGTGTCCGCGCCAATAGTGTTCGTTGGGGTTGTCGGCGTCGCAATCGACGTAGCCGAACGGCAGTTGGCTAAAGTTCGACTCGTAGTTGAGCATCGCCACGCCGATTTGCTTAAAGTTGTTGGCGCACTGCGTCCGCCGCGCCGCCTCGCGCGCAGCCTGCACGGCAGGCAACAACAGCGCCACCAGAATGCCGATGATGGCGATCACCACCAGCAGTTCCACCAAGGTGAAGGCCCTGCTACGATCGTTCGCCGAGGCGTTTGACATGGAAGATGCCTGCTTCGATCGCGGTTGTGCAATGGAAATCGGAGGCCAGGAGCTACAGGCCACGCGCTACGGGCTGTGGGCCGAAAACGATAAACGATTGTTCGCAGCTCGTAGCTTGTAGCTCGCAGCAGCCTTCCCAATCCTCAATTTCCAATGGCGGGCTTACCGCCGCCGACAGCGTCGGCTGATCGGCACCAGCGCGAGCGAAAGCACCAGCATCATCGTGAGCGAGGCTGGTTCGGGCACGAACAACGCATACTTCTGATTCAGGTAAGTCGTCGCCTGGCGGTGCTGTTGGTACGACAATGGCCCATCAAAAATCATCAGTTCGGCCAGATAGCCGTCGAGAAAGAGCGACGAGCCAAGCCGGGTGCCGAGCAAGAGCGGATCGCTCGTGGCAATGCTGCCCGTGTAGAACTCGTTATCACTCGCGACGGTGCCGCTGCCGTCGTCGTCCAGCAGCGCCGCCAGTTCGTTGCCGGTAAACGTGAAGGAAATCAGTACCGGTTCGGTGGTGGCCAGGAATCGCTCCTCAAAGGCGGAAGTGGTGCTTGAGGTGCCGCGCACGTTGAGCAGCGCCGGCCGGCCGCCCGGGCCAAAGATGCCTTTTTCCCGAGCGGGATTAGGGGCCGAGGTGTAGACGGTGAAACCGTCGATGCCGACGTTCGCGTTCCCCTTGTGCATCCAAAACCGCGATGAGCTGAGATCGTTCGTCTGGCCGACAAGAAAGACGGTGTATTGGCCGCTGCCGGGGTCGAGCGCCGAGCGGTGTGCGATCTGCAGGTAGTCGTCAACGCCGTCAAACCGTATTGCCGGACGGCCGTTGAAACTGGCGACGGAGCTTACGTACTCCGGTTGGCGGAAGGTTGCTCCTTGTTGGGCATGGTCCGCCGTGGCGTCGAGCGCGACGTCGTTCCACTGCTGAACCCTCAGACTGCCCGGCGTAATGCGAATCTGATTGGAGTCGCCCGTGTCGATCTGGTCGGCCGCCAAGTGCACGATCAGCGCGGCTCGCGCCGACGTCACCCCGGAGCAGACGATGAGCGTCAGCGCCAGCCACGGCACGCTCCGGACTGGAAGACGTCGGCGGGTGGCTGCCGGAAGAAAGGTGGGCATGGCGATCGCCTCCTTTTGCACGGTGTTATCGGGGGAGCGAATGCTCTTTTGAACTTCCGCTAGATCGCGGAGCGGTTTGTCTGCGCGGCGCGGTCGTAGCGCCGCAGTAAATCTTCGTTTGCCCATTCGATGAATTGCGCAGCGGCGCGGGCCGCTCCTTCGGCGTCGCGCCGGGCGACTAATAAGAACACGCGGTAGTGCTTCCGAAAGGCGCGGGTGAGCTTCGGACCGATCGGTTGCAAAATGGTGTAGCTCTCGGCCTGGAACTGCGAGCAGAGCTGCGCCTGCAAGGCCAACTCGCTGGTGACGCGAATCAGCCAAGGGTTGTTCGACGCCTCATGCAGCCCGGCGTGAAAGGCCATGTCGATGCGGCGATGCCGCTCGAAAAAATGGTCGGTGTCGCTTTGCCGCTGCCACGCCGTCGCGTCGCGGGCCAGTTGTCGGTACTGCTCACAGATATCGCGCAGCGATTGCAATTGTTCGTCCGTGGCGGAACGCGCGGCGGCGGCCACGGCAGCCCGTTCCAGCGTCGCCCGCAACTCGCCCAACTGCTGCACGTCACGGCGACTGAGCACCCGCACGCGGGCCGGATGCCGCGGCTGCTGTTCGATGAACCCTTGCGCGATGAGTCGGCGGATCGCCTCGCGGACCGGCGAGCGGCTGATGCCGAGCCGCTCGGCCAGTTCCCGTTCGCGCACGCGGTCGCCCGGCCGCAGCCCGCCATAGACGAGCATGTGGCGAATTTTTTCGTAGGCGAAGTTGGCCCGATTATCAGCCACAATCGTTCTTTCTTCAGTAGGGATACCATTTTGGTATACCAAGCCGCGAAGCTCAAAAAAAGACTCGCGTCCCCGTTTTTTGCGAGAATTTCACGGAACTTCGCTCCTGCCCAAGGCGTCCCAAACGGCAGAGCGCGGCGGAATGCCGGCTACAAATCACTGTTTCTTTGGGACTTTGGGGAAGGAACGAGAGCCATGAAACGCATCGGGAAACTCGGCAAATGCGGGGCGGCGGCGGGAGCATGTCTGATCGGGGCGGGAGTCTATCTGCTCGGGCCAGCCTGGGCCGAGGAGCCGGGGACACCCTTTAGCAAGCAGCCCCCGGCGGCGGAGCGGCCGACGCTGCTCTCGGAGGACGAACTACCGCGGCCGAGGGAAATTCCGCCGTTCCTCCACAAAGGCATCTCTTGGCTCGTCGAGGCCCAGCATCCCGACGGCGGCTGGGGAGGCGGCTCGCACGCCCAGCAGAACCTCCGCGACCCGCACCAAGTTCCGACCGACCCGGCCACGACTTCCTTCGCCGCGCTCGCGCTGCTGCGCGCCGGGCATACGCCCGTCTCCGGCAGTCACCAGGCAAGCTCGCGGCGCGCGACCGAGTATCTGGTGAAAACGGTCGAGGCTGCCAGTGACGAAGGACCGAAGATCACCGACCGCACCGGCACGCAGCCGCAAGCCAAACTCGGCGCGCTCGTCGATACGTCGCTGACCGCGCAGTTCCTCGCCCGTGTACTGCAAACGCTGCCGAAGGAGGACGAACTGCACGCGCGGGTCGACAAGGCCCTGGAGAAATGCCTCAAGAAGCTCCAGGCTTCGCAAAAAGAAGACGGCAGTTGGGACGTGGCCGGCGGCGGCGGCTGGGCGCCGGTGTTGCAATCGTCGCTGTCGACCTCCGCGCTCGAAGTCGCCCAGGCGGCCGGTAAGCAGATCGACGGCAAGGTGCTCCGCCGGGCACGCGACTACCAACGGGGCAACTTCGACACCGACACGGGCGAAGTCCGCGCTGACAAAGCCGCCGGCATCAAGCTCTACGCCTTTGCCGGCGCTCAGCGGGCGAACGCCGCCGATGCCCGCGCGGCCAATGAGCTGATCGAGCAAGGCAAGCGTGAAGGCAAGCTCGCCGAAGAGGCCGATGTCTCCCAAGAAAATCTCCGCAAGCTCGGCGTCGCCGCGCCGCAGGCCGCGGCGCTCGACCAAGCCGCGCAGCAGGCTGACGCGCAGGCGCGGCAGCTTGCCGACGAGAACCTAATCCGTGGCTTTGGCAACAACGGCGGCGAGGAGTACCTCAGTTATCTGCTCACGAGCGAATCGCTCGTCATCACCGGCGGCGAACAGTTTGCGAAGTGGAACGGCAAGATGCGCGAGCGACTCGCCAAGGTGCAAAACCGCGACGGCAGTTGGAGCGGCCATCACTGCATCACCAGCCCCGTCTTTTGCACGGCCGCCGTCATCCAGTGCCTCACGGCCGATCGCGACGCTTCGGTGCTGCTCGCGATCGCCCAAAAGGCGACCGCCCGACAACCGGCCGCAGCAGGCGAGGCGCAAAGATGATCGCCACTCCGCGCCGGACGTGGATCATCGGTGCGATCCTGCTCGTGCTGGGCGCTGGCTGGCTGGCACAGCCCGACGCCCAGCACGCGGCACCGAATCGCCAGGGACACCCGATCCAGCGTGCGGCGGCGTATCTGTGGAGCAAGCAGTCGCCCGACGGCGGCTGGCATAGCGAAACCTACGGCCTGCTCCGCTCGGGGCAAGCGCTCACGCCGTTTGTGCTCTACGCCCTGCTGCAAGTGCCGGAAGAAGTTGTCGCGCGGCCCGCCGGGGGCGTTCAGCGCGGGCTGGAGTTCCTGCGCCGGCATCTGCGCGACGACGGCGCGCTCGGTTATGCCGATCCCGACGTGTTGGAGTATCCCAACTACGCCACCGCTTACGCCCTGCTCTGCTTTCTTCACGCGAGCAAGCCCGAGGATCGAGCGCGAATCGAGCGGATGGCCGACTATCTAGCGGCGCAGCAGTACAGCGTCGAGGACGGTTTTTCGCCCGACCATCCCGCTTACGGCGGCTGGGGATTTGGCGGCGCGCGGTCGCCGGCCGAGCCGGGGCATCTGGATCTTGCGCACACGCGGCGCGTTTTGCAGGCGCTCGCGGCGGCCGACCGGCTCAGTGCGAAGGCGAGCGCGCGGGCCGAGCGGTTCCTGCTTCTTTTGCAAAAGCATCCGCTCAGGCCGGAGGCGGGCGCGCGGGCCGAGCGGTTCCGGCTTCCTTTGCAAAAGCATCCGCACGAGTCACGCCCGCAACCGCTTCCGTCGGAGGCGGAGCCAAGCCGCGCGCGGTTCGACGGCGGCTTTTATTTCTCGCCCGTCGTGCTCGCGGCGAACAAAGGACGCCTCGACGCGGAGGGCAACTGGCGGAGCTATACGTCGGCCACAAGCGACGGCGTTTTGGCGCTGCTGGCGGCCGGAGTCGCCCGCGACGATCCGCGCGTGCGGCGGGCCGGGGAGTTCTTGCGGCAGCATCCCCGGCTCGACTACCCGCAAGGCATCCCCGCTCCGCCGGAGCACCCTGAACCGTGGGGCGAGGCGATTCATTTCTATCATCTCGCCGTGCGCGCGGAAGCCTACGACCGGGTCGATGGGCCGAAGGGGTGGCGCGCGCAGATCGCGCAGCTTCTCGCTTCCGAGCAGCAGCCCGACGGCAGCTTCGTCAACCGCGCCAGCCCGCTGATGAAAGAAGACGACCCGCTGCTGGCGACGGCGCTGGCGGTGACGGCGCTGCGCTTCGCTACCGCAGATTAAAACCCTTCTCCCTCAAGGGGTTGGCCAATTTTTATCGCCCAAGCGCCGGCGAGCAACGCTCGCCGGTCCCGTGCGTTCCGGCGCGGCAACGCCGCGTGGGATCGGCGTGCGTTGCTCGCCGTCTAAACGCGGCTCCTTGTC
>CAYZVT010000006.1:0-32946 GCA_964481585.1 uncultured Pirellulales bacterium
CCGCCTGCACGTCCACGATCTGCATTCCACCGTGCTGCACCTGATGGGCCTCGACCACCGCAAGCTGATCTACCTGCACAAAGGCCGCCCCGAACGGGCCGACCAAAACGAAGGGCACGTGTACGAAAAAATCACCGGCTAACGGTGCGCGTGCTTCCGCTCTCGCGGCGCGGCCCCCCTAACCTGGCGATTTTGCTCCTGGCTCGAGACGATCAGCGCCCCGCACGTTTCCGCTGTTCGATGAAGAAGGTATTGATGTCATAGCGCGAGCGGCGCGACCAGCGGGCGTTGTTGCTTGGCAAATGGTGTTGCAGGCGGCGCTTGGTTTCAGCATGGCGGGGATCGGCGGCAAGGTTGTGCCACTCGTGCGGATCGGTGCGGTGGTCGTAGAGTTCTTCCGACCCGTCCTCGTAGCGAATGTAGCGAAAATGGTCGTCCCGCACTGCGTGGTTGTTCCGCCCATAGGTCGTCAAGGCGGCATGGGGCCAGGAGCGATTGGGCTGCTCGAGGAGCGGCTTGAGGCTATGCCCCTCGTTCTGCGAGTTTGGCGGAAGTTGGCACAGATCGAGGAGCGTGGGGTAGAGATCCAGAAGTTGCACCGGCCGAGGGCACACTTGCCCGGCTGGCAAACCCGATCCGGCAATTATCAGCGGCACGCGCGTCGCCCGCTCCCACAGCGAATGCTTGGCGAAGCGATTCTTCTCGCCTAGATGGTAGCCGTGGTCGGACCACAAGACGACGATCGTATTCTCGGCGTACGGACTCGCCTCCAGCGCATCAAGCACCCGCCCGACCTGCGCATCGACAAACGTGACGCACGCCAGGTAGGCGTGCACGATGTTCCGCCACTGCTTCTGCTCGCGCGCCCAGGCGGTGGTCGGCATCATCGGCACCGCCGTCAGTCGCAGGGCCAGCTCGGGCAGATCTTCGAGATCGCTCGGCAGATACGGGGGAGTCTCGATCTCTAACCCCGCGTAGCGGTCGAACCACTTTTGGGGCACGTACCAGGGCACATGCGGCAGATTAAAGCCCACACCCAAAAAGAAAGGCTCCTGGTGCGGTTGGCCGAGTTGATCGACAGCCCACTGGGCGTGCGTCCAGTCGGGCAACTGCCGATCTTGTTCGGGATACGCCGCCCAATCGGTGCCGGTATCCGGATGGTCCCAATGAAAACGCTGGGCCGGCTTGGGGCCAGCCCCGCGGATGCGGCCACCGGAGAGATCGACCGTGTTGTGCGGAAGATGCACGTGCAATAGCTTGCCGACGGCGAGCGTTGTGTAACCCTGCTGGCTGAGATACTGGTGCAGAAAGACCGCACTTCCGGACTCGGCGATTTCTTCCTGAAGCGGCCCATCATAGATTTGCCCATAGATGCCCGTCGTCGAGGGCAACAGACCGGTCATCACACTTGCCCGCGAGGGACCACAAAGCGGCGCTTGGCAGTGGGCGTTGGTAAACAGGGTGCCCCGCGCCGCCAGGCGGTCGAGGTTAGGCGTCTTGACCTGCGGGTGGCCTTGCAGGCAGCCGACCCAGTCGTTCAGGTCGTCGATCGCGATCCACAGCACGTTCGGCCGGTTTCGATCTGCCGCCTGGTCCACGGCGGAGTCCGTCTCACCGGCCGCTGCCCAACCGGCACAGATCGCAACGAGGAGCCCGACACCACTCAGCATGCCATTTTTCATGACGCGACCGCCTTTCGTTTCTGCGCAAGAGTTAGATCAGAATTATAGTCGAAAAAAGGTTCATCTGCTTGCGGACGGCGAGGTGGGATGCCTTTCGTGGAACGGTAGCGACTTCCTGCGCCCTGTTCGCCCGAAGCCGCCAGACCCGCTAGCCGCTTTGGCGCTACCACTATAGGCAAGGCCTTCTCTCTGCCTTCCCGCCTGCGCCGGAAGGACGCCTCACGCCTGGGGAAAAGCGTAACAACAGCCGGTTTTTCGGCCGGAAACCAGCTACAGCGAGACGGGTGCATTCTTGCTATAATGGCCGGGGCTGTGCCACCCGACCCCGTGCCGTTTTCCTTTTGCTGTCCCCCTCGCTCCCAGTAGCCAACGCGGCAACGCCGCGGGTCCAGCGAGCATCGCTCGCCGGCTATTGCGTACAAGAAGCGGGCAAACCAATCCCGCGATTGGCCCTTGAACAGATTGGGAGATCCGTTGATGCCGTCGCGCGATGGTTTTGCTACTGCTGCGTGCCTCGCTTTGCTCTTGGTCTGGACTGCAAGCGCGCAGGCAGAGGACGCGGTAACGGTCGATTTTGGGCGGGAGGTTTATCCGATCCTCCAGCGCGCCTGCTTTGAGTGCCACAACGCCGAGAAACGGGAAGGCGGTTTGCGGCTCGACGACCGCGAAGCCTTCTTGGAAGGGGGCGATAGCGGCGACGCGGTCGAGCCGGGGGACGCGGAGTACAGTGAGCTGGTGCGGCGGATCAGCCTGGAGAGGGACGACTACGAGGTGATGCCCGCCCGCGGGGCGCTGCTCTCGCAAGAGGAGATCGCGCTGATACGCCGCTGGATTGACCAAGGCGCGCAGTGGCCGGACAACTTGCAGCTTGCGGGGCACTGGGCATACGAGTCGCCGGTGCGGCCGCCCTTGCCTGCGGTAAAGCAAGCGAACTGGCCACGAACACCGATCGACTCCTTTATACTCGCGCGGCTGGAGCGCGAGGGGTTGGCGCCTTCGCCGGAGACGGATCGCTACCGGCTCGCGCGGCGCGTCTATCTCGACTTGATCGGGCTGCCGCCTTCGCCCGCCGAGGCCGAAGCTTTCGTCCACGACACCTCGCCCGAGGCTTACGAACGGTTGGTCGATCGCCTGCTCGCTTCGCCGCAGTTTGGCGAGCGCTGGGCGCGTCCCTGGCTCGACGCGGCGCGGTATGCCGATTCGCACGGCTTTCAGCGCGACGATCTTCGTGATCTTTGGCCCTATCGCGATTGGGTCATCGACGCGCTCAACCGCGACATGCCGTTCGATCAGTTCACGATCGAGCAGTTGGCGGGCGATCTGCTCCCGCAGGCCACGACAGCCCAGCGCATCGCCACCGGCTTTAATCGCTGCGCGCCGACGAACTGCGAAGCGGGGAGCGATCCGAGGGAAACGCGGGTCAACCAGGTCTTCGACCGGGTGAATACGCTCGGCATGGTCTGGCTGGGAACGACGCTCGAATGTGCCCAATGCCATGACCATAAATATGATCCGATCACCGCGCGGGACTACTACGGCTTGTTTGCGTTTTTCAACAGCACCGCCCTCGAAGCCGACCGAACCGACCCGAAGGTGCCCGGCTCAATTCAGTTTCAAGGTCCGACGATGGACCTTCCCAACCCCCAGCGCGACGCGCAGCGTGCGCAGCTCGCTCGGCAGGTGCGCGCCATCGAGACGCAAATAGCCGAGCGTCGCGCACGGCTGGAGGCGTACGATGCCGAATGGGAACAGGCGACGTTGCAGCGCGCCGAGCAAGCGTCGCGCGAGCATGTGCTGAAAATTGCAAAATTCGAGTCGCTTGAGGGGGCCACGCATGAGATTTTGGACGACGGTTCCGTTCTGGTAAGCGGTGAGATTCCGGAAACCGACACCTACCGGTTCGTGGTCAAGACCGACCTAACGAATATTCGCGGCTTGAAGCTCGAAGCGCTGACGCACGCTTCGCTGCCGGGAACCGGACCGGGAAGGGGCGATGAGGCGCGGCCGAATTTTGTGCTGCATACGTTCGCTGCGACCCTTGCCCCGCAGGGCGGAGGCGAAGCGCGCGAGATTTCCTTCACGCGGGCGACTGCGGATTTTAGCGGCCAGGGATATGAAGTCGAGAAGGCAATCGACGGCAACGAGAAAACCGGCTGGGCGGTGCATCCCGAGTTTCACAAGTCCCATTGGGCAAGCTTCGAGACGGCCGAGCCGTTCGGGCACGCGGAAGGCTCCGTATTGACGTTTCGCCTCGTGCAGCAACACGGCGCGGGACGGGTGATCGGCCGCTTGCGCATCTCCGCCATCACCGGCCAGGCCGAGGGCGACTCGGTGCCGGAAGACGTGGTGCAGGCGCTGGCTGCCGAGCCTGCGCAGCGCACGGCGGAGCAGCGCACGGTGCTGGCCGACTATCGGCAGAAGGAGGACCGGCCCTACCGAAAGCTGGCCGAGCGGAAGCGGCAGGCTCAGGCGAAGCTCAAGAAACTGGCGCCCGATACGACGCTCGTGATGCAGGAACTGAGCACGCCGCGCGAGACGTTTATCCTCGATCGCGGCAACTTCCTCACGCCCGGCGCTGCCGTCGCGCCGCGGACGCCGGAAGCTTTGCACCCGTTTCGCACTGACCGCCCGCAGCCGAACCGGCTCGATCTGGCGCGGTGGCTCGTGGACCGCGAAAACCCGCTGGTGGCGCGCGTCACCGTCAATCGTTGGTGGGCAGAGTTGTTTGGTCACGGGCTGGTTACGACGCCGGAAGATTTCGGCATCAAAGGCGACCCGCCCACGCACCCGGCATTGCTCGATTGGCTCGCGGTCGAGTTCATGGACCACGGCTGGTCGAGGAAGCACATCCTGCGAACGATCGTGCTGTCGGCCACCTATCGCCAAAGCGCCGCGGCAACGCCCGAACTCCTGGCGCGCGACGATCGCAATCTGCTGTACGCCCGTGGCCCGCGATTTCGCCTTTCGGCCGAGACGATTCGTGACAACGCGCTGGCCATCGCCGGGCTGATTCATCTTGCTTCCGGCGGTCCGCCGATTCAGCCGTACCAGCCGGAGGGGATTTGGCAAAAAGTGGGCGGCGAGCGTTACGACTATGTGGTCAGTCCCGGTGCCGAAAAATACCGCCGTGGCATCTACGTCGTCTGGAAACGCGGCGCTCCCTACCCCAGCTTTGTGAACTTCGACGCCAACAATCGCATGGCCTGCCGGGTGAAGCGGCCGCGCTCCAACACGCCGCTGCAAGCGCTGACGCTGATGAACGATCCGGTCTACGTCGAGGCGGCGATGGCTTTTGCGCGGCGCGTGCTGACCGAAAAGCCGCAGGCAGACGACACGGCCCGGCTGATGCACGCATTCCAGCTGGCGCTGGTACGGCCGCCGCAGCCGAGCGAACTACAGACGCTGCGCGGGCTGCTCGAAGCACAGCGGGCGGCGAGTCAAGAGGATCAAGACGCGGCGCGCCAGTTTCTGGGCAAGTTTCAACTGCCCGAGGGCGTCGAGCCTGCCGAGTTTGTCGCCTGGTACGCGGTGGCTGCGGCGCTCCTGAATTTGGACGAAACGATCACGAAAGGGTAGCTGTGACAAGCCTGGCTGGGATGGCGGAAGCGATTTATCGGCGGCAGTTCTTGCGGCGTTCGGGGACGGGCCTGGGGGCTGCGGCGCTGGCGATGTTGCTCAACGAAAGCGCGCCGGCGGCGCCGAGCGACGATCCGCTCGCTCCCAAAAGTCCGCTCTTTCAGCCAAAGGCGAAGAACGTCATTTACCTGCACATGATCGGGGCCCCGTCGCAGCTTGATCTGTTCGACAACAAACCGGAACTGAATCGCCGCGACGGTCAGGAGTGTCCCGAGGAATTGCTCGCCGGACGGCGGTTCGCCTTCATCGGCGGCAAGCTGCGTCTGGCCGGAACCCGCTATCGCTTCCAGAAGTATGGCCAGTGCGGTCATGAATTCTCGGAACTACTGCCGCACTTGGCAGGCGTTGCGGACGAACTGGCCTTCGTCCACACGGTTCATACCGAGGAGATCAACCACGCCCCGGCCCAGATGTTTTTGCACACCGGCTTTGGCCGGGGCGGGCGGCCGAGCTTTGGCTCCTGGGTCACTTATGGCCTGGGAAGCGAAAACCGCGACCTGCCCGCCTATGTCGTCATGCTCTCCGGGCCTGCGGGGGGCGCAGGGACGAGCCTGTGGGGGAGCGGCTTTTTGCCGAGCGTGTACCAAGGCATCCAGTTCCGCTCCAGCGGCGACCCGGTGCTGTTTCTCAGCGACCCGCCAGGCCAATCGCCCGCCGATCGCCGACGGGTTTTCGACGCGGTGCGGGCACTGAACCAGCAGCAATTGGCTGATATGGGAGACCCCGAGATTGCCACCCGCATCAGTCAGTACGAGATGGCGTTCCGCATGCAGACTTCCGTGCCGGAACTGATGGACCTGGCGCACGAATCGCCCGATACGCTCGCGCGCTACGGCGCCGAGCCGGGCAAGGCATCGTTTGCGAATAATTGCTTGCTCGCGCGGCGGCTGGTCGAGCGCGGCGTGCGCGTGGTGGAACTGTTCGATGCCGACTGGGATCACCACGGGGGACTGAACACGCGCTTGCCGGCCAAGTGCCGCGAGGTCGATCAGCCAGTCGCGGCGCTGATTACCGATCTCAAGCAGCGCGGGCTGTTGGACGAAACGCTCGTCGTCTGGGGCGCGGAGTTCGGCCGCACGCCGCTTGCGCAGGGAATCGACGGCAATGGCAAAATGACCAGCCCCGGCCGCGACCATCACAAGGACGCCTTTACGCTCTGGCTCGCCGGCGGCGGCATTCGCGGCGGTGTCTCGTACGGCAAAACCGACGACTTCGGTTTCGGTCCTGTGGAAAAGCCGGTCCACGTCCACGACTTCAACGCCACGATCCTCCACCTGATGGGCCTCGACCACGAGAAGCTCACCTTCAAGTACCAAGGCCGCGAGTTCCGCCTGACCGATGTTCACGGGCATGTGCTCCGCGACCTGCTCGCCTAATGCTGTTGGCAAGGCTTGTCAGGAGCCTCGAACGGCCAGCGCGGCAGGGTGGCGGGGGCGCACCTTGTGCTTTTGCCGCTGTTCCGCGTCGCGCTGCGCGCTAGACTTGGAGCGACGGAGAGGTGGCAGCCCTTGATAAATGGCTCGGGCGCAGGCAGGATGGTCGGGATCAAAATGGGACAATTCCGATAGGTGACTGCGTGGATGCGATGGGGCGTGGAAAAGGGGAGGTTTGGAGCCTGCTGCTACCGCTGGCGGTGTTGGCGACGGGGCTGTCGGGATGTGAGGAGCGGAACCGGTTCGTCCCGCCCCCACCTCCGGAGGTCACGGTCACCACGCCGGTGAAGCGGGAGGTGGTCGACTCGATCGAGTTTACCGGAACGACCCGCGCCACGGCAGAAGTCGATCTCCGCGCGCGGGTCAATGGCTATCTGCAGCGGATTGCCTTTGAAGATGGTCAGATGGTTCAACAGGGAGACCTGCTGTTCGTGATCGAGCAGGCTCCGTTCCTGGTGGAGGTCCAGGCTGCGCGGGCAAATCTGCAGAAGGCACAAGCCGCCCTGCAGCTTGCCGAAGCGACGCTGAGGCGTACGACCGAGCTTGCCCGGCGCAACGCCACGACCGAACAGGAACTGGAAGTCCGGCAAGCCGAGCGGGCGTCGGCCGCGGCCGAGGTTGCCGCCGCCGAGGCGGCGTTGGAACGAGCGGAAGTCAATCTCGGCTACACCGAAATTCGTGCTCCCATCAGCGGCCGCATTGGTCGGCACTTGGTCGATGTGGGCAATCTGGTGCAGGCCGAACAAACGGTGCTCGCCACGATTCAAAGCATTAACCCGATCCACGCTTACTTTTATCTGAGCGAGCGGGAATTGCTCCGTTTCATGGACATGCTGCGCGCGAACAAGCTGCCCGATCCCGAAACGACGCCTCCGGTTCTGTACTTGAGTTTGGCCGACGAGCCTGGTTTTCCCCACAAGGGCTATCTGGATTACCGGGAAATGGGGGTCGATCCAACGACCGGCACCGTGACGCGCCGCGGCATTTTCCCGAACCCGAACCATGTGCTGCTGCCCGGCATGTTCGTCCGCATTCGCGCCCCGATTGGCGAGCCGGCGCCGCGGCTGCTTGTCGAAGAGCGCGCGTTGGGAAGCGATCAGCGGGGCGACTTCGTGCTCGTCGTGAACGAGGACGACACGATCGAGTACCGCCCGGTCGAGTTGGGAATCGCGGTGGATGGCCTGCGCGTGATCGAGAAGGGGATCGCCGCCGACGATCGGGTCGTCGTCAATGGGCTGCAGCGCGCTCGCCCTGGGGCAAAGGTGAATCCCCAGCTTGCGCAAGCGCCCGCTCCTCAGGAGCGAGCCGAGACGGCTGGCGCGCAGGCGGCGAACGAGGGAGATGCTCAGCCGCCCATCGCCGCCCGTGATGAGGCGGAATAGCTGGTTATGTTCTCGAAGTTTTTCATCGAACGACCAATCTTCGCGAACGTCATCGCGATCGTGACGATCATCATTGGTCTGGTCGCCCTCTGGGTGCTGCCGATCGAGCAGTATCCAGAGATCACGCCGCCGACGGTGCGCGTGACGGCGACCTATCCCGGCGCCAATGCGGAAGTCGTGGCCGACACCGTTGCCGCGCCGATCGAGCAGCAGGTGAACGGGGTGGAAGACATGCTCTACATGTCGTCCACCAGTTCCAGCGATGGCTCCTACTCGCTGACGGTGACGTTCGAGATCGGCACCGATCTGGATGACGCGCAGGTGCTCGTTCAAAACCGGGTTGCGGTCGCCGAGCCGCTGCTTCCGGAAGAGGTCCGCCGGCAGGGCGTCACGGCCAAAAAGCAATCGACCAACATCATCCTCGTGGTTTCGCTCACCTCGCCGGACAATCGCTACGACAATTTATTCCTTGCCAACTACGCCACGCTGCGGCTGCGCGACGAACTAAGCCGGGTCGAGGGGGTCGGAGACGTGACGGTCTTTGGGACCGGCAACTACAGCATGCGGATCTGGCTCGACCCCGAGAAGCTCCGGGCGCGCCGCCTCACGACGCAGGACGTAATGGCCGTGATCCAGGAGCAAAACGTCCAGGTCGCAGCCGGCCAGATCGGCCAGCCGCCGGCGCCGAACGATTTGGCTTTCCAGTACACGGTGACGACGCAGGGCCGGCTCAGCGATGTCGAGCAGTTTGAAAACATCATCGTCAAGACCGGCGAAGGAGCACGCCTCACGCGACTGAAAGATGTCGCCCGTGTCGAGCTTGGCGCGCAGACGTATGACCAGTTCAATCTGCGGCAGGGACGGCCGACGGCCAACATCGGCATCTACCAGCTTCCCGGCAGCAACGCCCTCGAAGTCGCGGAAAACGTGCGGGCGGCGATGGAGCAATTGAGCCGGTCCTTCCCCGAGGGAATGCAGTACGTCGTTCCGCTCGACACCACGCGCTTTGTCGAAGCGTCGATCCACGAGGTTTATATAACGCTCCTGGAAGCCGGCATCCTCGTCCTGATCGTGATCCTGGTCTTCCTGCAGGATTGGCGCGCCGTGCTCATCCCCGCCACGACGGTGCCGGTGACGATTATCGGCGCGTTCGCGGCGATGGCCGCGCTGGGCTTCACGGTCAACATGCTCACGCTGTTCGGGCTGATTTTGGCGATCGGGATTGTCGTGGACGATGCGATCGTGATCGTGGAGAACGCGACGCATCACATCGAGCAGGGGATGAAGCCCAAGCCGGCCACGGTCAAGGCGATGGGCGAGGTGCTCGGCCCGATCATCGGCATTACGCTCGTGCTCCTGGCGGTGTTCATTCCCAGCGCGGTGCAAGGAGGAATCACAGGCCAGCTCTATCGCCAATTCGCGCTCACGATCGCCGCCACCGCCCTGATTAGCGCCATCAACGCCGTGACGCTTAAGCCCGCGCAAAGCGCGCTGTGGCTCCGTCCACCGAAGGAGCACAAGAACCTTTTTGCCCGCGCCTTCAACACCGTCTACGGCTGGGTGGAGCGCGTTTACATCGCCGTGGTGCGGGTGCTCGTGCGGCACGTCTTCGCGGTGATGGTGGCCTTCGCGTCGCTCGTCGCGCTGGCGGGCTGGTGGTACAACCGCGTCCCGACCGGCTTTTTCCCTACGGAAGACCAAGGCTACATTCTCGCCAGCATTCAACTTCCCGATGCCGCTTCGCAACAACGAACGCGCGAAGTCTCGGACCGGATCGATGAGATTCTCGTGGAGACGCCGGGCGTTGCCGATTGGTTTACGATCGGCGGGCTTTCGCTGCTGAACAATAGCACGGCTCCGAACGCCGCGACGATGTTCATCACCTTTGACGATTGGGAGCAGCGGCTCCCGGCCGGCCTGACGCAGGAGGCGATTTTGCAGCGCTTGCAGCGCGAGTTCGGGCAGATCCAAGCGGCGATTGTCTTTCCCTTCGCGCCACCAGCCATTCGCGGCCTGGGGGTGCGGGGTGGCTTTGAGATGATGGTCGAGGATCGGGGCGACCTGGGCCGCGATGCCCTGTATCAGGTCGTGATCGAGATTGTCGAAGATGCCCGCAGCCAGTCGGGGCTAACGGCGCTCAATACCAGCTTCCGCCCTGGCGTCCCGCAGCTCTATGTCGACATCGACCGCACCAAGGCCAAGACGCTCGACATTCCGCTGGGGAGCGTGTTTTCGACGCTGCAGGCTTATCTCGGCTCGGCCTATGTCAATGACTTCAACAAGTTCGGCCGCATCTATCAGGTCCGCGTTCAGGCCGAGTCGGAGTTCCGCGCCGAGCCGGAGGATATCCAACGGCTTGAAGTGCGCAGCCGGCAGGGAGAGATGATTCCCCTGGGGGCCATCGCCACGGTGGAAAGGTCGTTCGGCCCGCAGACGATTAATCGGTACAACCTTTATCCGGCCGCGTCCGTCACCGGAGAGCCAGCGCAAGGATACAGCACCGGCGATGCGCTGGAGCTCATGGAGCAAATCGCCGCCGAGAACCTGCCGGATCAGATGGGGTACGATTGGACCGGCATGGCCTACCAGGAGAAAAGAATCGGCGGCGAGGCCATTTTCATCTTCGGCATGGCGGTGTTGCTCGTCTACCTGGTGCTCGCGGCCCAGTATGAAAGTTGGTTCACTCCCTGGGCCGTGATTTTGGTCGTGCCCTTGGGGCTACTGGGCGCCATTGCCGCCGTTTCGATCCGTGGCATGGACAATAACCTCTACACGCAGATCGGCATCGTGTTGATCATCGCCCTGGCGAGCAAGAACGCGATTCTCATCGTAGAATTCGCCCGCGATATCCGCGCCCGCGGCACGCCGATCTTGCAATCGGCCGTCGAAGCCGCGCAGTTGCGGTTTCGCCCCATTCTGATGACCTCCTTCGCCTTTATCCTCGGCGTGGTTCCCCTCGTCATCGCCGAAGGGGCCGGCGCCGCGGGCCAGCGCGCCCTCGGGACGGCCGTCTTCGGCGGCATGATCGCCTCCACCGTGTTGGCCGTGTTCTTCGTGCCCGTCTTCTTTGTCATCTTCCAGCGCCTGGGCGAATGGTGGGGGACGCGCAGAGCCGAAGACGAGGAGTACGACGGGCAACCGGAGCAGAACGGCCCGGTTCAACTGCAACTTGCCCTCGACACCGACGCTTCTAGCGCCAGAAGACCGCCCCAGGACTAGCGGCGCGCCAGCCTTTCCCTTCTTGCGTGCGCTGCACCTCCTTTCTCTTTTGGCCCGCGGCCTCCAGGCCGGTTGACCGCTCTGGCGCTACCGGAAAACCCAAGCCGCTGTAGCCCATTCGGCCGCTGACGACAACTTCACGAAAGCTCCGCAAGTTCTTGCGGCGCCGTGGGATCGGTCGAATCGACGCTCGCCGCAGGAAAATTTTTCGCGTTTGAACCCTGACAGGCAGACTTCTCGCGCCGTTCTGTTACGGTGGGCATTCCCATTTCGGGCGGCCCAGCACCTTCAGCGAGAGCGAGCGGCTCGTGGCGCATTCGGAAGACCGCTTTCTGACGCAGTTGATCGAGGCCCAGCGGCGGCTCTACGCGTATATCTTGACGCTGGTGCCCCAACTGACTGACGCCGACGATGTGCTGCAAGAGACGAACGCCGTACTGCTGCGCAAACGGGACGAGTTCACGCCGGGAACCAGCTTCCCCGCATGGGCTTGCCGGGTGGCATATTTTGAGGTCTGTGCGTACTACAAGCGGCAGCACCGCGACCGGCATAGTTTTGCCAGCGACGAGGCGCTTCTAGAGAGTTTGGCTGCTGTCGCTCAGGAGCGGTACGACCGCCAGGACCTGTTGTTGCAGGCGCTTAGCCGCTGCCTGCAAGGGCTGTCGCCCCAGGACCGGCAAATGATTACGCTCCGCTATCGAGGCGATGCGTCGGCCGAAGCTATTGCCGAGCGCACGGGCCGCACGCCCGGCGCGGTGCGGCAGGTGCTCTATCGGATTCGCAAAAGCCTGCTCGCCTGTATCGACCGCCGGTTGGCTTCGGAGCATTCGACATGAGTGAACGACTGCTCGACGGCTCCTTTGAAGATCTGCTTTCGCGGCTGCTCGACGAGTCCTCGGCTGGGCGCGCGGAACGGGCGGAAGTGTTCGATCGCCTGCGCGAAGCCCCTCATTTGTGTGGACAGTACGCGGATTTTGTCCAACTGCATGCGCTGCTTTATTGGAAGGAAAGTGAAAGCCTCGGCGCGCTCGCCCTGCCGAGCACGGCCGAGGAGGCTTCCGACTCGCCTCCCGAGCCGAGTTTGCCCGCGCCGCCGATTACGATGCGGCTGGCCCGGGGTCTGAACTGGCAGCATCACCCATTAGCGTTTGCCACGGTGGTCGCGGCACTTTGGCTCGGCCTGCTCGTCGTGAGCGTCTCTTTCCTCCTGAGCAAGTCGTGGTTCGGTCCCGCCGAGGTGGCGCACGCACCGGCGGCTCCCGTCCACGTGCCGGTGGTCGCTCGTTTGCTGCAATCGAACCAGGCGGTGTGGGGTCCAGAGAGCGGGGAGATTTTTGACGGGGCGTTCTTGCGCGCGGGGCAACTGCTCGACCTGCAAAAAGGGCTGGCGGAGGTCGAGTACCAAGACGGCGTGCGGCTAATCTTACAGGCTCCGGCTCGGCTGCGACTGCAACCGATCGAATCGTCGCAAATCAGCAGCGCTCTGCTCGAGCAGGGTCGCGTGACCGCGCGCGTCACGCGTCGCGGCGTCGGCTTTAAGCTGCTGACGCCGCTGGCGGCCGTGGTCGATCTCGGCACCGAGTTTGGAGCCGAGGTCGAAGCGACGGGCGCCATGCGCGTGGCTGTCTTCGAGGGAGCGGTCCAGGTCGAGTCGCGCGACCAGACTCGTGCCGAGTCTTCCCCACCACGGCGGTTGTCGGCGGGCCAGTCGCTGCGCGTGGAACGCCGGTCGGAACGCGGACCTCTGGTGCTGCTCGATCTGCGTGGCCCGCAGAACGATTTCCTCCGCCAGATGCCGGCACCGACCCTCACCCGTGTTCCCTCGACAATAAGTTTCAACTTCTGCACCGGCTTCAGGACGGTTCTCGCTCCGACGGAAGTGGCCGGACGGATTCCCCGGGGACAGTGGAATAATCTTCAGGTCGTGGATCAGCAGGCGTGCGAGGGCACTTTGGACCGAGTCGTCGACGACCAAGGCGCGGTGACGGGCGCTCAAATCCAGTGGCGATTCCCGCACGCCAGATGGAACGGCAATCGAGGCCCGAACGACTATCGCCTGATGGAAGCCTGGGGCGAGCTTCGTGACGCCGCGAAGGGCGAGCCGCCCTATCAGGTGGTCGTGCGCGACTTGCCACCGAGCTTCACCCAGCGAGGCTATGACGTCTACGTTTATTTCGATTCACGCCGGACAGGCGAACGTCCCGCGGGCATCGCATTCGCCATCGGGGACCAAGTGCGCTTCGGCCGTGAACAACGCCATAAGTTCTCGGGGTATTTTGAGCAATCCGTCGGCGACAGCTT
Source organism: uncultured Pirellulales bacterium (assembly GCA_964481585.1). Classification (GTDB taxonomy): domain Bacteria; phylum Planctomycetota; class Planctomycetia; order Pirellulales; family CAYZVT01; genus CAYZVT01. Next base: position 13,654 of record CAYZVT010000006.1, read on the forward strand.
CGCGGAGGCCACGCCCGGAAACTACGTGGTGTTCTCCGGCTTGACCGAGCCGGAATTCACGCTGACCGGCAAAGCCCAACGCGGCAGAGCCGCCGTCAATGGCATCCAAGTTGTTGCCTCCGCTGCGCCAGCGCCAGCCGCGGCCGAGCAGGGGCAAACGCACCATTCGCAGTCCGATGAGAATTGAACGCGAGCCTTCGGGCAGGAGGAGATTTAGGTGAAAACTCTCTCGATCGCCACGCTGTTGCTAACGACGGCAAGCCTGACGACCGCTGCCCAAGGGGCGCTGCTTCACGAATATAATTTCGACCAGGGTACAGCGGAGGATTCCGTCGGCGGCCTGCATCTGAACAGCGTCGGTAGCGGCGCGGTTTACACATCGGGATTCGCGGTGCTCGACGGCTCCGTAAGCAACTACCTGGAGGTCAACCCCGCCTACGGCTCCACCCCGTTTTCCGCCTTCACGATGTCGCTGTGGGTACGCGCCAACGTGACCGATCAAGGGGGCTTCCAGGGAATCTTCACCAACGATACCTCCTCAAACGCCGCCAACTCTTGGCAGATTGACAACCACAACGGGCAGTACCGGCTTACCAGTGACAGCGGTGGTTCCGTAACCAGCTCTGTCGCGCCGCGGCCGGGAGCGTGGGACAACCTGGTTGTTCGCAAAGTCTCCTCGACGCAAGCGGAATTGTGGGTCAATGGGATGCAGGCCGCCACTTCCGCCAGCAACGTCGGCGATCTCAACGCCCTGCGTCTGGGAATCAATCGAAACAGTAATAATTCCTATATGGCCAGTTACGATCATTTGCAGGTTTGGGACACGGCCGAGAACCCGGCGGCCATCTATGCGGCCGGGCATCAGACGACCTCCTCCGCCCCCACGCCCAGCAATAGCTGGATCGCGGGTGCTGGGGCCGACTCCGATGGCGGCAGCAATGGTCTCTGGGAGCCGTTCATCGGCAGCACTCCCTGGACCTTCAATGACACGCCGCCGCTGGTTGCGGTCAATGACGCTTACGTCACCGGGATTGATCACGCCTACACCGCCTCTGCGCGGATACCAGGCGCCTCCAACCCGGAAATGCTGTTTTCCACCACCGACAGCGGCACGCTGGAATTATGGTTCAAGCCCACCGACCTCGTCGGAACCCACGTGCTGTTTGAAACCGGCGGCAACGGCTCGGGCACCGTGCTGGCACTGGTAGATGGTCAATTGCAGATGGTGGCGCAACAAGACAGTCTCACGCAACTGACCACTAGTGCGGACCTGTCTAGTCTGGAGTGGACGCAGATTGTGGCCGTCATCAGTAATCCCCTAGATGGCTCCGGTTCCCTGACGCTCTATCTCAACGGCCAACTGATCGATTTCGACTCGCTTCCGGTCGGCTCAGGCTTCAACAGGTGGGGCGGCGATAACGGGGCGGGACTCGGCCGGATTACCGGCGTCGTAGCGACCGATCTTGCGGGCGTCACCGACTTCGACGGTCAGATGGCCGTTTTTAACCACTACCGGCGCGCCCTGAATGCACAGGAGGTGCGGACCCTGCATCGCAGCATGGTCGCGCCCGAGCCTTCGTCCCAGGTCATCATGTTCGGCAGTCTCGCTTCGTTTTTGGGCTTCGCTCTGATTCGTCGCCGAAGGTAGCTGCTTTGTCTTTGTCCTTGCGAGAGCTTTTGTGATGCTTCGAACCGCACGTCTGCCCGTGCGCCGCCGACGCTCGGCCGCATCCGTCCCGATGGCTCTGCGTGCCGGCTTTACTCTCGTGGAGCTATTGGTCGTCATCGCCATCATCGGCATTTTGATCAGCTTGCTCCTGCCGGCGGTTCAGGCGGCACGCGAGGCGGCGCGGCGCGCGCAGTGCGCCAACCACTTAAAGCAAATCGGCCTCGCCTTCCACAACCACCATGCCGCGCAGGGCTTCTTCCCCTGTGGCGGTTGGGGACATAAGTGGGTCGGCGACGCCGACGGGGCTTTTGGACTCTCGCAGCCGGGCGGCTGGGTTTACAGCGTGCTGCCCTATCTTGAGCAGACCGCTTTACACCAGCTTGGCCGTGGCGGGACGGCAGCGGAGAAAAAACAAGCCGCCACGCAGCTAGTCCTCACGCCGCTGGCCGGCTTTCATTGTCCAAGCCGTCGCTCACCGCGTCTCTACGACCACAAGCCCAATACCGCTTCGTCCAATCGTCCCTACAATCCTGGCTTTGGCGGTGTCCGCTGCGATCCGTTTGAACTGGTGGCGAAAAGTTGCTACGCCGTCAATGCTGGTAGTGCCTGGTCGTCCTATCATGCGGGGCCAGATACGATTGCCGCAGCCGCAGACCACAAGTGGCCGACGGAAGACTCCACCTCAGCCGGCGTTGCGTTCTGGCACAAGCTGATCGGCTTCTCTGACGTCCGCGATGGCACGAGTAGCACGTACCTCGTCGGCGAAAAATTTCTCGACCCGCTACGCTACGCTTCCTGGGACCATGGCGGCGATGCGCTTTCGATGTACATCGGCCTCGATCCCGATGTCGCCCGCTACGCCGGTCCCGGCTACCCGCTCTTACAAGACCGGGCGGGCGCCGGCAAGATCTATATCTTTGGCGGCCCTCACCCCGCCGGCTGCCAGTTCGTCTTCGCCGATGGATCAGTGCGCACCATCAGCTTCAGTGTCGATCTCACGCTGCACGGCCGCCTTGCAACCCGAGCGGATGGACAGCTCATCGACAGTAGCGCGCTGTAGCGCGGCAGGTTGGAGTTGCTGAGCGCCTGAGTCGGGTGGCGGGGGCGCACCGCGAGAGCGGAAGCCCCCGGAAGGTCAGGCGTAGTGTCACGTCCTTCCCGCGCAGGCGGGAATCTAGACCGTGAATCTTCGCCCTGGATTCCACCTACGCGGGAAGGACGTGCCTTGCCCGCCCTCCGCCCTCCGCTTTCCGCCCTCCGCCCTCCGCTTTCCGCTTTCCGCTTTCCGCCTTCGGGGGCTTCCGCTGGCGCGGTGCGCCCCCGCCACCCCCGGCGGCTGCTTTCCGTGGTTTCCGGCGGCAGGCGGCCAATTTTTCTCGCCGCGCGGTCGTGCCGCAAATTGCCGGGGCGACGCTTCTTTCGGCTCAAATTGCCGTAAAACGCTTGGGGATCACGATAATCGGGGGTACGATAGGAATGTAAGGCGGCTAATGATTAACTGCGCGAATGGTCGGCGGCTTGGAGGGAGAGACTATGGATCGGCGACGTGCGATCGCGGCGATCGTAGCGGCACAGCTGCTGTTTTTGCTTCCAGCAGGAACTAGCCTTGCGCAGACGCGTGGGCGGGTCGTGGCGGTGTCCGTCGCGCCGGTGGTCCAGCGCGATGTCGCCGCGACGCGGTCGTTTGTCGGCACGGTGATGCCGGCGCGCGTCAGCACCGTCGGAAGCGCCGTCGCCGGGCGCGTGGCCGAGTTTCTTGTCCAACGTGGCCAGCGGGTCGAACAGGGGCAAGTACTGGCGCGCCTGCAAAGGGTCCAAGCGGAAATTCAGCTTGCGGGCGCCCAAGCCGAGCTTGCGCTGCGCCAGGCGGCGCTTGAACAGTTGCAGAACGGCTCCCGGCCCGAAGAAATCAAACAGGCCGAAGCCCGCTATCTCAGTGCCCAAGCCGCGTCGCGCTACGCCCACGACCGCTACCAGCGGATCAAAGAACTCCACCGCCGTGGCACGATCACGGATGAGGAGCTGGATAGCGCGCGGGCCGCGCAGCTTCAGGCGCTTCAGGCGCAATTGGAAGCCGAGGCCGGGTGGCAACTCGCCAAGCAAGGCCCCCGCCAAGAGCAGATCGCGCAGGCCGCGGCGAGCGTCGCGGTGCAGGCCGAGCAGGTGCGCTACCTTGAGGATCTGCGCGACAAGCACACCATCGTCGCTCCCTTCGACGGCTACATTGTGGAGGAGTTTACGGAAGTCGGGCAGTGGCTGACGCAAGCCGGCAGCGTGGTCACGATTGTCGAACTCGACGAGGTGGACATCGAAGCGCCGATCCCCGAGGATCACTTAGCCGCGATTACGGTCGGCACCCCGGCGACGATCACGCTGCCCTCGCTGGAAGGCGAAGTCTTCGAGGGGCACGTGGCGGCGATCATCCGTCAAGCCGATCCGATGGCCCGCGCCTTCCCGGTGCAAGTGCGGCTCAAAAACCGTATGGAGGGGGACGACGTGCTGATCAATCCCGGCATGCTCGCGCGCGTCCAATTGCCGCTCCGCAGCGCGGAACAGGCGCTGCTGGTGCCGAAGGACGCGATCGTGCTCGGCGGCCGCAGTCCCCGCGTGTTTGCCGTGCAGATAGATTCCCCGACTGCGGAAGCTGGAACCGTTCGCGCCGTGCCGGTGGAACTTGGCCTCACCGTCGGTAGCCTGATCGCAGTCAAAGGGAACCTCGCGGTGGGCGACCAGGTGGTCGTGCACGGCAATGAACGGCTGAACGAAGGCCAAGCCGTCCGGGTTGTCGAACGTCTGCTGGCTCAAGATACTGGCGCTCCCTAACTGCATTGCCTTGCTGACCCGCAGCTGCAACGCCGCCCTTGCGGTAAAGAGCTTTGCGGTGCCGGCTCCCCCTCCCCCCAAAAATCCCTCCTGGTTTCGCTCGGCTTGCCGTGCTCCTGCCTCGCTCTTCTAAAATTCTGGGGCTTCCATGCAACTGCTAGAAGCTTTCGTCCACAATCCGATCAAAGTCGCGGTCGGCGTGCTGCTGGTGGCGCTCTTTGGCTGTATCTCGCTGTTTCGCATGCCGATGCAGCTCACGCCCGAGGTTGAGACTCCGACCCTCACGATCGAAACCGTCTGGCCTGGCGCCAGCCCTCAGGAAGTCGAACGGGAGATCGTATTCGAGCAAGAGGAGCAGCTCAAAGGCGTCGAAGGCATGACCCAGATGGCCTCCGAGAGCACCCACTCCGAAGGCGAAATCACGCTGGAGTTCGCCGTCGGCACGAACATGAACGAAGCGCTGCTGACGGTCAACAGCCGTCTGGCGCAGGTGCCGGAATATCCCGAAACGGCCGACCAGCCGGTCATTAGCACGCGCAACGTCTCGGATCGGCCGATCGCCTATTTCTCGCTTGGCCCCCGCAGCCCTCGCCCCGAAGAAATCCGTGCCGCGCAGCAGCGGCATCCGGAGTTGGCGGAGGAGTTAGAGACGGTCCTGAAGGCCCATTCGCCTCCGCTGGCGTTATACCGACTGGAGAAGCTCGCCGCGCGACATCCCGAGTTGCAGGATATGCTGCCGCCGCAGGTCGAGGTCCACAAGTTGCTGCGGTTTGTCGAGGACAAGATCGAGGCGCGGCTAGAGCGGGTATCTGGCGTTTCCGCGGCGGATGTGCATGGCGGCCAGGAAGAAGAGCTGCGAGTGGTCGTTCACCCCGAAAAGCTCGCGGCACGGCAACTTACGCTGTACGACGTTCGCAACGCGCTGCGCGAGGAAAACAAGGATACGTCGGCGGGCGATCTCTGGGAGGGGAAACGCCGCTACGTGATCCGCACGCTCGGCCAGTTCACGTCGATCGAGCAGGTCGAAGATGTGCTGATCGCCGTGCGCAACGACTCGCCCGTCTATGTCCGCGATGTGGCGGATGTGGTCTTGGCCTACAAGAAGCCCGACAACATCGTGCGTCGGTTCGGCAAACTTGGCATCAACATCTCCGTCTCGCGCCAAACCGGCGCCAATGTGCTGGAAGTCATGGAAGGGCTTCGTCAGACGACCCGCGAGCTGAACGAGGGCGTACTCGCCGAGCGAGGGCTGGAACTCCTGCAAACCTACGACGAAACCGAGTACATCTATTCCGCAATCGGGCTGGTGCGCGGCAATCTGCTCGTCGGCAGCATCCTGACGGTGCTCGTGCTGCTGCTCTTTTTGCGCAGCGGACGCTCCACGCTCGTCATTGCGATTGCGATTCCCACCAGCATCATCGGCACGTTTCTGATTCTCGACATGCTGGGCCGCTCCCTGAACGTCATCAGCTTGGCGGGCCTCGCCTTTGCGATTGGCATGTTGGTCGATAACGCGATTGTCGTGCTCGAAAATATTTACACCCACTATCAAAGCGGCGAGCGCCCGATGGTGGCAGCCGTTCGCGGTGCTCAGGAAGTGTGGGGGGCGGTCGTGTCCTCGACCCTCACGACGTTGGCCGTGTTTTTGCCGGTGCTCTTTGTGCAGGAAGAAGCAGGCCAGCTTTTCCGCGACATCGCGCTGGCGATTAGCTCCGCCGTCGGGCTGTCGATGGTCGTCTCGATCGTCGTGATTCCGATGGGCACCTCGCGCATCTTGCGCGCTTCCCAGGACGGGCCGCGGCGCGACGAGCCTGCGCAGCGCTCGCGGCTGAAGCGCATTTTGCATGGGTTGCTCGCGCCACTCGATCGCTTCGGAGCCGGGTTCGTCGCGTGGGTCGTCGGCGTCAACTGCTGGCTCCAGCGCGGCCTGATGCGGCAGATAGCTTTGGTCGCGGTCATGGTCGCCGGCGCTGCCGGTCTTAGCTATCTACTAATGCCCAAGGTGGAGTACCTGCCGACTGGGAATCGCAACATGGTGTTCGGCAGCTTGCTGCCGCCGCCGGGCTACAACGTCGACCAACTGATGGAACTGGGGCGGCGCGTCGAGGCGGAGCTGCTGCCTTACTGGGACATTGATCTCGATGATCCGAAGCTACAAGATCCCGACAGCCCGCCGGTGGTTGCCGATTTCTTTTTCATGGCTCGCGGCCGTCGGGTCATCCTGGGCATCCGGTCGCTCGATCCCATGCGGGCCGGGGAGCTGGTTCCCCTCGTTCGGAAAGTGACCGGCAACTTGCCCGGTACGATCGCCGTGGCGAAGCAGAGCAGCCTTTTTGAGCGCGGGCTGTCCGGCGGCCGGACGGTCGATCTGGAAATTTCCGGGCCGGAACTGCCCCGGCTGGTCGAGATTGGCGAGCGCGTGATGCGGATGGCGCGGAAAGAGATTCCCAACGCCCAATTGCTGCCGATTCCCAGCCTCGACCTGTCGAGCCCCGAGGTGCATCTCGAACCGCTCCGCCGCCGTGGCAAGGAACTGCAAATGAGCGCGACCGAGCTGGGGTACACCGTCGATGCGCTGGTGGACGGCGCTTACGCGAGCGACTACTACATCGACGGCAACAAGCTCGACTTGACCATCGCCGGCAACGCGCACTTCGCGGCTCGTACCCAAGATCTCAATAACCTGCCGATCGCAACCTCCTCCGGCAAGCTTGTCACGCTCGGCTCGCTCGCGCGGGTTGAGCAGTTCCGCACCGGCCCCGAACAGGTCAATCGCCTCGAACGCGAGCGCGCGATCACGATTGAGGTCACGCCGCCGTTGACCATGCCGATCGAACTGGCTCAGGAGCGCATCCGAGCCAAGATCCTCCAGGTTCTGCAAGACGAAGGCGTGCTTTCGGGGGAATACCAGATCCGTCTTGGAGGCACTACCGACAAGCTGCGGCAGACCTGGGATGCGCTGCGCTTCAACGTCGTGCTGGCGGTCCTCATCACGTATCTGCTGATGGCCGCGCTGTTCGAGTCGTGGCTTTACCCGCTGGTCATCATCCTCACCGTCCCGCTCGGAGCGATCGGTGGCATCGCGGGGCTGCGTGTGCTGAATCTGTTTGTGTCGCAGCCGCTCGATGTGCTGACCATGCTCGGCTTTGTCATGCTGATTGGCACGGTCGTCAACAATCCGATTCTGATCGTCCACCATTCGCTCCACCTTATGCGCGAAAAGCAGATGGCGCCCGAGCCGGCGATCCTCGAAAGTGTCGCGGGCCGCATCCGGCCGATCTTCATGACCACGCTGACCACCGTCCTGGGGCTGCTTCCGCTGGTCGTCTTCCCCGGCGCTGGCAGCGAACTGTATCGCGGCATTGGCGTGGTGATGCTGGGCGGTCTGCTCGTTTCGACGGTGTTCACGCTCGTGCTGGTGCCCACCCTGTTCGGCCTGACGATGCGGAGCAGGGATTGGCTATTCCAACACGCTCTGCGAGCGCCCGCCGACCAGCCGCAACGCGCCGGCGGGCCGCGAGCCGGCAGCGGACGGCAAGCGCGCAGCGAGGAAGTCGTCGCGAGCGCATCAGCCATTGGTCATGGGAGCGACTAATCGGCGGCAAGGGGCGCGAGCGTCGTGGCTGAGCCTTCATCCCACGCTCAGCCGGCAATTTGCTACAGGGCGCCGGGTACAGCCGCCGCCCTAGCTGTGGCGTCCGCTCCATGAATCCCGGCATTGCGCTTCGCGCGGATCAACCCACGCGCTTTTGGGGAGAAAAGTGGTTTCGTGGAGGGGGCTGCGCTGCTATCTTCGAGAGGTATTCACCCCCATTCGGGGCTGGTCTGCGAGGCTCCTGTCGCTCGCCGTGCGGCGGAATGCAGACCGCGCTCCCAAGCCGGAACGTCCGCTGGTTAGGAGAGACCGATGAAGTATCCGCTGGCTTTTGCCGTCTCGATCCTTCTCACCACAATCGCACCCGGACCGCTGTGGGGGCAGACTCAGCAGGCGGCGCGGGCGGATCAACTGAGTGCCCAGGTTGCCGACTTGGAGGCAAAGGGCAACGTGGCCGCCGCCATCCCGCTCCAGAAGGAGGTTGCGGCGATCTACCTGAATGTGTTGGGACAAAACCATCCCGACACGGCGACGCAAATCAACTACCTCGGCCATTTGCTCCTGCAGCACGGAGACTACGCCGACGGCAAGCAGTACGTGTGGCATGCCTATACCGTCCGCCGCGCCGTGCTCGGAGCGGAACACGCGCTGACAGGCGAGTCGCTGCTGAACCTGGCCTTTGCTTCTCAAAACCTCAGTCAGTACGCCGACGCGGGAAAATACTACGAACAAGCTCTGGCCATTTTTACGAAACAGCTTGGGGAGGAGCATACCTATACCCTCCGGACCCTCAACAACATTGGAAACTTGCACCTGGAGCAAGAGAACCACGCTGCCGCACGAAAGTATTTCACGCAGGCACTGGAGATCAGGCAGAGGGTGCATGGAGCCGATCACCCCGATACGGCGGAGTCGCTGTTTAACTTGGGCTGGCTCGAACATCGACAAGGCAACTACAGCGGTGCGCGGGAACTCTACGACCGAGTTCTGGCTATCTTCATGAAGCACTACGGAGAGCAACATCCCTACACGCTCCAGGCGCTTCACAACTCAGCGGCGCTGTATGACGATGTCGGAGACTACGCCGCCGCGCGAGAGGGCTATGCAAAAGTTCTCCGGCTCCGCCGGCAGGTGTTGGGCGATGCGCACGGCGAGACCGCCGAGACGCTGGTCAATCTCGGGGTGCTGTTCCATCAGCAAGGTGATTACACCACCGCCCGCGCCTTCTACGAGCAAGCCTTGCCCATCATTCGCCAGGTGCGCGGAGAGGAGCATCCTTATACGCTCCAAGTGCTGAACAATCTTGGGGTCTTGGTCCAGGACCAGGGCGATTACGCCGCCGCCCGCGAGTACCACTCGCAGGCCCTGACGCTGCGGACGAAAGTGCTGGGCGAGCACGCCGATACGGCCCAGTCGCTCGTCAACATGGGCGGCGTTTATCAAGCGCAGAAGGATTACGCGACCGCTCGTACCTATTACGACAAAGCCCTAAGCATGGTGCGAGAGCTGCTGGGCGAGGAGCATCCCAGCACGCTTCACATACTGAATGTGTTGGCGGTGCTGTTGCACGAACAAGGCGATTATGACGCTGCACGCGAGCATGCGCTGCAGGCGCTAACGGTGCGTGAAAAAGTCCTGGGCGAGGAGCATCCCGCCACGGCCGAATCGCTCTTTAACGTAGGCTGGTTGCACCACGACGCGGGAGACTATGCCGAAGCGCGCACCTACTACGAACGGTCCTTGGCCAGCTTCGTGGCGAAAGTGGGCGAAAAACATGTGAAAACCATGAAGGTCATCGGCAACTTCGGCTTGTTGGAAGCCGCCGACGGCAACTGGCCAAAAGCGATCGAGCATACCGATCGCACTCGGCGGCTGTGGCGGAACAGCCTATCCCACTTGCTCGTCGGCATGTCTCCCGCAGAGCAGCTCAAGTTTCTGACCCAGGACTCGCATTTTCATCAGGCCCTCGCGATCGGGTTGAAGCGGCAGGACGACCCCGCAGCCGTCGACGCATCCGCCGCGTGGCTCGTCAACGGGAAAGGCGTCTCCCAGGAGGCGCTGGCCGGGCGGCAACTCCTGATGCGAGATCTGCGCGATCCGAAATCAAAGCAGACCGCACAACAGCTCCTGGAGGTTCGCCGGAAGCTCGCCAATCTGGTCGTCTCGGTGCCTGACGCCGGTCAGGAAGACGCGCGAAAAGAGGAGATCGACCGGCTCACCCAAGAGGAGCAACGACTGAGCCGCCAGCTTGCGCAGCTAGTCGGGCAATCGGTCGAGACCGAGCAATGGGCCGAACTCGCCGCCATCCGGCAGGCCCTTTCCCCACAAGCCGTCTTAATCAACATCGCGCGCTTTCGGCCATTTGATCTAGAGAGTAAACGCAAGGGGATGGATGAGCGATGGCAGGCTACTCGTTACGTCGCGTGGATCATTCCCTCTGCCGGCCAAGGCCAAGTGCGGATCGTCGACCTGGGCGTGGCGGAGGAAATCGATCAGGCGGTTGAAGCGGCGCGTACCGCCATTGCGGCCGCGGCGAAGCCCGATGGTCCCCTCCAGCAGCAGGGAGAACGCGCCGCCGAAGCAGCGCTGCGCAAGACCTTGAACCAGGTGTCGCAGCGCGTCTGGCAACCGCTGGCCGAACATCTTCCCGCCGACAGCCGGCAATTGGTCCTTAGCCCCGACGGGGCGCTCTGGTTGCTACCGTGGAGTGCGATCCCCATTGATGAGGAAAGGTATCTGGTCGAGGACTTTTCTCTCCGGTTCGTGATTAGCGGGCGTGAGTTGGTCGCGAGCGAAGAAAGTTCGGCCAGCTTTCAGCCGCTGCTCTTTGCCGATCCGGCGTTTGATCTTTCGCCCGATCGAATTCGTGCTGCTATTCAGGCGATTTTCCGTGATTTCCAGTTCAACGTCGACGCCCACCGCGGACTCGTCTCGCAAACCGCCTTGGGCCGCGTTCCGCAACTTCCCAACACGCTGCTCGAAGCGCAGGCGATTAGCCCCAGCGTCGAACAGATCACGGGCCAAGAACCAATCCAGTATCTCGGGCAGTACGCCTTGGAGAGCGTCGTGAAGCGGGTGAAAAGCCCGCAGGTGATGGTCCTCAGCACGCACGGCTTCTTTCTGCCCGACCAGCAGGTGAATCAGATCGGGGATTTTTCCCAAGCCTCGGGTACGCGTTCCTCCGCGCTACTGACGGTCGACGGCAAGCCGATCGAGAACCCGCTGCTTCGTTGCGGACTCTTGTTGGCCGGATGCAACCAGCCGCCAAGAGGCGGAGACGACGGCATCCTGACGGGCATGGAAATCGTCGGGCTCGATCTGCGCGGAACGGACTTGGTTGTGCTCAGCGCTTGCGAGACCGGCATCGGAGAGGTGCAAGCCGGGGAAGGCGTGGCGGGGCTGCGGCAGGCTTTTCAGCTGGCCGGAGCGAAGGGCGTGGTCGCCACGCTCTGGCAAGTGCCCGACCGCGATTCCGCGATCATCATGAAATCCTTCTTTGAGAATCTGGCGGAGGATCAAGGCCAGGCGGAAGCGCTGCGCAACTCTCAGCTAAGTCGCATCGAAAGCCGCCGCCATCGCTACGGCGCCGCCCATCCGTTTTTCTGGGCCGCCTGGACCCTGACGGAATAGTAGCCAATCAGGCTCGACCGCCTTCGATCATCAGGGGCAACCGCGCGCTCCCAGCGCGCGCGGTTGCCGCCTCGTTGCTGTCGCGCGCTGCTGCACCTCTTTTCGCCCGCGACTCCAATTCGGTTAGCCGTTCTGGCGCGACAGGAAACGCCGGCGCGCGTTTAAACTAAGTCTCTGTCGCTGGTTAGGGTCCGTGGCGCGAGCCGCGAACCCATTCCTCCCCACTTTATAGTTGCATGCATAAATAGAGCTAATTACAACCTAGCGTGACAAATTAGCCATCTCATGAGTCGCCCTGACAACCGAGCACCTTGATGAGCAATTCCTTTCGTCGATTAGGCAAACGGCGCAAAGCTTCCAAACGGGCGCGCGCGAAGCTCCACAAGCATTCGCGAGCAGCGCTGCAGCTAGAGAGATTGGAAGACAGGTTGGTCTTAGCGCATGACCTGTTCTATCAAGCCGTCGACGCAACGCCCCTCACCCTTCGGGCGACGGGCGCCGAGATTCAGGTGGTTCGTAGCGATGATCCGATGCACGTGTTGGCATCGCGGTCGCTTGAGTCGATCACCGATGGGTTGCTCATCACGGCGGCCGGAGCGGACGTGCGCTTGGCGGTCGACGCCAGCGTTCCGCACGTCGCGGGCGGAATCGTCTTCGACGCAGGCGTTGGCACGCAGACTCTGCTTGGCCCCTCGGGCGATGCCACGTGGCACGTTACCGAGGACGGATCAGGCTACCTACACGATCCAAACTACCTCCGCTTCCGTGGAGTCGAAAACCTCCTCGGCGCTGCCGACAACGAGGATACGTTCATTTTCGCGGCCGAAGGCAGGCTGGCCGGAATTGTTGATGGTGGCGCCGGCGGTTTTGACAGTCTCGCGATTGATAACCAATCCGTCGGTGCGGTTCGCTTCACCGCCGCCGGGCCGGACTCGGGCGCTGTCGCGCTTCCTGGTTCCACCATTGATTACGCGGGCCTAGAACCGATCACACTCTCGGGTGCTCAGACCGACATCGTGGTCGTCGGCAGCGGCAACGACGATCAGATGCTCGTCGAGACGCTCGGCGATGGCCGACTCCAAGTGCGCAGCGGCAGTTCCACGCCGACATTTGAGTCGGTCACCTTCGCCGCGCCGTCCAGCTCCCTGCGCATCGAAGGAGGCGGAGGCTTTGATTCAATCACGGTGGCGAGTGCCGTCGACGTCGGCAACGCGGATTTCATCGCCGAAGCAGAAACCATCGAGATCGACGCGGCGGCGTCTCTGAACGCCCGCAATGTGACCTTGCTGGCCACTAATACGGCGCCGCGGACAGTCGATTCCGCCGCGATCACCACCGCCGCGCTCGCGGCGCTGGGGCTTTCTTCGCCGAGCGACCTGCTCGCGTTCGATCCCTCCACCATCTCCCTGCAAAACCTCATTGATGCGATCGATCCGCTGAGCTATCTCGGCTCGGCTGCGCGTGTCACGGTCGAAGGCGATCTCACGACGGCCGAAGACATCACGATTTTGGCAACAGCCAACAACGAAGTCGGCCTCTCGACGACCATTGGCGGCGGTCTATTGATGTTCCGCCTGACCGAGGCCAGCGCCGTCGTGCGCGACGCGGTGCTCAGCGCCCAAGGAACCGTGTCGGTCAGCGCCTCCAACCAAGGTGAACGCGGTGAGCTTAGCAGCGCCAACAACGTCGTCATCAACGTCGCCATCGACCGGGCAAACGTGGACATTGAGGGATCGATCCTCACCGCCGCCGGCGTGTCGCTGACGGCCGCAAGCGCCGCCGACTATTCCGTCACCGGCGCCAAAGCCATCAACCTGATCGACGGGTTTACTCGCGCCGTGATTGACGCCGGTTCAACGGTCAACGTTGGGGCGGCGGGCTTGCAGGTCGCGGCGACGGAGACGAGCGCGGCCGTGGCAAACTCGTCCGGCAATGGCGGACTCGCGGCAGCGATCAACTATATCGACAAAGATACCCTCGCGCGAATCAGCGGTTCGACGGTCGCAACACTCGGAGGCGATGTCCGGGTCACGGCCAACGGCGACGCCGACATTCAGGCAAAGTCCGTGATCGCGCCGCCGGAAAACTCCTCCCAAAATCCACCGAGCACCGACGCCTATCTTTTTGCCGGCAACGTCGCCCAAGGCGATGTGCTCGCCTACGTGAGCGATTCAACCGTCCAGACCTCCACCAGCGGCGATGTGCTCGTGGAGGCGCAGAACAACTCCACGATCACGGCCGCCATCGACGCCACGCTCAACGCCTCCTCCAGCAACGAGCGCACCTTCGGGCTGGGAGCGGCGCTCAACGTCGTTGGCTATGACGTGAACGACCTGCTGCTGAAACAGGTCGAGGATCTGCTTGGGAATCCCGAACTACTGGGAACCCCGGAGGGCGCGGGCGCGCAAGCCTATCTTTCCAACAGCCCGATCGACGCGGCCGGCAGCGTGACGGTTCAGGCGACGAACAATGCGGTCATCGCGGCCGACCTGAGTAACCGCTCCAGCTCGCCGCAGTCAACCAACACCTCGGCAACCACCTCGCGCGCCATGTCGGCCGGAGCCATTCTTAGCGCTAACTTACTCCTGAGCGAAACCACGGCCTTCGTCACCGGGCCGGTGATGATCAAGGCCGGCGGTGGAATGACGGTCACGGCGGTCGATGCAGCGACAATCAACTCTGCTGTTATCCTCGGCTCGACGAATCAAGGGCAGAATAGTTCGAGCAACGAGATCGTCGCCGGAGCCGTATCCTACAACTATGTCGAGGGCGGAGCGACGGCAAGCGTGGACCAGGCGACGGTGCAACTGACCGGCGGTTCGCTGCTGGTCCGCGCCGAAGAAGCCGCGACCATCACCGCCGAAACAATTAGCGAAGTTGCCATCAGTTCGACGACCAACAGCAGCGGCCAGCAGTACGGCAACGGCAGCTCGCTCGGCGCAAGCGGCGCGCTCGGCGTCAACGTCGTCCACGGCGGCGCATCCGCCATGGTGGAAAACGCCAGCGTCACGACGTCGGGTACGGGGGGCGAGGTTCGCGTCGAGGCGGAAAATCTTCAAAAGCTGACCGCCACCAGCCTCATCACGGCGAGCATGGCGCTCGAAGGCAGTTCGAGCGGCTCGGGATCGACCAGCGGCGACACCACGGTCCCCGGCATCGCCCTGGCGCTGAATATTGTCGGGTACGACGCGAAGAACGCACTGCTCCAGACCGTCGACTCGCTGCTCGGTTCGCCGGTGGCGAGCGACGCCTTCGGCGACGAAGCGACGGCCGGCGCGCAGGCGCTGCTGCTCGATACGGTCGTCCATGCCACGGGGCAGGTGCTCGTCACGGCGAAGAATGCTTCGCAAATCGCCGCGACGATGGAGAACACCACCGAGGCGAGCACCCAAGGGACCCATGGCGGCAAGACGACCAGCGTGAACGTCGTCGCCGCGCTCAACAAGATCAACAGCGCCGCCGAGGCGTCCATCGACTTCACCGGCGACGACCTCGCCGCGCAAACCATCACCGCCGCCCAGGGGATTACCGTTCAGGCCGAAGATCTTGCCGGCATCAGGACGACGATCACTTTGGGCGCCAACACGGACAGCAGCACCGGCGCCACGGGCGTCGGCGTTGCCGTCTCGCTCAATGACGTGCTCGGCGGCGCCTCGGCGCTCGTCAGCGATGCGACGCTCCAGGCGAGCGGCGCGTCGGTGCTGGTCCAGGCCCGGGAGGCGGCGACGCTCACGGCGAACACCACCAGCGAGTTGGCGGTGAATCGCGCCGGCAAAACACGCGGCCGCGGCGGCAGCGCCGGCGTCACCGGGGGCAGCAACGCCACGCTCGTGGGAGTCGGGGCGATCGTCGCCACCAATCTGGTGCAAAGCAGCGCCGACGCATCAATCGAAAACAGCCATGTCGAAACCACCTCCGCCAGCGCGGGCGATGTGACGGTCGATGCGACTAATGCGGCAATGCTCTTGGCAACCACCGTCAATGCCGCGACCGCGACAACGCAGTCAGGAAGCGGCGGCAGCAGCGGCGGAGGCAACAACGGCGAAACGGCGGCGGTCGGCGTGACCTTGGCCTTCAATACGATCGGCTGGGCGTCGCAAAACATTCTGTTCAACACGATCGACGCGCTCCTCGGCGACCCGCTTCTGGCCGACGAGGCGTTTGGCGGCAATCTTGGTTCGGGTGCGACGGCGCGCTTGCTCGACACGACCGTGAGCGCCAGCGGAGCGGTGACGGTCAATGCCGTCGCGGGCGCCACGCTCGACTCGACAGTTACGAACCGCACCGAGGCGACGGTGCAGGGGGTGCGAGGCGGTACGGGCACGAGCGTCGGCATCGTCGTTGCGATGAACAAGGTCAGTAGTGCTGCCGACGCGACGATCGACTTCACCGGCGGCGAGCTATCCACCAACACGATCACCGCCGCCCAGGGCGTGGCGGTCACCGCGAAGGACAAAGCGGAAATCGACGCGGCAATCACGCTGGTCGCCCACGCCGATAGCGACGTTGGCGGGACGGGCGTGGTTGTCGGTGTCTCGCTCAATGACGTGCGCGGCGGCGCGGCCGCGCTCGTGGACCAATCCACGCTCACCGCCAGCGGCGGCAGCGTGCTCGTGCGGGCCGAGGAGACCGCCACCATCACGGCGAACACGACCAGCGAGTTGAGCGTCAGTCGAACTCCACGCGTGCCCAGCGGCAGCACCGGCGGAAGCGGGAACAAGATCGTAGGCGTGGGGGCCTTGATCGGTACGAACCTCGTGCTCGGTAGTGCCGACGCGGCGATCGAAAACAGTCAGGTCACAACCACGACCACGGACGCCAATGCCGGAAACGTAACGGTCGAAGCCGTGAACACGGCGGGCGTGACGGCCAGCACCTTCAACGCGGCGACCTCGACCACCAGCGTCGGTAGCGGCGGCGATACGACGGCCGTCGGCTTTACCTTGGCCTTTAACACGATCGGCTGGGCGTCGCAGAACATCCTGTTCAATACGATCGACGCGATTCTGGGCGATCCCCTTCTCGGAGACGATGTCTTCGGCGGCAATCTCGGCTCGGGCGCGGACGCGCGGTTGCGGAACACCTCGGTCAGCGCAAGCGGGCAAGTGACGGTCGACGCGACCGCTGCCGCCAGCCTAAGCTCGACCGTCAACAACACCACCGAAGCCAACTCGCAAGGGCTGCAAGGAGGCAAGGGAGTCAGCCTCGGCTTCGTCGTTTCGATGAACAAGGCCAGCAGCGCCGCCCACGCGACGATCGACTTCACCGGCGGCGAGCTTGCGACGAATACCATCACCGCCGGCCAAGGCGTATTGGTCGAGGCGACGGACGATGCGACGATCGGATCGGCAATCGAGATCACCGCCGAGTCGCTTGCCACCGGACTCAGCGGAGCAGCGCCCAGCGCCACGGCCGTCGCCGCGATGGCCGTGCTCAACGATGCACGCGGCGGAGCGAAGGCGCAGATCCGCGGCGCTACGGTCGCGGCGGACGACGGAGACGTGCGGGTCGAAGCCCTGCAAACAGCGTCGATCGACGCGACCCTCTCGGCCGAAACGGAAGCGGTTGCCGTATCGCTGCAAAAGAGCAAGTCGCTGGCGGTGAACGCGGCCATCGCGACCAACATCATTCTCGGCGGCGCTGAAGCCGTCATCGTCGATAGCGCCGTGCGCACCAGCAACGGCAACGTCGAAGTTTCGGCTACAAACTCGATGTCGGCGGCAGCGAGTGTCGAGAGCACCGCGATCTCCAACGGCACGTCGCTCGGCATCACGCTCGCCTTCAACACCATCGGCATCGATCCGCAGAACTTCCTCTTCAACACGGCCGACGCCCTGTTCGATACCGACCTGGGCGACGAAAGCCCGGCCAGGGTTCGCGCGTCGATCGACAACAGCCGCGTGATTGCCGAAGGCGGCGTTGACGTCTCCGCGCTCTCCAACTCGACCGTGACGGCCGACATCCACACCGCGTCCCAAGCCATTGATCTTGGCGCGTCGAGCAACACGACCTCAATCAGCGTCGGCGCAAACATCACGCTCAACCGGATCAGCACGCAGGTCGAGTCTTCCCTCGACGGTGCGGCTGAGATTCTTGCGAACGACGGCGACCTAAGTGTCCATGCTGAGGACACCTCAATCGCCACCAGCGAGGTCCATGCGGCCAGCCTCTCGGTGGCGTTTGGCACGAATACCGCGACGGCCGTCTCCGTCGGCGCAAGCATCGCGCGCAACGACATCCGCAACGACATGCAGGCCTTTATCCGCGACGGTGGTCAAGTGACCGCGACCAGTGGCGATGTGCGCGTTGACGCGCACGAGCAAGCCGCGATCGACGCCGTCTCGCGGGCGACCGGCATTTCCGTCGCTGGCGGCCTGCAAGGCGGCCGGGCCTTCAGCGGCGGCGGCGCTTCCGCCATCAACCGCATCAGGGGCAAGGGCAACGCCTTTATCGAGAACAGCGTCGTCGTGGCGACCGGCGCTAGCGGCGACGGCGAAATTGGACTTGTTGCCGATAACGAGTCGCAAATCAGCGCGGAGGTAAAAGCGATTTCCGTGGCGGGCGCGATCAGCTTAGGCTCGAACGCCACGCCCGCCATCGCCATCGGTCTCTCGGTCGCTCGTAACTTCATCGGATGGGAGGAGGCGGGCGATGCCGATCTCGTCGGGGTGATGGCCTACACGCTCGACGCGGGACTCACGGCGGACCGAGGCATCTCCCTTGCGGCCTCCTCCAATGCCATCATCGACGCCACGCTGGAAGCCACCTCGGTCGCCATCGCTCTCTCGACCGGCACCAGTGTCGGCGTCAGCGCTGGGGGCGTCTACATCGAAAATAAAGTCGCCTTGGGCGTGAAGGCGAGCATCGAAGGCGGTTCGGAGGTCGTCACCAAGCAAGGCGATCTGACGCTCACCGCCCTCGATACCTCCACCATCACCGCCGATGCCCAAGCGGTTTCGGTGGCGGCCGCGCTGGCGGCGCAAAGCACCGCCGTGGCGGTTTCGGTGGGCGTGGCCCTGGCGCGCAACGCGATTGCCAATGAAGTAAGTGCTTCCATCATCGATGTCGGGCTGGTGGACGCGATGGAGGGCGGCATCGCGCTCAGCGCGCTCTCCGAGAATTTGATTGACGTCCAATCGGTCGCCGCCTCGGTCGCCGCTTCGCTCTCCGGCAGCACCGGCGTGAGCGTCAGCGGCGCGGGGGCCGAAGCGGTTAACATCGTTCTCGGCGAGACCAACGCCTGGGTTTCCGGCAGCGAGCTGTTCAGCGCCGCCGACGTTGATCTCTCGGCGATCAACCGCGCGCGGATCGACGCTCAGATCGTCGCCGCCTCGGGGGCGGTGGGCATCGGTGCCAGCGCCGGCGTGGGCGCTTCGATTGGTCTTGCGCTTGCCCGCAACTACATCGGCTGGGCGCCCGACCCGGATGAACCGTTCGATCATCTTTCGGACGGCAACCTGCTGAGCCTGAACACGGGAGACCGCGTGAAGATCGCCTCCGGCGTCCGGGCGGGCGACATTTTCGAGTACCTCGGCCCCGACACCGACCTAGCCTACGATTACACCTCCGCTTCAAG
>CAYZVT010000007.1:0-11684 GCA_964481585.1 uncultured Pirellulales bacterium
AGTCATCCGCCTTCGACGTGACGATACCCGGTCGGCCGCTGCGCCTGGGGCATTTGCACCCTGTGACGCAAACGATCGCCGACATGAAGGAGATCATGGGCCGGCTCGGCTTCACGGCGGTCGAAGGCCCCGAGATCGAAGACGACTGGCACAACTTCGAGGCGCTGAACATTCCGCTCGCGCACCCGGCCCGCACGCCGCTCGACAACTTTTATTTGGCGACCGCGCAGCGTTCACATCAGGACGCGCTGCTGTTGCGGAGTCAGACCAGCACCGTACAAATCCGCGTGATGGAAACGACGCCGCCGCCGGTGCGGATCGTCTCGCTCGGCCGCGTCTACCGCCCCGATACGGCCGACGCCACGCATTATCCGATGTTCCATCAGATCGAAGGGCTGCTGATTGACACGCACGTGACGATGGCGGACCTCAAGAGCGTGCTGCGGCTGTTCTGCCAGAGCTTTTTTGGCGGCGATGACGTGCATATCCGCTTCCGCCCGTCGTTCTTTCCCTTCACCGAGCCGAGCGTCGAAGTCGACATGGCTTGGCGAGAAGGTTGGATGGAGATGGGCGGGGCCGGCATGGTCGATCCCAACGTGCTGCGTGCCGTCGGTTACGATCCCGAACAGGTGACCGGCTTCGCCTTCGGCCTCGGCGTGGAACGCATCTGCATGCGCCGCCACGGCATCTTCGACATCCGCGACCTTTACCAAAACGACGTCCGCTTCCTCGAACAGTTTTAAGATTAAGATTCCGGGCGTTTTGTCCCAGAACCTCGTGTCAAAACTGGATTAAAACGACGTCCGCTTCCTCGCACAGTTTTAGGAAACGGCGAACGATGCCGTGACGAGTTTTCGGCCCGTGGCACGCCGCTCAACCGCGTCTTTCGTCGTTGCTTACGCCCATGATCGTCTCTTGGCACTGGCTTTCGCAGTATGTTCAGCTCGATATGTCGGTCGAGCAGCTTGCCTCGCGGCTGATGATGGCCGGGCTGAATCACGAGTCGACCCAGCGGGTCGGCGACGACTGGGCGATCGACCTGGAAGTGACGAGCAATCGCCCCGACTGCCTGGGGCATATCGGCATTGCCCGCGAGGTGGCGGTGCTCTGGGATCGGCCGCTAAAGGTGCCCAGTCCGCAGCCGCCGACCGCCGCAACGCCGGTCGCCGAACTGACGAGCGTGGCGCTCCAGGCCGAGGAGCTTTGCCCGCGTTACACGGCGCGCGTGATCCGGGGCGCAAAGGTCGGCCCTAGCCCTGACTGGCTGGTGAAGCATCTCACCACGATCGACCCGGGCTACAAGCCCGTCAACAACGTCGTGGACATCACGAACTATGTGCTGTTCGAGTGTGGTCAGCCGCTGCACGCCTTCGACTTCGCTAGGCTCGCCGGGCGCAAGATCATCGTCCGCGAAGCGCGGCGCGGCGAGAAGTTCGAGGCGATCAACCACAAGCTCTACGAGCTGGAGCCGGGCATGTGCGTCATCGCCGATGCCGAGCGGCCGGTGGCGCTCGGTGGCGTGATGGGCGGAGCCGATACAGAGGTTTCGGAGGCCACGCGCGACGTGCTGATCGAAGCCGCCGAGTTCAATCCGCTCTCCGTTCGCACGACTGCCC
Organism: uncultured Pirellulales bacterium; assembly: GCA_964481585.1. Taxonomy (GTDB): domain Bacteria; phylum Planctomycetota; class Planctomycetia; order Pirellulales; family CAYZVT01; genus CAYZVT01. The sequence continues at coordinate 1,617 of CAYZVT010000007.1, forward strand.
GCAAGCTGACGCTCGACAGCCCCTCGTCGTACCGCTTCGAGCGGGGCGTCGATCCGGCGGGGGTCGATTGGGCCAGCCGGCGCTGCTGCGAACTGATCCTCGACACCGCCGGCGGCGAGTTAGCCGAGGGCGTGATCGACGTGGGCCGCCCGCCGCAACGCCCGCAGCCGATCGTGCTGCGCTTTTCGCAACTGGAGCGAATCTTAGGCATCGAAATCCCGCCGGCGGAAGTGCGGAAGATTTTGGTCGCACTCGGGGTAGAGGAAGTCGCGGCCAGCGCGGAGCGCGTCGAGGTCATCCCGCCATCGTGGCGGCGCGACCTGACGCGGGAAGTCGACTTGGTCGAAGAGGCCGGCCGCATCCACGGCTATGAAAACATTCCCGAAGATGTCGGCGTGCCGATGGTCGCCAGCAAGCGGAGCGACGAAGACCGCATCATCGGCCGCGTGCGGCAGGTGCTCACGGCGCTCGGCTTCAACGAAGCCCTGACGCTCAGCGCGGTCGAGCGCGATTGGTCCGCAGCCTTTAGCCCTTGGACCGACGCGGCGGCCCTGGCAACGCTAACGCCCGTCTTGCGGCGCGCGGACCAGTTGCGCCGCAGCCTGGTGCCGAGCCTGCTCGGCGCGCGGCGCTACAACGAGTCGCTCGCCAATGGCGACATCGAGCTCTTTGAAATCGCCAAGATTTATCTGCCGCGTACCGGCGAGCTTCCCGAGGAGCCGCGCATGCTGGGCATCACCAGCGGACGCGGCTTTTTGCCGGTGAAGGGCGTGCTGGAGGCGATTGTCGAAGCGGCCAATCCCGAACTGCGGCTTGAGGTCGTGGACGCCGAGCAGCCGCTGTTCGAGCGCGGCCGTGCGGTGGAGCTACGACTGGCTGGCGAGCGGTTTGGCTTCTTGGGCGACGTGAGCGGCGAGGGGCTGAAGCGTTTTGAACTACGCTCGCCCGCCACCGTGGCCGAAGTGCGCTTGCCGGTGCTGTTCGAGCACGCGCGGCTCGTGGCGAAACAGCGCCCGCTTTCGGCTTACCCGGCGGTGACGCGCGATTTGAATCTCGTGGTCGCGGAAGCGGTGCGCTGGGCCGACGTGGAACAGATCGTCCGCCGCGAGGGCGGCGAGCTACTGGAACTACTCGAATACCAGGACACCTGGCGCGACGATAAGCGGCTCGGCGCGGGCCGCAAGAGCCTGCTCTTTCGTCTCACGCTGCGCTCGCAGAGTGAAACGCTCACCAGCGAACAGGCCGACGCGCTCCGCGACCGAATCGTCGCTCAACTGGCGAAAGAACTCGGCGGCGAGCTTCGCGCGTAGAGCGTGCGCAGCGGTCAGCTATTAGCGGTCAGCAAAACACGTCCTTCCCGCGCAGGCGGGAATCTAGAGAGAAGACGAAAGCATCTGGATTCCCGCCTGCGCGGGAAGGACGCTCCCTGTCCCCCAGTCCCCTGGAGCCACCCCGCACCGCGGTAACCAACGCGGCTTCGGCGAGCGTTGCTCGCCGGCTAAACGTGACCCGTAGCGGCTGCCCAGCCCCCGGTCCCCCGGTCCCTATCCGCCTGTCCCCTCCCGTTAGCCTCCGGCGCTGAAGAACCATTCATCGGGCACGGCCCGTTCGGCCACGCGGCCCATTTCATCGAGCGAGCGGCGCTGGCCGACGGCATGCCAGGCGCCGACATCTTGCAGTTCCGGCATGATGTCGGTGAGCTGCTCGGCGAGCATTTCGGCCATGCGACGGACCTGCTCGCTCTTGGCCGTTTCGCGGATCGCGGCGACGGTTTTCATCAGGCGGATCATCTTCGCCCGCTGCAAAACCGGAGCCGAGAGCGGGTCTTCTTGATCGACCAACAGATCCGTGACCGGCACTTCCAGCGCCCGCTGCCAACGATAGAGCATCGACAGCGGCATGTCGGACTCGGCATTCTCCAAGACCTTGATTTCCGACACGTCCATCTTCATGCGTCGCGCCGCGCTGCGGAGCGAAATACCTTGCTGCTGGCGGACCTTGGCAATCTGGTGGAGTTGCTTCGGCGGGGTGGGCGGGACCAGCGGGGGATTGCCGGCGGCGCCGGTGGCATCGGCTTTCCAGTCGGCGAGACTCATGGAGGCCTCCTTCTGTTCGTCTGCGGATTCGCAGGCGGACGAGCGATGAAAACTACAGAAAAGAAGAGAACGTAGGGGACACGACGCACAGGGGGGGCACGCCAATCGAGCTGGCGCACGAAAGATCACATTGGGGAAGGTGAGAGAGGATTGGGCAAAGGGCAGCGGAGGAGATCGTAGACCCGGACCGAGGGCGGAAACAGCTTCCCTTGCTTGGGATCGTCGTCTCACCGCGCGCTGGCCCGTGAACGGACTTCCGCATGGTGTCTTGCCCAGACGTCAACCACAATCAAGTCAGGCCCGCCGGCCTGGGGAGTGAAGATAACAGGGTGTGAAGCGGAATGAGATGAGGCCGCAGCAATCTTCGGCGTCCCATGATAGCGGTGCCGATTTGGAGCGACAAGTTTTTTCGGCTAGGATTCTCGGAAAAGCAAAAAGGCGCTCCGCCCCGACTGCTGGCATTTCGGGCGATGCAGCGTAACCGCAAGCCTCGCCCGTAGACGGGGTTACGAAAAAACCCCGCCGCCACTGCCGGGCCGTTCCGGGGGGAGACCGAAGAAGGCTGCTGCTCGTACTGGACAGGTGAGCAAAATGGGACAACAAAGCGCGGCCAGGTTATTCCCGCGCAGGCGGGAAGCTAGCGGTCGGCGATCAGCAGTTAGCTATCAGCAGTCGGCGGTCAGCAGAAAACATCCTTCCCTGTACTTCCCGTATCGGCTTCCAGAGCAATCCGCTCGCCGGTGCGGCTCGACCGATACGCTCCGAGAATGATCTCCAGGCTCCGCCGAGCCAGTGCTAGCGGGGCGGCCGCCACCTCGCGTCCTACTGCCAAAGCGGCCAAGTAGTCGAGCAAACACGCATGAAGCGTCTCCTCGCGCGTGCGGGGGCCGGCGGGAATCGGCACCGCCGCGCGACTACCGTCGGGCCGGTGTAGCACGAGCGGCTCGCCGGCCGCGTCGGTCAATTCCAGCGTCCCGTCGCTACCGGCCAAGAAGCTCTGCCGCGCTCGCTGCGGCACGGCCGCCAGTGTCCAGCCATGCACCCAGGCGATGCGGAGCGGGTGCGGATAACCCACCGTCACGCTGACAAAATCCTCGGCCTTCGTCGGCTCGGGCGTGCCGTCGGCGCGGACGTTCAGTTGCGGCGCGTCGGCCAGTACCCAGGCGGGCGGTCCGGCGCTGGCGAGCGTATCGAGATGGCGATAGACCAGATGAAAGCCGCCGTCAATCAGCACGCCGCCGCCGGCGTGCAGCGGCGTGTTGCGCCAGTCATGGCGATTGTGGTAGCTTTGGGTGGCGCTGGTGAAGGAGTTTTCCACCGATAAGAAGGGCCGCCCGATCGCCCCGGCTTCGACCTGCCGGCGCAGCTCCTGAAAGAGCGGGTTGTAAAGCTGGTTCATCACGACCAGCAGCCGCCGCCGGTGCGCCGCGGCAGCAGCCAGCGAGCGATCGAAGTCGTCCAGCCGCGTCGCGGCCGGCTTTTCGCAGAGCACATGCTTGCCCGCCGAAAGGGCTTCGCACGTAACGCGGGCGTGCAGATCGTGCGGCAACACGACATCGACCACCTCGACCGTCGGATCGTCGAACACCTGGCGGTAGTCGGCAACCGCTTGGCGAACGATCGGCAGCTGCGCGGCCAGCGCGCTGCGCGCGGCGTCGTTGCGGCCGGCGAGCGTGACGCGCTCGACGTGCGAACTGGCGGCCAGCGCGGCCAGATGCACCCGCGCCCACTTGCCCGTTCCTAAAACGCCGACGTGAAAGCCCAAGGCTCGCTACTCTCCTAACGCCAGATGCCGCACCTGTTCAACAAACTTTGGTCGCCGTGGGCCTCGGCCGGGTTGCTCGCCGCGCTCGCGGTGCAAACGCACTTCATGTTGGCTTGCGGCCAGCGCTCGCCCGTCGTGCAGCGCTTCGATTGCGTCGCGGCGGAGCATGTGGAAGCCCGATCCGGCGGCCGGCGCGCTTTCGCGGCGTGGCGGGCCGAGCAGCCGCTGGAGCCAGCCTTCGCTGGCGGCAGTGCTGCGGGCGTTGTGCCGAGCCAGCACCAGATCGGGATCGTTGCGGAGTTGCCACAGCCGGCGAATGTCGGCCACCTCGACGCTCCCTTGCCCTTCGTGGACGCAGATGATCTCCCCCCGCGTTTGCTGCAAGCCCCGCCGCACCACTTCGGCCAGCCCACGCGGCTGCGCGTGGCGCGTCACGCGAACCTGCGGGTAATGCCGGGCCAGTTCGTCCGCCACTTCGATCGTATGGTCGGTCGAGCCGTCGTCAAGGATGAGCAACTCGAACTGCGGAGTCAGTTCCGCCGCTAGTTCCAGCACGTCGAGGACCGACTGCCGCAGGGTGTGTTGAGCGTTGTAGGCAGGCAGCAGGATGCTGAGCGAGCGTTCCACCGGCGCTTCCTTTCTCGGATCGTTAGGGGCAGCATGGCAACGGACAGGCGTTTGGGCAGGGCGGCATGCGGGGGGCGGGCAGGCTGCGTCACGAGCGCAGTCCGATAGCCGCCTCTCCCCACGTTCCGGCCTAAACCATCGGACGGCGGGCGCGGGAAACTACAGCCAGCAGGAGCGGTTCCGGTTTACGCCGCTGGTGCCGCTCACGTCGGTCCTACGGCCCAGAGCGGGCAATCAAGCCAAGGCGGGCGCGGATATGACGGCCGCAGCAGTTGTAGAGCAAGCGGCAAGAGCCGAGAGCCGTCTTGTTTCCCGGTAGCGTCTCGTCTCTGTCGCCCCATAGAGACTTGAACATGCTGCTCTCTCACGGCCCCTACGGGGCGAGGAGGCCAGCGGCGCGGTGCCTACAATGGGCTCTACCTCAATGAAAGCGGCGGCAGCAGTACAGCCGCCAGATGGAAAGGTGTTTGGTGGTCACTCAAGATAAAGACTACTCGTGGTGATCGACCGAACTGGGGTCGAGATGCAACGAGTGGCAGGCTTTGATGAAGCTGGCGGCGCTCCAGGCTTGGAAGGCTTTGCCCATCGGGCGGCCGGTGACGCCGTGGTGCCACTCGTTGAATTCCCACTCCTGGCTCACGCCGCGCGCGCAGAGTTTTGCCAGATTGACCAGTTCCCGCCGCGCCAGATCGGCCATGCCGAGCTTGTGGATGAATCGCACCCACAGGCCGCCGATGAATGGCCAGATGCCGCCGTTGTGGTAGTGGTTCGGCAGATTGAGCAGATTCACAGTGAAGTAGTCCCGCCACTCGGGATCGCCGGCTTGCACGGGCGGGTAGAGATTTTTCACCGGCCCCGGATCATTGACGCCCGCGCCCCAGAGAAAGCGAAACGTCATCATCGCTCGCTCGCGGTCGATGAGGTTCGTCAGGTAGGCAAGGATGTTGGCATACACATCGCACCGCCAGGAAAAACTGAACGGCGAAATTTGCGCGACCAGGTAGCGTGAGTCGCCTAGCGCGAACTGCATTTCGCTGAAACTAGGGCTGCTCTCGGTCTTCTTGGCGACGGTCGAAGGCCAAAAGCTTTTGACGATTACCTTGCCGACATGGCGCGCCCAGTCCTCGTAGTCGGTCGCCCGTTTCTCATCGCCCAGCTTCCGCAGGATGCGGCCGTAGTAGATCAACGAGCGGTGCCAAAGCACCTCGTCGTAGAGCACGTGGTAACTGCGTGCAAAAAGATCGGTCCAGTCGCCCGCCTCGGGGATTTCGAGCATTCCGCAGTTGTTCGAATCGTGGGCACTGAGCCAGTCCATCGCCTTTTGCAGCTCGCCGATGTGCTCCTCAATGATCGACCAATCGTCCGTGTGGTTGGCGTATCGCCAGACGGCCATCATGATCCACATCACGCTGTCGATCGAAGTGATGCCGCCGACGCCGCCGTACTCGGGCCTTTCATCCTCGATATGCACGTGAGCCGGAAGCTGCCCGGTCGGCGACTGATGGTTCAGAATCGTGCGCAGCGTCTGCGTCTGGCAGTGGCGAATATCTTCGTCATCTAGATCGAGCGTCCAGATGATCGTCTTCGCGCCATCGCGTGCCCAGACCGAGCGGTAGTTGGCGTCGGTGCCGTAGACCGCGTTGTCTTTCAGCGAGCAGGCCGTGAACCCTTTGGGCGTGATGTTCCGCCGCACCGCGTCAATCGCCTTCTGATACGCGATCTGCAGCAGCGCCTGGTCCTCGGAGGTGAGTTCCCGATACTCCGCCGGATCAAACAAAATACGCTTCGCCATTCCAACCTCGCGGTGGGGGATGTTGGATTTTGGATGGTGGATTGGGAAGGGGGATCTTAGCGGCTGGTCGTTCGTGCGGTTAGGCCACTTTTGAGAAGTGGTCAGCGATGAGCAGTCAGCAGTCAGCGATCAGAAATAATCACCCATCGGCGTCAGCCCGGCTTTCCGCTTTCATGCCCTTCGGGGGCTTCCGCTCTCGCGGTGCGCCCCCGCCACCCATCGCTTTCCGCCCTCCGCTTTCCCCCCTCAGTCCCCCCAGGCGTACCGGGCAATGCACCACAGCGCATTGACCCCATCCCGGATGCCGATCTTCTTGCCCTCGGCGTAGCCGCGGCTGTGGTAGGCGATCGGTACTTCGTGGATCTTCTCGCGGCGGCGCGAGAGCTTGGCCGTGATCTCCGGCTCGAAACCAAAACGGTCTTGGGCGATGTCGATGTCGGCCAGCAGATCGCGGCGGAAGACTTTGTAGCAGGTTTCCATATCGGTCAGCCGCTGCCCGGTGCAGAGATTCGAGACGGCGGTGAGCAGCCAATTGCCGAAGCGGTGGAGCCGGCTCGGGTCGCGCTGTTCATCCCCCAAAAAACGCGATCCGTAGACCACGTTGGCTTCGCCGGCCAGGATCGGGGCGAGCAGGCGCGGGTAGTCGCGCGGGTCGTACTCCAGATCGGCATCTTGGATCAGCACGATCTCGCCGGTCGCTTCCAGAATCGCCGTGCGCAGCGCGGCGCCTTTGCCGTGGTTGAATTGGTGGTAGAGCACCTGCACGCCCGGCCGCTTTTCGAGCTTGCGGAGCACGTCGCGCGTGCCGTCGGTGCTACAGTCGTCGACGATGAGGATCTCTTTCTCGATCGGCACCGCCTCAACACGGGAGACAATCTCGCCGATCGTGCCGGCTTCATTGTAGACCGGAATGATCACCGACAGCTTCGGCGGCAGCGTTTGGCGATCGACCGCTTGTTGCTGTTCGACCAGCGCCAACGCCATCTCCGTCTCGTCGAGCATCTGCTCGACGCGGCGCAACAGCTCGTCGGCCTGCGGCGCTGTGGCCGGACGGTCTTTCGCCGCTTCCGGACGGGCGGAGCCGGGCAGGAGCGTGAGCGGAGCGGCAGTGGGGTCGTTGCCCGAAGCGGTGCTGGTCATGAGCGGTCTTCCTGAATCGCGAGTACGGGAGTCGGGGCAGCGCCCGCGCGATGGGCGAGCTGCGCGGGCGGATCGCGGCGCGGAAAGGCGGGCCAAGTGACGCTCCCCGGCTGCGGAGCGTCGCTGATCCGCCGCGTGCTGGCGGCGAGATAGTGGGGACTGCGGCGGTCGTCATACCGGCTGCGGCGGCCCCATAGCTGGGCGGTCGCGTCTTGATAGAGCAGCACAAAATCCTCGCGCCGCTGGAGGATCTTTTGCGGCCGGCAGTAGGCGCGGTCGATCAGCACCAAGTCGGGCTGCTGGTAGTCGAGCACGCGGTTGCCGTTGATCCGGCCCGAGTTCGGGCTGCGATAGCGCCGGCCGGGCAGATCGCCGTAGAGAAAGTCGAAGTGCATGTCGATCACTTCCTGCGGGTAGCACGTGCGGAAGCGACCATCGAACGCCACGCGCACTTGCGGCTCTAGCGCGGCAAGGGCGTACTGTGCCCAGTTGAAGGTGACAACTAGATCGCCCTCGAAATTCTGCTCGGCCATGTACTGAATCGCGGCGACCGGATACTGGTCGCGCTCGACAGGCAGATCGCGCAGGCGCGTATCGAGCTTCGCCACGAGCAGCACCAGCGCCGCCGCCAGTCCGCCGCCGATCAGCAGGCGGCCGAGCCGGCTGTCGCTCGCTTCGGTCGTCGCGGTGCGGCAGCGGTCGAGCAGCGATTGCAAATGCACCGGCAGCCAAAAGCCGGCCAGCACCGCCGCGAGCGGAACGTGCCGCGAGTGGAGCAGCGACTGCCAGATGCACAGCGCGAGCAGCGCGAACTGCGTCCAGTCGCGCCGGCGGCTGGTCCCGATCCAGGCGACGAAAATTAGCCCGTAGAGAATCGTCATCGGCAGAAAGAACGCGTCCTGCGGCATCGGCGGCAGCCATTCGGTGATCTCGGGACGCGGCTGCGCCAGCGCGCCGGCCAGCCAGCGATGCAGCCCGACGCCATAGGGATTCAGCAGCGTTGCCAGCGCGCTGGCAACTGCGAAGAAGCTAAACCAAGCCACCTGCCGCCAAGCGGCATGGCCTCGGTAATAAAGTGCTTCGAGGCTGCGCAAGCCGAGATACGCGACGAGCAAACCCAGCCCGGCCACAAAGCCGCCATGCGCGTTGGCCCAGACTGCCATCAACAGCGGGAGCGGCCATAGCCAGCGCGAGTTCGCTTCGCGGCGCTCGCTCCAACTGGCAAAGGCGCGGTCGAGCAGGGCGACCATGCACGCCAAGAGGACGAAGCTCGCCACTTGCGGACGCACGGCCCAAAACGCCGTCAGCGTCGTCGCCACGAGCGGAAAGTAGAGACACAAGAGCAAGAGCGAAACGCCCTGCCGCTGCGCGGCGCGGAGCATGAGCCAGAGCACGAGCAGGCCGAGCACGCACTTGCCCATCAAGAGGCCATGCGGGCCAAGAGCACGGTAAGTCACCGCCAGCGCCAGCTCGCTCAGGTTCTCGTGATTGATCCAGCGATAGCCATCGGCGGTAAAGGTATGCGTCGCGGTTGTATGCAACGTGCCGGCTGCAAGGGAGTCCTCGGCATACTGCACATGCCCCCACAGATCGGGATCGACGTTGTTCGGCGAGAAAGCCACGGCGCAAGCGAGCACCATCGCCAGCAGAAAACCGGCCTCCAAGATACGGCTTGTACTGCTTGTGCTGCCCGTAACGCTTTCCATGTCCACCCCCGGCGGCGAGGCAATTTGTTGCAATCCGGCAACAAATATAGCTCACGGAAAGCGTGCAGGCCGGAGAAGTGCGGGAGGCTGTTGGCCATGAGCTACAGGCTGTTGGCTTCGGGGGCGCGTCATTCCCGCGCAAGCGGGAATGACGCAGCAAGAAACGCCCCTAGCCTACAGCTTACAGCCTCTAGCCTACAGCCGCTCAACGCACTCCGGCGTGTCGCTCGTGGGGCGATTGACGAGCGGGCTGACGGGGTAGGCGGTCAGCCCGTCGGCCGGCGCGGGGCGGAGAAGGGGATCGAGCCGCTTTGGGTCGTGCTCGTCGGGATTGAGCCAGAGGTCGAAGTCGCCCGGTTCGAGGATGACCGGCATCCGGTCGTGCAGGTCTTCGACTAGTTCGTTCGCATCGGTGGTAATGATCGTGCAGCTTTCCAACAGCGGCGCATTGCGCAGCGTACGGTCCCGCCACTGCTCCCAAAGACCGGCGAAGGCAAAGGGAAGCTGATCCTTTCGCGTGATGTAGTAGGGCTGTTTTTTGCTGCCGACTTTCTTCCACTCATAAAAGCCGTCGGCGGCGATCAGACACCGACGCTTGCGGTAGGCATCGCGGAAGGAAGGCTTTTCGGCCAAGGTTTCGGCACGAGCGTTGATGAGCCGATTGCCGATCGACGGCTCTTTGGCCCAGGAGGGAATCAGCCCCCAGTGCAACAAATCAAGCTGCCGCTCCGCCCCCGCTGCGAGCACCCGCACCGCAGCGATCGACTGCGTGGGAGCAATATTGAACCGTGGCGGCAGCGGGGGAATCTGTCCTAGCTCAAAATGCTGAATGAGCACCGGCGTCGGAGTCCGCAGCGTGAAGCGTCCACACATCGTCGCATGCACCTCAAATAGGGAAATAGGAGCGGCTCTCCGGCCTGGCGGCGATCGGCACCACGAACA
>CAYZVT010000007.1:11694-32620 GCA_964481585.1 uncultured Pirellulales bacterium
CGGGGATGCTGAAGCCTACAACCTCGAGCTTACCGCCTAAAGCCCCGACTCCCAGCAAATCCAGCAGAATCCCATCAATCCTCATGTCCGGCACAGCCGGCAGCCGATAGGTCCAGATAAGTGATCGAACGGACCGACGGCAGCCCCCTCCGGCTGCGACACTTGTGAGGAAGGCGTGACATGCTGGTCATTGTCAGCGATCTGCACCTGACCGACGGCACCAGCGGGGCCACGATTTCGGCCGGTGCGTTTCAACTGCTGGTTGAGCGAATCACCGACCTGGCGGTGCGCGCCTCGTCGCGCGCCGACGGCAGCTATCGGCCCATCGAGCGAATCGACCTGCTGCTGCTTGGCGACGTGCTCGACGTGATTCGTTCCAGCCGCTGGCTCACCGGCCCCGCGCGTCCGTGGGATAATATCCATGCGCCGGAAGTCGTGGAAAGGGTGGCCGGCATCACGCACGACATTTTGCGGCACAACGCCGAGTCGTTCTCGCTGCTCCGCTCGCTCGCCCAAGAAGGGGCGGTCTGTGTCCCGCCGGCAACCCAACTGCGCCGGCCGGGCATCACCAGCGAAGGTCATCCGGTGCCGGTGCGTATTCACTACATGGTCGGCAACCACGACTGGTTTTTTCATGTACGCGGCGGCCAGTACGACGCGCTGCGGCAAACGGTCTGTCGCCACTTGGGCTTGGCCAACGCGCCCGATCAGCCCTTCCCGCACGACGCCCGCGAGTGCGACGAACTGCTCGACGTGCTCCGCCGCCACCGAACCTACGCGCGGCACGGCGATATTTTTGATCCGTTCAACTTTGAAGAAGACCGAGACATGAGCAGTCTCGGCGACGCGCTGGTGATCGAGTTGCTCAACCGCTTCTCGGTTCAGGTGGAAAACGCACTCGCTGCGGAACTGCCCGAAGAAACCGTGCTCGGCCTGCGCGAGATCGACAACATCCGTCCGCTGCTGTTGGCGCCGGTGTGGATCGAAGGGCTGCTCGAACGCACTTGTGCCTTTCCCGCGATGCGGAAGCAGGTCAAAAAGGTGTGGGACGAGCTGGCCGATGAGTTTCTTGCGCTGAATTTCGTCCGCGAGCGCGATTCGTGGAGTCCGGTCGATCTGGTGGATGGGCTGCACCGGGCGCTGAAGTTCAGCCGCCGGCTGCCGGTTGGTTGGGCAAGCTGGATCGCCGGGTGGCTCAACAGCCTGCAAGGCGAACGCGGCACGAGCTTCTATCAGCACGCGCTGGCCGAGCAGGATTTTCGCAACCGCCGCGCCAAGCACATCGTCTACGGCCACACGCACCACTGCGAGAGCGTGCCGCTTGACGCGAGCTTTGCCGAAGGCTACGTGCTCAACCAGATGTACTTCAACTCCGGCACCTGGCGCCGCGTGCATCGGCAGACGCAGCTCGCACCGGGGGAGCACGAATTTATCGCGGCCGATACCATGACGTATCTAGCGTTCTTCGAGGGGGACGAGCGCAACGGCCGCGCCTACGAGTCGTGGTCCGGCGCGCTCGCCGTGCGGCCGACCGAGAGCGTCAAGTACCGGGTCGATCCGGGAGTACGAACCCATGCCACGGGGCAACCGCTTTCGACATCAGCCCTACGCGGCCACCGCCCCCACTTCGCCACCCCGCCTGCTGGCGGCCGAGTCGTGCCCACCCGTCGATTCGGATGAGTTCCGCACCCGCATGCGGCAGGTCGGCCACCGGCTCCGCGCGGCCGACGTGCGGCGGATCTATCTCGTTCACGGCACCTTTGTCGGCGCGGACGCGGCGGGCGTCTTCACGGCGCTCGCCCGCGTTTATCCGCCGCTGCGCGAGCTGGTCCGCCCGCTCAGCAAGCTGCTCGTCGATGGGCTAGCCGGCGAACGCGGCAACTACACCCAGGGCTTTGCGCAACTGCTGGAAGACGTGCTGAACCAGGACGACGCGCTGCGGATCGAGGTGCGGCGGTTCATCTGGTCAAGCGAGAACCATCACCTCGGCCGCGCCGACGGCGCGGTGCGGTTACTGGGGGAACTTGCCGAAACGGCCGGCCCAGCGGGGCGCGTGCTGCTGTGGGGCCATAGCCATGCCGGCAACGTCTTCGCGCTGGCCAGCAATCTGCTGGCGGGCGATGGCGAGACGTGCGAGCAATTTTTTACCGCCGCACGGACCTATTATCGCCGACCGCTGCGGGGGCAGGTGGACCTGCCGGTCTGGGACTCGCTTGGCACGAAGCTCGCACGCGGCGAGCGGCCGATTGACCCGGCGCGGCTCGATCTGGTGACGTTCGGCACGCCGCTGCGCTACGGTTGGGATAGCGACGGCTATGGCCGGCTGCTCCATTTTGTGAACCACCGCCCGCTCGACGAGGAGCGGCCCTGCCGGGCGGTCTTTCCGCCGACGCTCGATCAGCTCCTCCACGCCGCCGGCGGCGATTACGTGCAGCAGTTCGGCATCGCCGGCACGAACCTGATGCCGGCCCTGTTCACCTGGCGCAGCTACTTGGCCGATCGCCGGCTGCACGCGCTGCTGCAAGCCGACATCGAGCCGGCCGACCTGCTCTCGCGGCTCCGCGCCGGCTGCCGCGTGCCGCATGAAGGGACGACGCTGCTGGTTGATTACGGGCCGGAGGACAGCAACCTGGCGCGGCACCTCGCCGGGCACGCCGTTTACACGCGAAGCGAGTGGCTGCTGTTTCATGCCGAGCAGGTGGCGGACGAGTTTTACGGCTCGGCCTAAAAGAGCCGTCAGCAAATAGCCGTCAGCCATCAGCGGTCAGCGGTCAGCCTCCCGCGCAGGCCGCGGTCCAGTGGCGCGCAGTCCACCGTCTGGGTTCCCGCCTGTGCGGGAAGGACGTGTTTTGCTGATGGCTAACGGCTGATCGCTGACCGCTAACTGCGGACCGCCAAAGAATCGGTTGCGAAACCTTTCCGAGCGAGCGAAAATGACCCGCGCGAAGGGGCGGCCTGCTCAATGTTCAAGGGAGACCAGCGATGGCTGAGTTGATGACTGACTTTCTGCAAGTCACCACCACGCTCGACGATCAGGACCAAGCCCAAAAGCTCGCCGCGCAATTGGTCCAGCGCCGGCTGGCCGCCTGCGTGCAAGTCGTCGGCCCCGTCGCCAGCACCTACTACTGGGAAGGTAAGATCGAAAGCGCCCAGGAGTGGCTCTGCATTGCGAAGACGACGCAACTAAAATATCCGGCCTTGGAGGATGCGATTCGCAAGCTGCACAGTTACGACGTGCCCGAGATTCTGGCGACGCCGGTCGTGGCGGGCAACAAGCCGTACCTGGACTGGATCGATCAGACGCTCCTGGCCGGCACCGAGACGGAGTAAGCCGCCCGCGTGTACCGCTTTCATACGACCATCCACCGCGCGCCGGCTATCGCGCCGCCGGGCGCGCCACTGCGGCTGCGCGGCGAGCACTTAGGTCCCTTGGCGGTCACGCCGACGGAGTTGGCGCTGCCGTTTGAGGTGACGTTTGAAGCGGTCGAGGCGGAGCTGTCGGAACTGGAGCGGCTCTATTGCGAGCCGGACGGTTCGTTTGTCTGGGTCGCCGGCGAAGGCGAACCACACTGGCAGCTTGATGGGCAGCTTTACGACCGCCACGACCGGCTGCTCTATGTCGATCTCAAAGGGACGTGCCCCGCCGCGCGGCTCGACGAGCTTCTCGGCGTACTCGGCTGGCCAAACGTGCCAGTAGCATTTCAACTCGTGCAAGAAGCGGTGCTGCTCGGCGAAACCGACTTCCGCCGCTACGCGGGTGCGTAGCGGTCAGCGATTAGCGGTCAGCAAAACCTGTCCTTCCCGCGCAGGCGGGAAGGACAGGGGCAAACATTCACGGTCTAGATTCCCGCCTGCGCGGCAGTGACGACCTTACGTATTGCTGACCGCTGATCGCTAATTGCTGACGGCTAATAGCGAATCGCTGACCGCTTCTCCGGCTCCTTCTCTCTCAGCGCTTCAGCCGGTACGATGGGAAAAAGACCCCGAGCAGGCTACCACGGAGGTGCTCATGCCGCGTCGGAATTTGCTGGCGATTGTGTTGATCGTTGTGGCCGCAGTTCTCTGTTATCAGCGCGTCGAGCGCAACCCCTACGGACGTTATCTCTCGCAGGTGCTCGCCACGATCCAGCAGCGGGCACTCGAACCAGTGCCGCAGCGGGAGCTATTCGACGGAGCGATGGAAGGGATCGTCGGCCGGCTCGACGAGTACACCGACTACATTAGCTCGGCGGAAACCGCCGAGTTTGAAGCCGAGTTGGAACAGCAGTTCGGCGGCGTGGGCGTGATGATTAAGCTCGAAGGCGACCCGGACGACCCCGAGGCGCCGAAGCAACTGGTCGTGGTCAATCCGCCACTTTTTGGCACGCCCGCCCGAGGGGCCGGGATTCTCGCTGGTGACCGGATTCTCGCCATCGACGGCCAAGCCGTGGCTGGCATGACGATGCGCGAGATCATCCGCCTGATGCGCGGCGAAGTCGGCGAGCCGGTCGTGCTGACCGTGCTCCACCAGGGCGAGAAAGAGCCGGAAGACCTGACGCTCCAGCGGGCGATCATCCGCGTGCCGTCGGTGCTCGGCGACCGGCCGCTGGGCGACGGACACTGGGATTTTACGCTCCCTTACTCGCCACGGCTCGGCTACATCCGCGTCACCTCCTTCGGCGAAAAAACCGCCGAGGAAATCGCCGCTGTCCTCGAAGAACTCCAAGAGCAGCGCGTGGCGGGGCTGATTCTTGATCTGCGCGACAACCCCGGCGGGCTGCTGACGTCGGCGGTCGAAACATGCGATCTGTTCCTGCCGGCCGGGCTGCCGATCGTCAGCATCAAAGGTCGCGGCGGCGAGCTAGAGCGCGCCTACTACTCTAGCGAAGGAAGGGTTTGGCCCGATCTGCCGATCGCGATTCTCGTCAACAAGTACACCGCCAGCGCGAGCGAAATCGTCGCCGCTTGTTTGCAAGACCATGACCGCGCGGTGGTCGTCGGCGCGCGCACCTGGGGCAAAGGAACCGTGCAGCATGTGCTGCCGATTGAAGGGGGCAAGAGCCTGCTGAAACTGACCGCCGCCAGCTATTGGCGCCCGAGCGGCGCGAACATCCATCGCGTGAGCGGCGCGACCGAGGACGACGCCTGGGGCGTGATGCCCAACGAAGGGATGAACGTCCCGCTCACCGACGAACAGTTCGCCCAGCTGCACCGCTACCGCGCCGAGCGCGACGTCTACGCGCCGCCCGAGACGGCAGCCGCTCCCCCCGAACCGCCAAGCGAAACGCCGCTCGAAAACGATCCGCAACTGCGGCGGGCAGTCGAAGTGCTGCAAGAAACTCTCGCAACATCGGGTGGCGGGGGCGCACCGCGCAGCGGAAGCCCCAGGAGCTTGGCGCAAAGCGTCCTTCCCGCGCAGGCGGGAAGGACAGCGAGAGGACGAAAGAGTCTGTCCTTTCCGCCTGCGCGGGAGTGACGGGGGGAGGTTTCCGCCTGCGCGGGATGATTTTGGCCTCGGGGGCTTCCGCTGTCGCGGTGCGCTCCCGCCACCCCAGCCACGTAGCGCAGACGACAGCGGCTTTGCAATTCTTACAGCCGCCGCGACGCACTCAGCGGACAGCCGGATCGCGCGATCAAATTTTTGCCGCCGTGCTAACTCGTTGCCCCATTAGCAGCTTGCGCCGCATGGGCTGCCTCGCGTTGCATCGGCCGCGCGGTTTTGGCTCGCGACTTGCATTCTCCCCAGGCGATGTCCGGACGCAGGAGCGAAAGGGCAAAGTGGCTCAGAACGACGAACCGGCCCCACACGGCCAAGCACGGAGGACTTGCTCATGGTACTGCCGAACATCACTTGCACGCTGGTCGAGGTGGACGACGACACGAGCTGGGCCGCGCAGCCTGCCGCGCCCCGCGATCTGCTCCCCTGGGCCGATCCGTACATTGCCAGCTTGCTCGGCAAGCTGCACCGCGAACTGATGGACCAAGACCACCTCGAGCGGAGCCCGGCGCGGCTGCGCGGCGAGATGCAGCCCCCCTATCCACAGCCGGGACTCGACTTCGAGGGGACCAACGACGACGATTGGTCGCGGTACGACTTCGGCCGGTAGTGCGACGAAGCGCGCTAAAAGCCCAGCAGTTCCAGATCGGTATCGAACCGCACCGCGATCACCATCCACTCGTTGTTTTCGGTGGTCATGTCGCTGTGCTTGAAGTCGCGGTAATAGGTGAAGTACCAGACGACCGGGAAGTCGTCGCATTTGTACAGGTACTTCATCAGCACAAGGTCTTCGCCAACGCGGCGGGCGTCGATCCGTTCAAACTCGCGATACTTCCCATAGCGCGTTTCGATCGCGCGGGCGGCGCTGACGAGCTTGTTGACCGCCTCGGTCTGCTGCGCGAGCGGGCTGCCGACCAGCAGTTCGGCAAACGCCGCCTCGGCCCGTCCGAGCGAGACGCCCTCTAAAAACGGCACCGTCTGATCGTGCAAGTGCTCGATCACCGGATCCTCCTCGCCGAGCATTGGATCTTGCCCTACGGCCGGCGCAGCGGCGAGCAAAACCCAGAGCAATCCAAACGGCGCCAGAGCCAATCGCTTGCCGAGCATCTTTGCGAAGCTCCTTCACTACCAAAAGCGGGAAAGAGAGGGGGAGGGGACCAGGGCAGGACAGTCCTGCCAGTATACCCACAACCGACGCCCGACGCACAATGGGCGACCGCGTAATTGCTCCACAACTGGAGGAATCGTCGGGCGAGGAAAGGGTCGTCACATTTTTGGACCTCGTGCAGGCGCTGGCGATCCGCTCCATTACCACCATGCCTAGCGGGCATCGTATCTCCCTGGCAAAAATCCGCGAGGCGGTTGACACAGCCCATAGAGAATAGGGCGTGGAGTTTCCGTTTGCGCGGGAGCACAAGACATGCCTGCTCGGCTCCGACGTCATCATGGATCTGGGGGAAGGGGATTGCTGTCCTCTGACGGGACGCTCCAAAGGCAATCTGATGCTGACTGAGGTTGTCGAACTATACAAGAAGAACCTGGTTTTCGGCAGCGACGGAGTTGCTTCGGAATATGTCCCGATGAAGCCGGATAAATACTCGATCACCATGAACCCGCATAGAAGGCTGGGAGAGCCGATGCTCCCGTCATGTGGCTATTCGGCACAAGCGCTCGGGGAAGGCGTCGCGGCAGAAGAAAGCGTGCAGAACGCGGCGAAGGTTTTTCGCTTGAGCACGCAGGAGGTCGAGATGCCGTGCGGTTATTTCGAATACCTCCAAGGCAGCACCGCTGCGTGAGCACTTCTACCGCCTGTTTGCTCTTCGACGAATGTCTTACGTTGCCAGCGACCCATGATCTCATCGCTGCAACGAGGTTAATCCTTCGCACGTGGAGATCCTTCACGTCCTCCAAAAGCATGGCAAAGGCGCCCTTGAGATGACTGGATTCCTGACGCTGCGGCGAAGGGATGTATTCTTATCACTACCGATCGTGGCAAGAAGCCGAGCCGGGGAGGCAAATTGCCTTTTCTGCGAGCTACAGCGTGTTCTGCGCAGGCGGTAGCGCTTCCGGCGCACGTCCTTCCCGCGCAGGCGGGAATTCAGGGGACCTGGGGCCGGGGAAGACGCGACGGCTGCGCTTGACGCCACATCTCGACTTCCCCATCCCCCGGCCCTTGATCCCTGGTCCCCCGTCCCCAGCCCCCCTCTTCTCCCTTCCCCCTTCTCCTCGGCTATAATGCTCGGTGGTCGAGACAGCCCGGCTCGCGCGGGTGCGGGGGATGCTGAGGGAGTGGTTGCGGATGAGCAGCTCGTTTGAACAAACCGATGCTGAGTTGTGGCAAGCGGTTGAAGCCGGCGACGTACCGAAGACCCAGACGTGCTTAGGCCAAGGGGCGGACCCCGATAGCGCCAACGAAGAGCGTTTCACGGTGCTGCACGCCGCCGCCTGGGAAGGACACGCGGCGATCATGCGGCTGCTGATTCGTGCCGGCGCCGAGGTCAACGCCCGCGATCGCGCCGGCGATACGCCGCTCCGCTGCGCCGTCAAGCAAGGCCATCTGGAAGCCGTGCGGATGCTGATTCATAGCGGCGCGGATCTGGTGAGCCTCGACGGTCACGGCCGCACGCCCCTGCACGTTGCCGCGCGCTATGGGCACACGCGCGTGGCGGAAGCGCTGATTGACGCGGGCGTGCCGGTCGATCTGGAAAGCGATGAAGGCGAAACGCCGCTGCATCGCGCGGCCGCAGCCGGACGTGCCGAAACCGTGGCAGCGCTGCTGCGACGCGGCGCGAATGTGCGGGCCAAGGATTGCGAGGACATGCAACCGCTGCACTGCGCGGCCGCCAGTGGCAGCGCGGCGGCGATTGAAGTGCTGCTGCGCGCTGGAGCCGACGCGCGTGCGCGCACGGCGGCGGGCGAAACGCCGCACGCCATCGCCCGACGCCACGGCCACGAAGCGACGGCCGAGATGCTTGCCGCCGCCGCGCCGTAGCGCATAGCCAGCGAGCAATGCTCGCCGGTCCGGCGCGGCGCTGCCGCGTGGGCTGCTATTGCAGCCTGGGTTCCGTCAACCGGAAGACTGCGCTAAAAGTGGTACTGCGGGTTGCTTGGCTGAAAATCTTCCGGCGTGAGCTGCGCGTTGAGGTCGACTTTTAGATACGTGTATTCCTCGAGCAGCGGCGGCTCGGCCCCTTCTTCTTCCGGCCAGCCGTATCCTTCGTATCGGATCGGGAGCAGGTTGTTCGGATCGAAGTAGATCACGGCCCGCGATACAAGCTGGCTGGGGTGGCGCTCGACATGCGTCACATCGAGCCGCGACAGTTCCAGCTCTTGGAGCTTGGCGCGCTTGGTGAAGGACGCTTCCGTGCGCGTCGGCAGGCGCACGTCGCGCTCGGCCCGTTCGATGAGCCGCTCGCAGAGCTTTTTAATTCCCACCTCGGTGATGGGGTACCGCTGGTTCTGCATGGCCAGATACCCATGCGGGTCGATCGACGCGCTGCCGAGCCGGCTGGCGAGGACGCCGTTGAGATGGACGATCAGCTTGCCATCGTTCTGGTTTTCGACGTAGAGCACTTCGCGGCCGCGTAGCGAGGCGGGGTGGAGAAACTTGAGGTACACGCTCAGCGGCTTGTGGCGGACCTTGAGCAGCATGCACTGAGGCTTGCCGAGTTGGCCCTCGATCGACTCGCGCTTCACAAGCACCGCCGTATAGCCGTCCACCTTTTCCAGCCGCTCCAGCGCCCTGCGGGCGAGGCCCAGCGCCGGCAGCAAGGGATGATCGGACGCCGGCGGAAGCGCGCCTTGGACGACGATCTTTCGAACCGTGTGCGTCCGCTCGGGCGGCTCGGCGCGGGCGAGCAATTGCACGAGCACGGCCGAGGCAAAGACCAGGATCGACAGAATCAAGATCCAGCGAGCGGTGCGGTAGGGGGTCGTCATGGCGGTCTCCTCAGGTGGACGCACGGCACTGGTTGTGAATAGTAACAGAAGAGCCTGGCAAGCGGCGCGCCCAACCGGGCGAAAAGCGGAGCCTGCCTCGGCGGCTCTCGCTGCCGCCTGACGCCGGTTCCGTGCGAACGAGGGAGTACGGAATGCAGTTCGGCGCGGGGTTTGCATTAAGTTGCCAACAAGCAGGGTTTCTGCGGAAAAACCACAAGATTCCACCGCCGCGCGGCGGACCCGTTAGGCGGTTCTCCTAGCAAGGAGGGCGAGATGCGAGTTCGCGATTTTTTACGGCGACAAAATGTCGCTTTCGACGTTATCGAACACGATCCCACGTACGACGCTTCGCGCATGGCCCAGGCAGTTCATGTGGCGGGCCAAGAAGTGGCTAAGACGGTGTTGCTGCGCGTCATCAACGAAGGGCGCACCTACTACGTGGCCGTGCTGCCGGCAACGCATGTGGTCGATTTCGAGCGGCTCGCGGAGTTGCTCACCGCGCAGCAGGTGGAGTTGGCGACGGAAGACGAGATGTGCGAGCAATGCCCCGATTGCGAAGTTGGCGCGCTGCCGCCGTTTGGTTCGCAATACAACATGAAAACGATCGTCGATCAGTCGCTCGCGCAGGACGAAGAGATCGTCTTTGAAGGCAATACGCATCAAGAATCCATCTGCATGCGGTTTGCCGATTTCGAGCAGATCGAGCGTCCGCTGATCGTCGGCTTCGCGCGTCGGGCTTAAAGAAGGCTTCCTCTTGA
This sequence comes from uncultured Pirellulales bacterium, assembly GCA_964481585.1. GTDB lineage: Bacteria > Planctomycetota > Planctomycetia > Pirellulales > CAYZVT01 > CAYZVT01. The sequence goes on from CAYZVT010000007.1 coordinate 21,868, forward strand.
TGTAACCCAACTCCAATAGCCCACGCGGCAACGCCGCGTGGGCCCGGCGCGCGTTGTTCGCTGGCTAGGGGGCTACGAGGAGCGGGGCTCCGAGGGCTGCCCGGCTGCCGGGAAGTCGCGGCGGCGGACCTCTTCGCGGTGGATCGAAACGTCGTGTGGCGCTTTGAAGCCGAGCTTTACGCGCTCGCCACGAATTTCGATTACCGTCAACTCGATTGAATCGCCAATCAAAATGCGCTCGCCACTACGGCGGCTTAAGACAAGCATGTTCGGTTCTCCGGGAAAAGCCTTGCGCCCGTGCGGCTCTGAAAGACCTTCCTGACAGAGGACCGAGCGGACGCCTCGGACCGCCACAGCCGCGATGCCCACGCAGCATTGCGCAATACGGGAGCGGGTGCTAGCACCCAAGGACAAACAAGAGGTCCGTCCTGAACCGGCTTCGCTCTGCCCTCGCGTGGGGCAGACGAGCAACGAGAGAAGTCGAGCAAACAGAAAAGATCGACGCCATCGGCGCGAGCAGACGGCGAAGCGGCACCGGTCGCAAGCGGATCGGCCAGTGAACTCTATCGCTCGGACGTGAGGCGGTCAAGGATGGCGGCAGGCATCACAACTGCAGCTCTGTTCTAGCAGTTCGCTCCCCGCTTTGAAGCCAGCTTGGCAGAAGCGTCCTTCCCGCGCAGGTGGGAATCCAGGCGCTTTCGTCTTCTCTCTAGATTCCCGCCAATTCCCGCGCGCGGGAAGGGCGGGTTTTGCTGACGGCTGACCGCTGGCCGCAGCGAGCGAGTTTTGCGTCTTTGCCGGCAGAACCGATCCAGAGTCTCTTTTATTACGGCAACGCGCACGCTAGAATCGGCAGGCAAGGCTGCGCGGCTCGTGTTGGGTCGCCAGAATTCGGAGCTATGAAAGCCCTCCTTCGGCAGGCCCCGCCCTCCAGCGCGGGAGCTTGGCGATGGTGGGCTTTTTTTGGTGGCTTCGCTTTCTGGCGCTCCGCCGCTCGGCAAATGCAGGCCGAGAAGATGCCGGGCAGGAATCGGAAAATAGGACCTTTGCTAGCCGTTCTCAGCCGGTCCGAATTCGCCTCCCCACGCGCGAGCTACCACGGCAACCATCCGTCGCAGCCGGGCTGCGGAATTGCGTGGGAGGTGAGGATGCTGAGGATCGCAGCCTCCTTTGGGCGGGGCGAGACGTGACGATCCAAGCCTGCCGTGACCGCTGCTTAAAGCTTGTCGTGCTTGCCGCCGCGCGGGACGACTATCAGCAGATCGCGCAGACGCTCGCCGCTCGAAAGGATGCGGAGATTCAGTTGCGCTACGTGCCCCTGTTCGAGGCGGCAGCGGCAATCGGCGTGGCGGAGGCCGACTGCGTGCTGCTGGATATGAGCGCATCGCAATCAACCGATCTACTACAGCAGTTGCGTTCCGCTTGCCAAGGAGGGATTGTTGCCATGAGCGGTGCATCGAAAGAACATCTGGTCGTCGACCTTCTCCGGCAAGGCGCGGACAACGTGGTGAACAGGGAGAAGATGACGCCCGACTCGCTCGACCGCGCCATTCGCAGCGCCTGCCAGCAGGCACAGTCGCGGCAACAACTCGCCGCGCAGCTCGCGGAACTAGAAGCGGCCAACGAACGCCTGCAACGCAAGCTGGCCGAGCGCAGGGCAAGTCAGAAGGTGCTGCGCCAGCGCGAGCGGCAGATCCGCTTCATTGCCGACAACCTGCCGATTCTGATCGCCCATGTCGGCGCCGACGAGCGCTATCGCTATGTGAATCGGGGCTACAGCGATTTTCACGGCCTTCCGGTGGAGCAGATCGTGGGCATGCACGTCCGCGAGTTGGTCGGGCCCGGGAATTACGACGCCGCGGCCGATCAAATTCGCCTGGTGCTTTCCGGGCAGCCGACGTGCTACCAGATGGATGTCAAGCGGCCACGACAACCGCCACGCACGGTTCGGGTAACATACCTGCCGAACCACACCGAAGACGGCGCCACCGATGGTTTTTTGGTGATCGTGGCCGACGTCACCCCGCAGCGCAAGGCCGAGGCGCAGTTGGTCGACAGCGAACGCCGCTTTCGGGAACTTGCCGGCACCGTACCGCAGATCCTCGTCGCCGCACGAACCGATAAGCTATTCGGTTCTCAGCAGCGGAACGATTTTACTGATGCGGTTCTCGAAGTCGCCCAGGCGATCGTCTTGCTGCGCGATTCGCAGGGAGGCGTCGTCCGCTGGAACCGCTATCTGGAGGATTTGACCGGCTACTCTTTGGCAGAGGTCGAAGAGCCGGACCGGCTTCAATTGCTGTTTGGTCCCGACGCGCTGGCCCAGGCGGAAGAAGCTTTTCGCCAAGCGTTCGCCGATCAGCCCAGCCGCGGCCGCGTCACGCCGCTTCGGACCAGTTCGGGCATACAGCGCGAGATTTCGTGGTGGGACAAAGTGCTGCGCAGCCCGACAGGCGAAATCACCGGCGTCTTGTCGCTCGGGCATGACGTGACGGAACTGTACGAGGCCCAGCGGCGCGCGCTGCAAGCCGAACGATTGGCCGCGATTGGCGAAGCGATGACCGCCTTGGCGCACGAAAGCCGCAACGCGCTGCAGCGCAGCCAGGCGAATCTAGAAATGTTGGCCCTGGCCGTGGAGGACCGGCCCGAGGCGCTTGAATTTATTCGCCGCGCTCAGAAAGCGCAGGACGATTTGCATCAACTTTACGAAGATGTCCGCGAATACGCGACGCCGATTCGCATTCACCCGCGCGAGGAACCTCTGCCGGCCGTGGTCCAAGAAACGTGGGAGCAATTGGCGACGCTGCGCGAAGGGCGGCAAGCGGAACTCCACTTGCATGTGAAGACCGATGCGACCAGTTGCGAAGTCGACCGCTTTGCCATGCGGCAGGTCTTTCGCAATATTTTGGAAAATGCGCTCGCCGCATGCAGCGACTCGGTGCGAATCGACGTATGCTTGGAGTTGGCGCAGTGGGATGGGCAAGAGGCACTGCGAGTGACGCTACGCGATAACGGCCCCGGTTTCTCGAACGAGACGAGGCAAAAAGTCTTCGACGTGTTCTTCACCACCAAGACCCACGGGACGGGTTTGGGAATGGCCATCGCCCGCCGTCTCGTCGAAGCCCACGGCGGTCACATCGCGATCGGGGCCGATGCGCAGGAGGGGGCCGAGTTCGTAATTCACTTGCCCAGGAGAAGACCATGAATCAGTCCTTGCGGATTGGTGTGGCCGACGATGAACCGGAAATGCTCGATTATTACCAGCAGATGCTCAGCTCGCTGGGCCACGAGGTGGTTGCCAAGGCTCCGACCGGCGGCACGCTTGTCGAGCAATGCAAAGCGGTCCATCCCGATTTGGTTATCACCGACATCAAGATGCCGGACAAAGACGGTTTGGAAGCGGCGATCGAGATTAGCCGCGATAAGCCTACGCCAGTCGTGCTCGTTTCGGCTTACCACGATCAGGAGTTGATCGACCGCGCTTGCCAGGACCATGTGTTGGCGTACTTGATCAAGCCGATCAAGCAGGCCGATCTGGTAACGGCGATCGCGCTGGCGATGCGGCGCTTTCAAGAGTTTCAAGCGCTGCACAAACAGTCGGACGATCTGCGGCAAGCACTCGAAGATCGCAAACTGGTCGAGCGCGCCAAGGGAAGCATCATGACGCGCAGCGGCCTCGACGAGCCGACCGCGTTTCGCCGGCTTCAAAAAATGGCGGCCGATCGCAACTTGAAACTAGTCGAAGTCGCGCGCACGATTCTGTTGGCCGAAGAGGCGTACCAGCCGCAAAAACAGTAGCGCCTCAGATGGCGGGAAGCCGCAGTGCAAATCACCGCCGCGATGTGTTGACACGAACCAGACGGGGGATATATTACTCCGCTATGCACTTGTTCGTGACGGACAAGTTTCTGCCGAGGGCGGCCCTGCCGCTTGCGAGGGCAGCGCCTCATGAGGGGGCAGACGCGAGAGCGACCGGATAGCGCGCTGCGGTTCCTTGCCGCGGTAACGGATGGCCGCCTCATCTTGGATCTGCTCGACCTCTCAGGACACGCGGTTCTGGGAGCTTCCAGACCGACTCCAAAACAACTGCGGCTGGGGGAAAGCGACGCGCGTCGTGATTACCCGCCCCACTTACGGTGCGCCGTGCGCCGAACCCCAGCCGCAATTTATACTCCGGCTCCGGTAATCTTGCCCCGCTTGCTCCCAAGCAGTGCGACTTCAGCCAGCGAGCGGCAACGCGGTGGAGCCAACGACCTTGTACGGCACGCCTGGCTTGTTTCTTTTGCGAAAGATGCGAGCGATGCCTCGCCGAGTTGTTTCCCAGGCAGGACGATGACCATCAATCCCACTCCCGCGCAGCCACTGGCACGCCTGTTACTGGTTCAGCCGAACTTCGAGCAGTTGCACCCGCTGATCGACGCACTCCGCCAGGAGAACTATTGCGTCGCCATCTGCTCCACCACCTCAGCGGCTTTGGCCCAGGTCCGGCGGCTTGACTTTGGCGTGCTGCTGATTGACTTGCGGACGGCGCAGCCGGACCACGTGCGGCTGCTTCAGCAGATCCGTCGGGCCAACCCGCAGGTGCATGTGATTGTCTGTCCCCCCCGCGCCACGCCCGCCGAAATCGAGGCGGCGCTCGACAGCGGGGCATTTGCCGTGGTTGAGGAAGTTGCTGGACCGGAAGAAGTCGTCAAACAGGTCCACCGCGCTTTTCGCGACCACTATCTTCAGCAGCTTGCTCGGCGGATCGAAAACCGAGCGAACTGAGCCTCCGCTCCGCTTTCGCAATAGGAGCCGAAGCGCGGGCGAAATATCAGTTGGGGCCTCTCATGCTGCGACGAATTGAGACGGCAGCGGCGGGACAGTCTGACGCACCTGCGGGAAGCCTGTCACCCAAGAGCCATCAAAGCTGGCACTTTTGCGCCTCTTTTTGCCAAACTGCGCAGGTGGCGCAGGATTTGCCAGCCATGGCGGAGAGCCGGAACTGCCCCGGCAGGACTGCGGCGCGAGAGCAGACGGCTATCCGCGGCTCTTTCTGGAGCGGTGGCTCCTGCCATCCGTCGTTCGTTATTTCACTAGCTCGATTGGGAGGAGAAGGAAGATGAACAAGGTTCTTGCGTTTGGAGTCGCGCTGGTGCTGGCGCTGGGCGGCCTCGCCCTGACCGGCGAAAGCCATCAGGCCCAAGCCGGCCACGGCTGCCACGGCTGTCACGGCGGCGGTGGCCTGTTTGGCGGCTGCCACGGCCGTCGCCACCACCGTCGCTGCGACGGCTACGGCGGCGGTTACGGCTGCCATGGCCGAGTCGCCGTGCAGTGTCAGACCTGCGCTCCGGTCTGCAACAACTGCGCGCCGGCAGCTGCGCCTTATGGCCAGCCGCAACCTTACGGCGGCCAGGGCTACCAGCAAGGCTACGGCCAGGGCCAGACCTTCGACCAAGGCGCGCCTCCGGCTCCGCAAGGCGATCAGCCGCCGGCGCCTCCCGGTGGTGGTCAGTCCCAGGGACCGCAGGCCAGCCCGCCTCCGGCTCCGCAAGGCGGCCCCTCGACTTAATACGACCCAACGCGCGAATTTTCGCGGCGTCTCGTCTGCTCGCGAAGATTTGCTCCCGCAACGCTTGTTGCAGCGCCCGTTCCGGCCTGTGCTGGAGCGGGCGTTTTTTCATGCGTCCACGTCGCCCCAGCGACTTGAACCAGAAGGCTCAGCTCGCGGAAAGATTCTTAAACGCGCAGAAAAAACGCACGGCGGCGTGGGCCGTCCGTGCGCGCGTGAAATCGATCGGCTATTTGCTCAGCAGCCCTACTGCACGGCGGTGCCGGCGGCTTGGTTTTGCAGCGTTTCGACTTGCTGTTGCAGTTGCCGCATGTCGCGTTGCAACTGTTGAAGGGCTTGTTCCAGTCGCTCGAAGGCTGGCCCTTGGCCGGGCAGGGGGCGCATGCCGGGCAGGTTCGGCCCGAAGCCTCCGGGGAGGCCGCGTTCGAAGTTGCGGCCGAACCCTCGGATCGCCCCGCCGCGCCGCTCGGCGGCGCTAGCGAGCGTGACGGTGACGGTTCGCTCCTCCCCGTCGCGCTGCACACGCAGTTCGACCTCGTCGCCGGGCGAGGCTTGCCCGATCTGGCGAATCACGTCTTGGGCCGAACCGACTTTGTCGCCGTTGATCGCCAGCAGCACGTCGCCTTCTTGCAGATCGGCTTTCGCCGCAGGGCTGTTCGGATAGAGCCGCGCGACTTCGACCCCTTGCTGGTCCTCAGTCGGCCGCAGGCCGATGCCGAGCCAGGCTTGGCCCGCCTGGCCTTGCCGTCGCGCGGCGAGCTGAACCTGTTTCTCGGTTTCTTCGCCATTGCGCCAGATGACCAGCGTGACCTTATCGCTCGGCTGCTTCTGGGAAAGGGCTGCGATTAGTTCTGCGGGCTGGGAGACTTTTTGATCCTCAACCGAGAGAATGAAATCGCCCATTCGCAGCCCCGCCTCCGCCGCCGGGCCGCCCGGCATGACGCCGACGACGAGCACGCCGTTTCCAGGGCTGGGGGCGGCGATCACACCCAGGCTCGCCTGCGGTGCCGATTGGTCGTTTTCGCCCCTGTGCTCCGCTTGCGCGTCGGACTGTTGCTCGCTCTGCTGCGCTTTCTGCTCGCCGCGAGGGGGCGCCGCGTCTGGGTTATCTTGGGCCACCGCCGGCAGCGCGAGGCTCGCCGTGACGGCCGTTACGGCAAAAAGTCGGCAACTCCAGCGGGTCGTGTTACTTCTAAAGCGTCCCATCGTCGTCTCCCTTGCGCGCTGAAAAAGGCATTGCTACCAAGCAGAATAAAGAGCAGGAACTGCATGAGAAAGCTGCCGGTTGAGGCAGGCCTGCTCCGACTGCTGCAAAGGAGATTCCACCGCCCGCAAAATTCGACCACCGTTCTCGTACGTGTCGCGGCGCACGAACCGGCACCAGGTCAGTTCCAGCAGCACCCCCACCCAATCTCCCTCGGCGGTGCGCAGCGAGGCAATGATGTGGCGATATGGAAGCAGTTCGCCGTGGACGAACTCTAGTCCTTGCGGCGAGAGTTGCTTGCCGAGCACTTGAATCGTCTGCTCGACGATCACCTGCTGGTCACGCGAGATGGGGGTGAGATACAGATCAAAGGGAAAGGCGAGCGTCTGCTCGCCGCAACGCCGCAACGAGGCAGGCTCCGTCTGTATGAGTTGAATCACGTCCTGTTTCTCCTGTGCAAGCTCCGTCTCATTCATCGCCCTGGACCGACGGTCAACCGGTTGCGCCACGGGCTGTGGCTTACCCGGCACGCGCCGTCTGCGAGTGGGAGCAGCGGTCTGATTGCCAACTGCGAGAATGGAACCGAAAAAAAAGAGGTGCCTAAAGCAGCCTGGCCAGTACGCACCTGCCAAACTAGCGCGTGCATGGCACGAGGGATCGAAGAGAGCGCCGGCCCTACCAAAGCCGACGCGCCGAGAGCAGCGTCTCTCAGGCGGCTGTGCAGGCGATGCACAAAGAGCTGTCTTAGCCAATAAACGCCCGTCGCGCACGAACGGGCAAGTGCCCCTTATTGTATCCGCTGTCCCCCCTTGTCAAGCCACTGGTGGCGCGAACGCCGCTGCGGACTCGCGCACATTTTGAAAGACGCAAAGGCCACCGCACTGCCGGGGGCTTCCGCGCCTCGCGGTGCGCCCCCGCCAGCCGTCACAATGCGTCCCGCCACCCGCTGAGCCACCCGTTGCCTACGCGATGCTAGCAGGCGCGAGGTTCTCGGCCAGCTCGGGAATGGCTGCCGAGAGCACGTCTTCCAAGCGTTCGGCCAGGATGAATTCCATCTGTGCGCGGACATGATCGGGCAGATCGCGGAGATCTTTTTCATTCGCCTTTGGAAGCACGATGCGGCGCAAGCCGGCCCGATGGGCGGCAAGCACTTTTTCTTTTACGCCGCCGATCGGCAGCACCAAACCGCTGAGCGTAATTTCGCCGGTCATCGCCGTATCGCTCCGCGCCGGGTGGCCGGAAAAGAGCGATGCCATCGCGGTCGCCATCGTCACGCCCGCCGAAGGCCCATCTTTCGGCACGGCCCCGGCGGGGACATGAATGTGGATGCCTGAATTGTTCAGCGTGTCCAAGTCGAGGCCGAAGTCGTGGGCGTGAGCGCGGAGGAAGCTCTGCGCGGCCTTGGCCGACTCCTGCATCACGTTTCCAAGCTGGCCGGTGAGCGTCAGCGACGACTTTTCCGGCAGCCGGACGGCTTCGATGTAAAGCACTTCGCCGCCCGAGTCGGTCCAGGCCATGCCGACCGCCACGCCGGAGGCAAGCTGCTGGCGTGCCCGTTCCTGAAAGAATCGCTCGGGGCCGAGCACTTCGCTCAGGTCTTCCGGCCGCACGACGATCTTTTCTGTCTCGCCCTCGATGAGCCGCGTTGCCGCGCGGCGGCAGAGCCGGCCGAGCATCCGCTCCAGTTCGCGGACGCCCGCTTCGCGCGTGTAGCGGTGGATCAGCTGCAAGATCGTCTCCGGCGGAATCTCGATCTGCTCGGGCGTCAGCCCCGTTTCGCGCAGTTGCCGATCGACCAAGTAGCGCTGGGCGATCTGGCTTTTTTCCTCGTCGCTGTAGCCCGAGAGCCGGAGCACTTCCATCCGGTCGAGCAGCGGCCGGGGAATCGTGTCGAGCGTATTGGCCGTGCAGATGAAAAACACCTTCGACAGATCGAACGGCAGATCGAGGAAGTTATCGCGGAAGGCGTTGTTCTGCGCCGGGTCGAGAATCTCCATCAGCGCGGCGGCCGGATCTCCCCGGAAGTCGCGGCCGAGTTTGTCGATTTCGTCGAGCATCAACAGCGGATTGTTCACGCCCGCGCGGCGGATCGCCTGCACGATCCGGCCTGGCATGGCCCCGATGTAGGTGCGGCGGTGCCCGCGCAGCTCGGCTTCGTCATGCAAGCCGCCGAGGCTGAGACGCTCGAACTCCCGCCCCAGGGTGCGCGCGATCGACTGCCCCAGTGAAGTCTTACCGACGCCGGGAGGCCCGACGAGGCAGAGGATCGGCGCTTTGGCCTGCGGGTTGAGCTTCATCACCGCCAGATGCTCGACAATGCGGTCCTTCACGTCGCTCAGATCGTAGTGGTCTTCGTCGAGCACTTGCCGCGCGCGCTTTAGATCGAGCACGTCTTCGGTCGATTTCCGCCAGGGGAGTTCGAGCACGACTTCCAGATACGTGCGCGTCACCTGATAATCGGGTGCATTGGCCGACATGCGGCTCAGCCGGCCCAGCTCGCGCTCGGCCTCCTCGCGCACCTTCTCCGGCAGATCAGCCTGTTCGAGCCGGGTGCGCAGCTCGGCGGCTTCCGATTCTTCGGGGCTGCGTTCGCCGAGTTCTTGCTGAATCGCTTGCAACTGTTGCCGCAGGATGTACTCCCGCTGCTGCCGGGTCATTTCGCTCTGCGTTTGGCTGGCGATCTTCTGCCGTAGCTCGCTGACTTGCAGTTCATGCGTCAGATAGTCGTGCATCAACCGCAAGGTGTCGAGTAGCGAGCTTGACCGCAGCAGTTCTTTTTCCTTTTCCAGATCGAGGCTAATCATCGTCGCCAGCAGGTACACCTGATGGAGCGGATCGGTGACTTGCTGGATCACCTGCGCCAGCGCCATCTGCGCTTGCGGCTCGGCAAGCTCGGCGATGCGGCCGGCAATCTCGAGCACTTCGCGGTGCAGCGCCTCGACCTCCGTCCCTTCTTCGCGCAGCGGGGGTTGCGGCACAGCCTCGATTTTCAGAAACCGCGACTCCGGCGCCGTGCTGCCGAGCCTCACCCGCTCGATGCCTTGCACGATCACCTGCACCGTCCCTTCACTGCGGTCCATCCGCTTAATGACGGCCAGCGTCCCGTACTCCATGAGCTCGGTACGGTCGGGATCTTCCACGGTCGGGTCGCGCTGGGGCACGACGACAATCGACTTGTCCTCGCTCACCAACGCCGCCTCCACCGCCGCCACGCTGCGCGTGCGTCCGACCACCAGCGGCATCAGCAATCGCGGAAAGAGCAGATTGTTCTTGAGCGGCAGCACCGGATAGGCCGCCTGGGCTTGTTCATTCATCGTGGTGTTCCGACTCGGTTTGCAAGCGGACGAAAAGCATTCCGTCACGATATTCGGTCGTGACCTGCGCCTGGTCGAGCGCCCTGGGCAGTTCGATCGTGCGTTGGAAGCGGTTGTACGAAATTTCCATCGAATAGTAGTGGTAGCCGGTCTCGATCTGCCAGTCGCGGCGGATGCCCTCGACCGTCAGGCGACGCCCGACCAGCCGGACTTCAAAATCCTCGGGCCGCACGCCGGCCAAGTCGAACTTCACGAGCCAGCCGTCGGGACAGCGAAACGTGTCGGCGGCCGGCTGCCAGGGAAGCTGCGCCTCTTGTTCCGGCGGCCGGCCAGCGAGCAGCAAGTCGAGCAGTTGTCGCGACGAGTAAGCCATTCCTAAACCTGTTGAAGCGTGAGACGGCACCCCCGTCGCCAACACCTGTAGGACACCACAACGGGAGCAAAGGTTCTGCATGCGCCGCTAGTGGGATGGTGCAACGCCCCGTGATGCGAGGTCGAGTGCTTTTCCAAGAGTGCAAAGGCTATGCCGCCCCGCCAGAGGCGAGGGGGAAGCGTCCTTCTCCCGCAGGCGGGACCCCAGAGGCCGTTTGAGAGGGGATCGGGGACAGGGGACAGGGGATTGGGGATTGGGGATCGGGGATTGGGGATCGGGGATCGGGGACAGGGGATCGGGGATTGGGGATTGGG
>CAYZVT010000008.1:0-30432 GCA_964481585.1 uncultured Pirellulales bacterium
GGTGCGACCTGAACTTCCGCAAGCCGAGCAGCCATCGGCCGAACGACCTGCGGCGGACGCTCGCCTCGCTGTTGGTGATGGCGCTGTTGACTGTCGGCGTTGGCCTGTTCCTGCGGACCCGGGCTGTGGAAGGACTGTTGACGGCGCAGGCGGCGCAGAAAGCGATCATCATTGGCCTCGTGCTGCTCTTCGTCACCGCGCTGGGGATCTACCGGCTCCTCCCGCTCAACCTGGCAAATCCCGATGCGTTGCTGACCGCGGTGTTGTCGTTCGTAGCGGTGCTGGTGCTCTGGCTGCTGGCCGGTATTCTCTGCTCCACGCCCACAGGCGGACTGATGCTGCTGCTTCTGACCGCGCTGCCCCTCGCCGCCTATGCAACCGATTCGCTGACGACCCACTGGGTTTACTGGTGCACAGCAAACCCCCGGGTGGACCGCCAGACGATGACGGGCTGGCGTGAAGACTGGTCAAGACGCTTTGCCGGCATCGGCGACCGGCCGCTGCGGCTAGACGTGACCACGCCGCAGTCCCGCCAGGCACACCGCGAGGCGATGCGGCTTCGGCGCTCGTACCCGCTCGGCTTTCTTTGGCTGGCTTTGGCCTATTTCGGCGCTCCGGCCATCGTCGTGTCGCTGACCCTCCTGGGCATCGTGGAACGAATCGAGTTTTGGACGGTCGTAGAAGTCACACTCTTCTTGCTCTGGCTGGCGGTTGTGCGCTGGATTCAGTTGCCATCCTCCATGCGCAGCTTCCGCCGGGCGCTGGCGAGTTGGGCGAACTACGGGCGTGATGTGCTGGACCCTCCGTGGGTGTTTCAAAGTCCCTGCGGGCTCCAGTTTCATCGAGCAACCATTTCGTCTCTGGCCGTCGTTTTGCTCGCAATTTCAGTGTTTACCTTGCTGGCTGGCGACATCAGTTTCGCAGTCAGCCGGCTGATCGAGCTGCAGCGGCTCGATGCGGCTGCCGTCCTCATCATTCTTCTGTCATTGGCGGCGGCCGCGCTCCTTCCGCCGCTCTGGTTCCTTCTCTCGTGCTACATCGCCAGTGCTCCGGCTCTGGCCGCCCATCATTTGGCCTGTGAGGACGACGGCGCCTTTGAGCAGCATCGCGACTGGAGCGAGCTCGACGGCTACTTCCAGCGGCTGCGTGAAAGTACAAACCCCGAGGAGAGCCGCCATCTGCTCGCCGGCTACAACCCCACCCACGAGTACCCCTTCCTGCTCGATTCGGACCTGCTGTTTGAGCATTTCCACATGCTGGGAGCGACAGGCATCGGTAAGACCGCTCTTGGCCTGGCAACACACACCATTCAACTCATCCGTCGAAACGACGGTCCGGTCATTGTGGTTGACTGCAAAGGCGATCCGGCCTTCTTCCACACCGTGCGGCTGGAGGCGCAGCGGGCGGGGCGCGAGTTCAAGTGGTTCACGAACAAGCCCTACCGCAGCACCTACATCTTCAATCCGCTCGACCAAGCCCATCTGAAGCAGTTGACGCTCCCCGACACCATCGGCCTGGTGACCCAGTCGCTCAACCTGCACCACGGCGACGACTACGGCCGGGCCTGGTTCAGCATCGGTTCGCGCGTGCTGCTCAAGGCCGCGCTGCTGGCGAGTGCCCCGCAAGGTTCGCCGTGGACGCGGCGGACAACGCGGTATCCGGTGGGACAGCGGCCGCCGGTCCACTCGTTCCGCGACCTGGAGGACGCGCTGTCCTCGGTCGCGCATGATGACGACGAATACAAGGCCGGCCGGCACCTGCTGTTTCTCGTGGAGTCGCTGGCGGACTTCGACCAATTGAATCTCGCGCCCAACCGCGCTGCCGACCACCCTGCTTTGCGGCACGCGATCCGTATGCCGGAGGTGATCGAGAAGCGGCAGGTCGTCTACTTCTACTTGGTTGGAGCGATCGACATCGCCTCGGTCGGCGAACTGGCCCGCATGGTGATGTACTCGACGCTCGCAGCCGCCATCGCCCACCGGGACCGTACAGGGAAGCGGCCGCGCGTCTATTTCATCGCCGATGAGGCGCAGGCGCTGGCTGCCAAGAACCTCGAAATGGTGCTGGCGCAGGCCCGCGAGCACGGCTTGGCCTGCATCCTGGCCCACCAGACGCTCAGCCAGCTCAACCCGCCCGGCGGCGTCGACCTGCGGGAGCTGGTGATGAACTGCACGGCGGTCAAACAGTACTTCTCCGCCCGAGATCCCGTTCTGCAGAAATACATCTCGGAGATCGCGGGCACCGTCCGCTACTGGGATGCCTCGTGGGACCAGTTCAAACACCGCGTCATTCGCGGCGAGGTGAGCCGGCGCTACGCCGCAGGACCAGTCGGCGACATCAGAGTCAGAATCCGCGAGCGGCTTGGCTCTCGCCTGGAAAGCGAGGACCTGCAGGACATCAGCCGCAACCTGAACCAAAGCGTATTCGCAGTCGGCCGCTCCAGCGGGTACAGCCAGTTCCACGGCGCCTTTCCGATGCACAGCGACTTCCCCGTCGAGAAGCGCGTACATGACCACCGCCGCGAGGAGCTCCCGTGGCCGGAGAGCAGTGAGGCGACGGTGGAGCTTGCCGGCTATTGGCCCGACGAGAACGGCGAGACGATCACGCCGACCACGCACCCCGGCCCCGGCCTTCCCGATCCGGGACCGGAGGTGCAAAAGCGGCTCCGCAGCATCCGGGACAAGCTCAAAGAAGACGAAAAGGAGGCTGGCTGATGAACGACTGGGTTTTCTGGTTTGTGCTGCTCGCCATGCTGCTGCGGAGGTCTCGAAACCTCGCCTACTGGCAGCCGCAGAAGACAAATGTGGTGATCCGGCACGCCGTGCTTCGCTGGCTCGGCTGCGTCGGACTCATCTGGCTGATCCTGACCCTGGCAATTTCCTAACGCGATTTCTTGAGTTCCTCCTCTTCCCCACCCAGGAGTGACAAACAAACGGTGGGACGTCGCTGGAGCGACGGTCAGATCGGGACGTGTTCTCGATCGCAGTTCACTGGCTGCTTGGGGCATGCCTTCGCCCACGCCGAGACTTTGGCTTTGCCTGAACGTCGGCGTCGGCCAGTGGAGCAGGAGCCTCGCCTTTGAGGCTCCTGTTTTTTCGGGTGAGGTCTGAATCCCGCACAGCACTGGCGTTCCCGTGGGGACGCGACTGCTTTGTCAACCAGCTTCGCTGGCGCACCGGCAACCGGCCGGGGCTGCGGAGCTGCACCGGGAGACAGACGCCATGGCGCTAAAGCAAGGAAGTGAAAGGTTCACCAAATGGACGCACGTGGAAAACGGCAAGGTGCTAACCCGGCGGCTGCACCGCATCGAGGTGCAGGCCAGCGATGGTCGGTTGTACGTCGTCCGAGGCGACAGCCTCCCCGACGCCATTCAGACCAACTGCGGGACCGCCTACAAGGGGGATCACCTCGCCCAGATCCTGCTCAAACCGGGTGCGATCTCCGCGCGTTCCTACGAGTTGGGTTCGAGCGGCCCCTGGCCGAACGGACGCGACGCGTTGAACTTCGCCTTGGGGTTTCTGGGCACGGTGGTGCTGCGATTCGTCGCATCACTCACCTTCGCCCCGTAACCCGCCCGGAATCGCCGACGGGGCTCGCTCACCCGGCCCCGGCGATTCCCTTTCCGTCCTTCGTCCGCCCGGACGTGACACACAACCGGCGGGCACGGCAAGCCGCGAGGTTTGCCGAGACGTCACTGGCTGACATTCCCCTGCGCATTGGCCGGGCTGTCAGCCGCCAGCAATGCGGAGTTCGAGGATGAACCCGCACTCACCAAACACTGAGTCCGAGCACGCAGGGAGGAACGCTGCCGGACTCACATCGACTGGAGGGGTTATGGCACAGAAGAAGCCGGCCCACAAAATCCGACTCGGCAACATCCAGGCCGCAATATGGGCGAATGACAACGGATCAGACCAGGTCTGGTTCAACGTCACGCTTGTGCGGCGCTACAACGACGGCAGCGAGTGGAAGGACAGCAGCTCGCTGCGCCGGGATGACCTGCCGATCGCGGCGAAGGTGCTCGACATGGCCTACACCTGGATCTGGGAGCGCCAAAGCGCGCCGAGCTCCGATGAAGGTGATGCGTAGCGGATGAGAAACCGGCCGGCCGGGTGCAGCCCGGCCGGCACTTCAGGGAGATGAAGCCATGAAGACGGACAACATCCCACGCATACCCCGGTGCAAAGACTGCGAGGTCATGTTCACACCGGGAGTCATCTGCAGGCTGACCGCGAATGACGTCGGCAATGCCCTCGAACGCCACTTAGCCGGCGATTGGGGCGACCTCGATGAGTTCGACTGGAAAGAGAACGACGCCGCCGCTGACTCCGGCGGGCGTATTCTCTCCCGGTACCTCTCCGAGGACGGGACGCCGTTCTGGATCGTGACCGAAATCCACACGGAAGACGACCTTATGGTCACGACCATCCTGCTGCCCGAAGAGTACTAAGCCATCAGGCCGGTTTGTTGTTGAAGGTTCTTGTGGGGACGGGCTGCCACCCCGTTCCCCACAAGGTTTTTTCGCTTCAATTGCATCGATCCCTGCGCCTCAACGTTGGCCTCTCGCTGACGGCTTGCCTGCCGTGAGCGAGGGGATCGATGAGCGGCAAGCGGCCCCTCGAATGAACCGCCGCCGCAGAACAACAACCATGAGGAGCATGCCATGAGATTGGAAAACGACGCAAACGGGAGCCCGAAGGCGGCTGACCGAAAGCCCTACGCCATGCTCGGCGCCGGGCGGTTGACCGCCTCGCTTTGGAAGGAAGGTGACGAGCACGCCGGATGGCGCTATCGCTTCAACCTCTTCCGCATGAGCCGCGTAACCGGCCGCGTGGGGCAGCGGTTCCTGCCGCAAGACGCGCCGGATCTGGCGCGCCTCGCCCAGTTGCTGGCCTTTACGCTCTCGGACGATGGATGTCTCGACCGGGAGCTGCGGGACGACTTGTCCTGTCTGGCCGCCTGCCTCGACCAGGTGCTCCCCAGCACCGCCGGCAGCGGCCGGCCGCGGCCACGGCCCTGGGGCGCCGTGGGCCGCGCACTTCGCGAAGTGCTCGACTATCTCCTCGATGAGGAGAAAGCGCATTTTGCAGTCTCTCCTACGCCGGACCACATTTACCGGCAGCTCGTGCTGCTTGACCGCTGGTGCGCCGGCGTGGACGGCGCCGAATCGCTTCGGCTGGACCGCGTGGACGCTCAAGCAGTCCTCAGCACCCACGGCGGCTGCCCGCTTTGCGCACGCGTCGACGAGATTGTCGCCGATGCCTGCGTCCGCTGGGCCGTCTGCCACGATCACCAAGTGCGCTGGTGCATTGGCGACCGCGGCCCGATCAACGGCGCCGTTGTTGATTCCGAGCCGCGGCAGCGCATCCGCGATTACCTGATCGTGGAGCCGCTCCGCCGCAGCGATGGATGCACCGAAGGGAGCCGGTGAAGCCCCTTGTCCTGCGGCCGGGCCACGGATGGTCCGCCGCAGGACGCTTTTCTCCATGACCAAGAACAAGAACGGAAACATCTGCGATGGCCAAACCCATTCACGAAATCCGCCGGGGCATGATCACTGCCCGCATCTGGCGAAGGAAGACCCGTCAAGGCGTGCGGCATTCGATCTCTGTCGCACGTCTGTTCCGCAACGGCGATCACTGGAAGCAATCCACGCGCTTCGGCCGCGACGACCTTCCGCTTGTGCGGCACGTCCTTGACCTGGCCCACACCTGGATCTTGCAGCATTCATAACGGACGGACTTGTGAGCAGAGAATCCCGCCAGCCCGAGCCGAAGCACGTCGCGAGCGACCCGACCGGCACTCCTGTCGGCTATCCGTCGCTGCCGTCGATTGTTCGAGAGCTCGGTGAACTGGTGGAGAAGGAAGCGAAGTTCTCGACAGTATACGCCGATCCTCCGTGGCCGTACTCAAACACCGCCGCACGCGGCGCGGCCGAGAACCACTATCGCACGATGACGCTCGAAGCGATCCGCAGCGAACCGGTGAAAGAGCTGGTCACCGCGGATGCCCACCTGCACTTATGGACGACCAACGCCTTCCTGTGCGAGGCCTTCGACGTAATCCGCGCCTGGGGATTTCGCTACAAGTCCTGCCTCGTCTGGATCAAGCCGCAGCTCGGCATGGGGAACTACTGGCGCGTCTCCCATGAATACCTGCTGCTCGGCGTCAGAGGCAGCCTGCCGTTTCGCGACCGCACCTGCCGCAGTTGGCTGATGACCCGCCGCACGGTCCACAGCCGAAAGCCGTTCGCCTTCCGCGAACTAATCGAGCGCGTCAGCCCCGGTCCCTACCTCGAACTCTACGGCCGCGAAGAACAGCCACGCAGCGAGTGGACCGTCTACGGCAACCAAGTCGAACGAAGGCTGTTTTAGCCGAGAACCGAAACCGATGGCCAAGCAGCACCGAAACGCTAAGCCGAAGCGCAGCGAGCCCAAAGCGGTTCGCGTGCCGGCCGGTGCGCCTGCTTGGATCACGCCCGAACTCATCGAGCACACCCTCCGCGTCTGGCAGCCGTACTACGCCGACCCCTTGATCCCGGAAGATGCCCTGGAGATCATCATGAATGTCGGGCGGTTAGTCGAAGTTCTCTCCTGCGGAGACGATCATGAAGCAGTTCGTCGCTCTCGCTCGCGTAAGCAGCCGTGAACAGGAACGCGAAGGGTTCTCGCTGGAGGTGCAGGAAGAAGCCCTCAAGCGGTATGCCGAGCAGCACGGTGGGGAGATTGTTCGGCTGTTCAAGATCGCGGAGACGGCCAGCAAGGCCGAAGAGCGCCGAGCCTTCCGCGAGCTGATCCGCTTCGCCAAGAAGAACGCTCCCGGGCTCGACGGCCTGCTCTTCTACAAGGTCGATCGAGCGGCTCGAAACCTGTTCGACTACGTGGAGCTGGAACGGCTCGAATCCGAATACGGCGTGCCGTTCATTTCGGTGTCGCAGCAGACCGACAACAACCCGGCCGGCCGGATGATGCGCCGCACGCTGGCCAACATGGCGAGCTTCTATACCGAGCAGCAGTCGCTGGACGTTCGCGAGGGGCTGGAGCGCCGCATCCGCGAAGGCTGGTTCGTCGGCAAGGCGCCGTACGGCTACCGCAATGTCCGCAGGAATGGCCGCGGCGTCGTGGAGATCGATCCCGATGCCGGGCCGAACGTCCGCCGCATCTTCGAGCTGTTCGCCTACCACAACCTGACGCTTGACAGTCTGGCGGCGAAGCTTGCGGAAGACAAGTGCATCTTCCGCCGGAACTCCCCAAAGTTCCCGCGAAGCTCCCTCCATGCGATTCTCCGCGACCGGGCCTACATCGGCGAGATCGAGTTCCGGGGTCAATGGTATCCCGGCAAGCATGAGCCACTGACCGACCGGGCGACGTGGGATCGCGTCCAGGCGCTCCTTGGCGGCCACGTCTACCAGTCGCATGAACTGACCTACGCCGGCGAGCGGATCGTCTGCGGCCACTGCGGGCATCCAATCACCGGAGAGAAGAAGACCAAGCGGACGAAGGCAGGCGAGCGGCATTACGTTTACTACCGCTGCACCTACTACAACATTCCAGGCCATCCGCGAACCCGCGTCACCGAAGCCGAACTCGATCGGCAGGTGCTCGCCGTGTTCGATGCCATGCGGATCGAAGACGAAGGAGTCCGCGAGTGGCTGCGAGCCGTCCTCCGCTCACAGACGAAAGACGCTCAGGCGGACTCCCTCGCCCAGCGGGCGGAGCTTCAGCGGCAGATCACCCTTGCCGTCAACCAGCAGAACCGTCTCGTGGACCTGCGGATCGGTGACGAGATCGACGCTGACGTGTTCGCCAACAAGCAGACGGAACTCCGCGACCGGATCAGCAGCCTGAAGCTGCAATTGGACGTGGTGGACCGCTCGCACGATGAAATGAGTGAACTGGCGGTGAAAGTTTTTGAACTTTCTCAAACCCTTCGGCGGCAATGGCTTACCGCCGACTACGCTACGAAACGCCGGATCATGGAAATCGTCTTTTTGAACTGCCGGCTCGTTGACGCAACTCTTGTCCCCACAATAAGAAAGCCCTTCGACGTGCTCGCCGAAGGGCTTCTTGTCCAATCAAGTCGGGGTGACAGGATTTGAACCTGCGACCTTTTGACCCCCAGTCAAACGCGCTAGCCAGGCTGCGCCACACCCCGAGATAGTTGGCGTCGGGCCGCTCGCGGCGGCCGTGTCTGTTGTAAGTATTGCAGACGGGGCGGGTTTGTTCAACGCCTGATCGGTGCCTGACAAACCGGCTCGCGTGCGGTATTCTGGGGCGGTCGGGGTAGGGATCGCGTGGACTGGCAATGCGGAAGGGGGAGCGGCTTGGAAAGGTTTGCCGATCGGCTGGCGAGGGCGGTGCGGGAGAAGGAGACGCCGGTCATGGTGGGGCTGGACCCGCGCTGGCAGCAGCTTCCCGAGGGGCTGTTGCCGCAGGGGGCGGCGAGTTCGCCGGCGGAAAAAGCGGCGGCCTATCGGGCCTTTTGCCGGGGCGTGATTGATGTCGTCGCTCCACTTGTGCCGGTCGTCAAGCCGCAGGCGGCGTTTTTTGAGCAGCTCGGCCCCGAGGGGATGGCGGTGCTGGCCGATGTGATCGCGCATGCGCGGTCACAGGGCCTGCTCGTCGTGCTCGACGGCAAACGCAACGACATCGGCTCGACCGCCACGGCCTATGCCGATGGTTTTTTAGGGTCCGCTGAGGTGAGTGCCTGGGGCGCTGATGCGCTGACGGTCAGCCCTTATCTTGGTGACGATAGCCTCACGCCGTTTGTCGAGGTCGCCGAGCAGCGGCAGGCGGGCATTTTTGTGTTGGTGAAAACGTCGAACCCCGGCGGCGCGACGTTTCAAGATCTCGACTGCGGCGGAAAGCCTCTTTATCGGCACGTCGCCGCGCATGTGGAGCAGCTGGCGAGCGCGTCGCTCGGCGCCTGCGGCTATGGCGCGGTCGGCGCGGTCGTCGGCGCGACGTATCCCGAACAACTCGTCGAGTTGCGCGAGGCGATGCCGCACACGTGGCTGCTCGTGCCCGGCTATGGCGCGCAAGGGGGAACCGCCGGCGATGTGGTCCGGGCGCTCGACGGGCAAGGACTGGGGGCGATCATCAACAACTCGCGCGGCATTCTCTTCGCGCATGCCCGTGAACCGTATCGCGAGCGCTTCGGCGCGCGCCAGTGGCAGTCGGCCGTGGAAGCCGCCACGCGCGAGATGATCGACCAGCTGCGCGCCGCACGGCGCTAGCGCGGTTCGTCCGCTCCTCGCGGCCAATAGCCGGCGAGCAACGCTCGCCGGTTCCGCACGGCGCGGACCGGACGCGCGAACCGGAAGGCGTTGCCTTCCGGCTATTGTTGGGGACAGCAACAGGAAAGGCGCCTTAAACAGCCAAATGTTGCTCGCGGATCTGGTCTTCCAGCCGCTCGCCGCTTGCCGGGCGGTTTTCAAATGCCTGGGCAAGGACCCGCTGGCCGGTCGGGCGCGTGACGGGCAGGACCTTCACGACCGACCTATTTTCGTCGTAGAGCGTCACCTTGGTCGGGGTCAGCTTATCGATCTGCACCGCGCCGTCGGTAAGGAGGTAGTTGACGTGAATTTCGACGTCGCGGTTTTTCTCCGCGTCTTCCCAAACCAAACGATAGACGTTCATCGCCGTGTACCCTCGCAGGAAACGAAAACCGTAGAGAACCAAAAACAGGGGGGAGCCGCCCGGCAGGTGTGGTTCGACAAGCGCTGCGCCTCTGCGTGGCCTGTCGATGCCGGAGCAGTCGTGTTCGGCCTTGCGGCCCTATCCAGGTGGGAACTCGGCCGCTTCCGCAAGGGAGCCGCGCCACGCGGAAGTGCCGAGTGCCTAAGTGTAGGTAGCAGGTCGGAACGAGGGAATGGCAGGTTGAGGAAAATCCGCCGATTTTCAGAAAAAGTTTGCCCCCTGCGGTGAGGAGAGCTACGGTGCAGGCGCAGTATTCGTTTAACCCCGTAGCACGGCGGCTCGCCGGGGGGCTTCCGCTGTCGCGGTGCGCCCCCGCCACCCAACGCTTTCCGCTTTCCTCTACTCGCCGGGGGCTTCCGCTCTCGCGGTGCGCCCCCGCCACCCGTCGCGCACCCGTTGGAACCACTATGACTGCAAAACACCTTGTTTTCATGCTTCTGCTGACGATCGTCGCCGTCCCCTTCCCTGCCCTGGCGGCGGAATCGCCTGCGCCTGCGTTTTCGACGTTCACGGTCATGGCGGTCGATCGGGAAGCAGGACAAATCGGCGTCGCCACGGCGAGCGGCTATCCGTTTGATGTGCTGTCGCGCGTGATGTTTGCGTCGTCGGGTGGGCACGGGGAGCCGGCCCATATCGTCGTCTCCCAGGCGATGGGCAATCCGCAACACTGGAACCTCGGTCGTCGGCTCACCGACGGGGCGACGGTCGAAGAAGCCCTCGCCGAACTGTTGGCCGAGGACGAACAAGCCGAGTTTCGCCAAGTCGCCGTCTGCGCCGCCGGGTCGCCGCCGGTTGCGCACACCGGGGCGGAGTGCGGCGAGTTCGCCGGCCATCGCATCGACGCCGAGCGAGGGCTGTTGGTGATGGGCAATGCGCTCGACGGGCCGCATGTGCTTGAGGCGATGATGGCGGCGCTCCGCGAGAGCGAGGAATCGCTGCCCGAGCGACTCGTCGCGGCGCTTGAAGCCGGCGAGGCCGCCGGGGGCGAAGTCCGCCCGCTCCTGTCGGCGGGCTACTGCACGGTCCGGCTCCAACCGAGCGGCAATCGCGGCGCGGACAAGCCGGTCATCGTCACCGTTGCCCGCGATGCTCAAGCGCCACTGGCCGAATTGCGCAAACACATCGCCCAGCGCCGCGCGGTTCAGTTGCTCGAAGAAGGGATCGGGCTTTGCAGCCAGGGCGGCTTCGACGCCGGACTGGCGGCGCTCGAAACCTCGGTCGAGCTTGATCCTCACAGCCCCGAGGGATTCTTATGGCTCGGCTACTATCGCTTCCAGCAGAGCGACGGCCTGCGCGGCCGTGCGAGCGTTGCCCAGGCCGAGGCGAGGTACGCCAAGCGGCTCGGCAGCCGGGAAGCTGGCGCAGCCACGGTGAGGGCGATTTTGCAGAAGTGGGGCGATCCGCAGCTTGTGTCGCGGCTGCTGCCAACCGCGCGTTCGCCCGCCCTGGCCGAATAGCGATCATCAGCGTTGGCGCGCAGGCCAGGCAGCGGGTTACCGGTCGTCGTATGTCCTGTAGCCAGCGAGCAACGCTCGCCGGTCCCACGCGGCGGCTCGCCGGGTGGGCTAGTGGAGCTTAGGTGACATAAACAGGACAATTGCCCTAATTTCGGTGCAGCAAATCCTCTCCGGCTTCGGGGATGCGCGACTGGCGGGCTTGAGCCTGGATGTCGCGGGCCTCGTTTTGCAGGCCTCCTTCGGCGTCGGTCGAAATTTGCTCCTCGTCGGACGAAGCGGCTTCCTGCGGCGCGCCCGGTCGTGCCGCCAGTCGCGGTGCCTGGCCGTCTTGCAGTAGCGGAACGCCCTGCGGAAAAATCACCTCGCGCGACTCGTCGGGCAGCGTGATGCCGGCATCCTGGAAGGCCCGCTTCACGAGCCGCATCACCGACGAGCGAACGCGCAGCATGCTGTAGGCGGTTGAGTTGATCCAGAACAGCACCCGCAAGTTCACCGTCGAAGCCCCCAGGCTTTCCACCAGCACGAGCGACTCGGGGTCGTTGAGCACGGTGGGGTGGTCGCGGAGCACCTGCAGCGCGATCTGCTGCGCGTGGGGGATGGCGTCGTCGTAGCTGATGCCAATGAGGAAGTCCTGCCGTGTCTTTGGGTTGGCCGTGGTGTTGCGGATGGTGCTCTTGTAAATGGTCGAGTTGGGGATTTGGATGTAGTTCCCATCAAGCGCCATCAGCACCGTGCCGCGCGTGGTGACGCGCTGAACGAAGCCCTGGTGGCCGCTCACCTCGATCAGATCACCCAGATTAAACGGCTTTTGCAGGCTGATGAGGACGCTGGCGAGGAAGTTTTCGGCAATGTCGCGGAAGGCGATCCCGACGATGATGCCCAAAATCCCGGTTCCGCCCAGGACCGTTAGCGCCAGCCGCGTTAGCCCCGAGACCCGCAGTACGAGATACAGACCGAGCAAGAAAACAAGTAGTGCGATCGCCTTGGCTGCCACGTTGCGGAGCAGCGGATTCTCGACGCGCTGGCGGAGCGCGCGCCGTGAAAATCGGGCGAACAGCTTGGCGACGAACCACGAGACGACGAGCAGGATTAGTCCGAAGATCACGAACGGCGACATCTGCACCGCCGCGCGCCACAACTCGCGCAGTTCTGCATAGGCGGGCGTCAGATCCCAGACCGGCCGCTCGATCACCTCGATTTGATTCACCACCGCCACGACATCGCGCGTGTTTTGGGCAAGATTGCGCGCCCAGAGCTTGTGCTCCTCGCTGAGCGTGCGGCCGCTAAGAAAAACAACGCCCTCTTCAACGCGCACCTCGGGTTCCATGAACCAGTCGGTGGCTTTCAAGATACGTTCGAGCCGCGTCCCAATTTGCTGGTCCTCCGCGCGCGGCTCGACTTCGACCTGTTGGGGCGCTTGAAGCGTCTCGGACTGCTCGGCCGTTTCTGGCTCCGGTTCCACGGCAGGAAGAAGCTGCCCGCTCACCGGCGCTGCGCAAAATCCGAAGACTAGCACCGCAGAAAGCGTGGCAGCCAGCAATTTGGGCATGGTCGCTCTCTCTCCTTTCGAGGCAGATGCGGCTACCGAGAACGGGCGCGAGCGCGTTCAGCGCCTGGGCGGAACTCCGACTGCCCCCTGTTCGAAGCTGGCAGCGAGGCAGAGTTTTCTCACCCTCCGTCCTTCCCGCGCACCCTTCGTCCTTCCCGCGCAGGCGGGAATCCAGATTTTTAGCTCTACCCTCTGGACTCCCGCCTGCGCGGGAAGGACGTGTTTCGATGACGGCTGATCGCTACCTGCTGACGCCCCGCTTGGCAGAAGTACAAGCCCTGTGCCAAAGCACGAAAAAAAGCACCTCCGGCGGCGATTGCCCCCCGCGCTTAGCGCAACGGGCGCGCCTCAGTGACCTTTTGGGCCAATTCCGCGACCGTTTGCACGCCGAGCTTGGCGAAGATGCTGTGCCGCCGGCGCTCGACCGTGCGCAGCCCGATGTCGAACTGCTTGGCGATGACCTTGTTCGGCGTTCCCGCCACGAGCTGCTCCGCGATCGCCTGTTCTTCGGCCGTAAGCGTTTCGAGCCGGCGGCGCAGGTCGTGCAAATGGAGATTCTGCTGGCGTCTCTGGCGGTCGATCTCAAGGGCTTCCTCAACGGCCCGCATCAGTTCTTCATTGTGGAAGGGCTTTTCCAACAGCGTGACCGCGCCGCGGCGCATGGCACGGACCGTGATCGGCACGTTGGCGTACCCGCTAATGACGATGACCGGAATTTGTGCGCCGGTCTGGGCGAGCTGTTCTTGCAATTCCACTCCGTGCAGCCCCGGCATTTGAAGATCGGTGACCAAGCAGCCGGGCCGTTGCGGGTCGAATTGGGACAGAAACGCCTCGGCCGACTCGAAGGCCTCGGTGGTCAATCCCATCGCCTCGACCAGGGCACACACCGACTCGCGTGCCGCGCGATCATCATCGACAATGAACACCGTCGCTTTAGGCGTCATGCGACTGCTCGGCATGGATCGGCAACGTGAAATGAAAGCTCGTTCCGCGCCGCGAATTGGGAGTCGCCCATAGACGGCCGCCGTGGGCATCAATGATGCGCCGGCTGACGGCCAAGCCCATCCCCATACCGCCGGGCTTGGTCGTGTAGAAGGCATGGAGCACCTGCCCGGGATCGTCGGCCGGCAATCCCACGCCACGGTCGCGCACCAGAACCTCGACCTGCTCATCCGTTAGGACCGTGCGGACCACGATCTCGCGCCGATCCGCGGGCGTATCGGCCATCGCCTCGCAGGCGTTGCGGAGCAGGTTGACGAGGACCTGCTGAATCTGGACGCCATCGGCCAAGACCCGCGGCCCCGGCGATGTCAGGTCAACGCGCAGCGGCACGCCATACCGCTTCAATTCCGCCGTCACGAGCTTGATCGAGTCGCGAATCAGCTCGTTCAACCGGCAAGGCGAGCGCTGCGGCTCCGAGCCGCGGACGAAGCGGCGCAGCCGGTCGATGATCGCGCCCGCCCGCTGGGCTTGCTCGCCGATCAGGTTGACCCAGTGCCGGACCTTTTCCACGTTACCGTCGGGACCGGTCAGCGTCTGCTTCGAGGCGCCGGCGAAGTTCGAGATGGCCGACAGTGGCTGGGCAATCTCGTGCGCGATGCCGGCCACCATTTCGCCCATCGTGCTGAGCCGGGCGACATGCGCGAGCGTCGCGTGGTGCTGTTGAAGTTCCTCCTCGGCCTTGCGGCGTTCGGTCATATCAATCGCCATTCCGCCCACGAAGGGCCGTCCTGAGGAATCGCTCAGCGGGAACTTCACCACCAAAAATTCGCGCATTCCCAGCGTCGTGGGAACGTTTTCGCTATGCTCGATGGTACAATTGGCGGCGAGCACTTCCCGGTCGTTCGCCCGCAGCTTCGCGGCCGTTTCGGAAGGGAACAAGTCCCAGTCCGTCTTGCCCACCACCGGCCCCACGACCAGGGGCGCCAGTCGCTGCACGGCCTGATTGCAGTAGACGTAGCGGCCGTCGGCATCCTTGATGAAGGCTGCGGTCGGGCTGTGCTCCATGAAAGCCCGAAAGCGTTCCTCCGCTTCCTTAAGTTGCTGGTCGACCTGCCGCTGCTCGGTCACGTCGCGGGCAATCACCACCGCCGTCTCGACCTCGCGTTCGCGGCGCGTCTCGGGAGCGAGCAAGGCTTCGAAGTAGTGGGTTGTCCCTTCCCGCTCTAACTCGAATTCCATCTGGACCGCGCGACCGGTTTCAAAGACCTCACGGAGCGACTGGTTCCAGCGACGACAGAACTGCGGCGGCATTCCTAGTTCCTCGCAGGTCTTGCCGAGGTAGGCGTTCTGGGCGATGCCCGTCACGCGGGAAAAAGCACGGCTGAGGAAAAGCTGGCGCAGCTCGCGGTTGACCCGTGCAATCAGATCGGGGGCATTTTCGGTGATGGCCAGCAGCTCTTGGGTCCGCGTTTCCAGTTGCTCCTCGGTCCGCTTCCGCTCGGTGATGTCGCGGTCGATGCCGATCGTGCCCATCACGTGTCCTTCCGCGTCGCGAATGGCCGAGATGAAGGTGTCGGCCCAAAAGAGCGCGCCGTTGCGGCGCTGCTGAAGGTGCTGCCCCGCCCAGCAGCCGTAGCGCAAAGCGTGTTGCAACCGGGCCTGCTGGTCGGAGACGGCCTCGGGACGAAGGATCGCCTCGAAGGACTGCCCCAGCATCTCGGCCGTGGTGTACCCATACAGGACCTCTGCCCCCTTGCCCCAATAGATCACCCGGCCTTCCACGTCGCAGGCGACAACCGACTCACGCACACTCTCCAGCAGTTGCGACTGAAAGCGGAGCTGGTTTTCTGCTTCGATGCGCTCGGTGATGTCGCGCGTGACCGCGATGATCTGTTCGACCTCGCCGGCGTCGGGCTTGCAGATCGACTTGCTCGTCGTCTCCATCCAAACAAAATGCCCGTCTTTATGGCGGATTCGCCAACTGCCGGTCCGCACCTGCTGCGAGGCCAGAACCGCCTCATGAAACCGGCGTACCTCCGGCATATCTTCAGGATGAAAAAAGGCGTAGATGTCTTGGCCGACGACTTCCTCTGGCTCCCGACCGAGTAGCGATGTGCAAGCGGGCGAGATGTACTGACAGATGGCATCGGGCGTGTAGACCGAAATGATGTCGGTCGAGTGGGTCGCTAAGAGGCGATAGCGGCGGTCCGCCTCTTCAACCGCCGCTTCTCGCAGCTTGCGCTCCGTGATGTCGCTCAGCAGCCCGGCCAGATACAACGGCTGGTCCTGCTCGTCGCAGACCACCGCCTTGCGATCTTCCACCCAGCGCACCTCACCGCCGGGCCGCACGACGCGATACTCAAGCATCACGGCGCGTCGTTCGCCGCACAACAGCGCGCGGGAGAGTTCCACCACATGGGCCTGATCCTCGGGATGGACCGCCTCAATCCAGAGCGACGCGTTCGTCAGAAAGGCTTCGCGCGGCCGGCCGTAGATCCGCTCGACGGCGGGATTGACGTAGGTAATGCGCGAACCGTCGAGAGTAGCGCTCCAGGCGCCATCGTCGATGGACTGGAGCAGCGCGTCGAAGAATCGGTGGTCCGGCGGTCCGGGCGTCGCCGAGACGCGGCCGTGAGAGTCCCGCATAAGTCGTGCTGCCAAAGGAGGGAACGGATTCCTCTCGACTTTAAAGCAATTGCCCGGCCTTCACAACCGAGAGGCGGCAGCTTATCCCGCGATGGCGGGAGCGAAGCCGGCAGCGCTAGATTTCCCCGCGCCAGCTCGAGCCCGCTGTCGCTTCCGCACGGCGGAATGCCACACGAATTGCTTCGACCGTCTCCTCCGGCAGCGGGCCTTGTCGTGCTGCTTCCAGGTTGGTTCGTACGTGCTGAGGATTGGTCGTCCCGATGATCGCCGTCTGCACACCCGGCTGACTGAGTGTGAAACGCAGGGCTAGCTCCGGCCAAGCCTGGGCGCTGTCCAGCCCTAGTGCTCGCGGATCGAGGTTCATTTGGGCCAGCCGCTCGGTGTAGGTCCGCGCATACTCGGCGTAGAAGCCGGGCTGCTGGCCGAGGTCTTTCCAGGCCGCGTTGGCGATCGGCCGCTTCGCGATCACCCCAAGGTTCGCCTGTTGCGTCACGGGCAGCACGACGTCTAGGTTCCGCTGGTCGCAGATATTGACGGAGGTTTCGACCACCGCCACGTCCGGCAAGCTCGCGGCGTAGGCGGCTTCCTCATTGTCGCCCGAATAGCCGGCAAAGCGGATTTTGCCCGCCTCGCGCGCTTCAACCAAGGCCCCCAGCGCTTCGCCCCGTTGCAGCACGTCCAACCCGCACGAGTGGAGCAGCATCACGTCCAGATAGTCGGTCTGCAGACGCTGTAAGGCGCGATCGACCGTCGCGCGGATCACCTCCGCCGACCATTCCGCGCCCGGCAAATCGGGAAAGCTTTGGCCGCACTTGGAAACCAGCACGTACTCGCCCCGCCGGTGGCCGACCGTGCGGCCGATGAGTTCTTCCGAGCCACGGTACGAGGCGGCCGTGTCGATCAGATTGACTCCCTCATCGAGCAGCAAGTCGAGAATTTCTCCCACCCGCTGCTGCTCGGTCTCCAGAATGCCGACCGGGGCGCCGCCAAAGCCGAGCACCGAGACTTCCAGATTCGTTCTTCCCAGGGTTCGCTTCTCCATCGCATAAGCCTCCAGGCTAGCAAACGGGATAAAACAGCGAGTGGGTGGCCGGGGCGCACCGCGAAAAGCGGAAGCCCCCGGTGGTGTTGGTCTGGACTGCCGCCTGCGCGGCAGTAACGCGCGCTCTGCTGACCCGTGACGGCTGACAGCTAACCTTCGGGGGCTTCGCTTCGCATGCGTCCCCGCTACCCAGAGCCGTGCTTGCGGGCTAATCAGGTAGCCGGCTGTTCACCGTAGGGGCCAGTCTGATAGCTGTCAATCAGGGCCTTGCCTACCAGTTCGACCTGTGCCGGATCGTCGCACTGCGACGAGCTGACGCGGCCGGTTTGCCGAACAGCACTTTGCCAGAAAGATACTGGTCAGAGCAACTCGCAGGCAGCACAATGAGTTGCAGCCACACTTGCTGGTCCTGCCTGAAGCGGCCAAACCGACAGCGGTTCTGGCACGCTGCTCGCATAGCACTCGCACCTTTGACTGCGCACGCGCGAACCTTCCTGCCGCCCTGTGCTCGGCCGAACATTTGGAACCCGCCCCCTTTCCTCCGCGGTTCACGACAGGCGATGCCGCACCTTTGCGAAGGAATGCAGCCCCGATGCCTCCTTTGAGCACCCGACAAAAGTATTTGGAGTACCGTCGTCAACTGAAGCGGCGCGCGACGGGCAAGGAAAACGGAGATGGTGGTTCCGCAGACGCGATGCCGCTGCCGAACCGTTCGTTCGGCCGTCTGGTGCGCCAGTTCGCCCAGTTGCTGCGCGGTCACCGACTCGGCATTTTCTTCGCGCTGGGAACGTTGACCGTTGCCACGCTCTTCAAGCTCTTTCCGCCAGCCGCGACGAAACTGGCGGTGGACTACGTGCTGACCGACCGCCCGCTTCCCGACTCTTGGGCTCAGTTGCCCTGGGTGCCGAGCGACCGCTTCGACCTGCTGTTCTATTTGGCAGCCCTGACGATGGTTGTCTCCTTTGCTGGCTCAGCGATTCATCTCTGGGGCCGCTGGCACGCCACGAAGGCGGTGAACTGTGTGCAGGTCACGACGCGTAAGTCGCTTTTCGAGCACGTCATGCACTTGCCGCTGCACCGCGTCCACCAGCTCAAGTCGGGCGGTGTCGCCAGCATCTTGCGCGACGATGCCGGCGGCGTGGGTGACTTGGTCTTTATCATGCTCTACAACCCTTGGCAGGCGATCGTGCAGCTTTTCGGCTGCATCGCCGTGCTGGCCTGGGTCGATTGGCGGATGATGCTCGCCAGCATCGCGGTGCTGCCGATCGTGTGGATGACCCATCGCACCTGGATCGCCAACGTGCGGCCGCTCTACCGCGACACGCGCGAGCAGCGTCAGGAAATCGACAGCCACGCGACCGAAGCCTTTGGCGGCATGCGCGTCGTGCGCACCTTTGGACGCCAAAAGAGCGAGACCGGCCGCTTTGTCCGCAACAATCACCTGCTGGTCCGCAAGTCGCTCTTTGTCTGGTGGTGGAGTCGGCTGATCGGCGTCTTCTGGGAGATTCTCATTCCCCTCTCCTCGACGATGCTCCTGCTCTACGGCGGCTATCGTGTGCTCGAAGGAGGCATCACGCTCGGCGATCTGCTGATGTTCCTCGTTTATCTCACGATGCTGCTCAACCCGCTCGGCACGCTCGCCAACAGCGCCACCGATTTCCAGAACAATCTGGCCGGGCTGGATCGCGTGCTCGACTTGCTCAACGAGCCGCGCGAGATGCCGCCCGCGAACGATCCTGTTTTTCTCCATCCTCAGCGCACCGAAGGGCAAATTGCCTTCCACGACGTGAGCTTCGCCTACCCCGAAACAAAGCAGCCGGTGCTCCGCCACATCGACTTCGAGGTCGAGGCCGGAGAAACGGTCGCGCTCGTCGGCCGCAGCGGCGCCGGCAAGACGACGCTTTGCAATCTCGTCGCACGCTTCTACGACCCCTCCAGCGGTTCGATTGAGATCGACGGCGTTGATCTGCGCGAGGTGGATCTCAACAGCTACCGCCGTCTGCTCGGCACGGTCGAGCAAGACGTCTTTCTGTTCGACGGCACGATCACCGAAAACATCGGCTACGCTGTCCGCAATGCGACGCGCGAGGAGATCATCGAAGCGGCCAAAGCCGCGAACGCCCACGAGTTTATCGAGTCGTTTGAAAACGGCTACGAGACGCTCATCGGCGAACGCGGCGTCCGTCTCAGCGGCGGACAACGCCAGCGGCTAGCGATTGCCCGTGCCGTGCTGGCCGATCCCAAAATCCTGATTCTCGACGAGGCGACGAGCAATCTCGATAGCGAGAGCGAACGGCTCATTCAGCAAAGCCTCGAACGGCTCATGCAGGGCCGGACTTGCTTTGTCATCGCCCACCGGCTCTCCACCATCGTTCACGCCGACCGAATCGTCGTTCTCGACCACGGCGAGATTCTGGAAACCGGCACCCACGATGAACTCATGGCCCGCTCCGGCCCTTACCGCCACATGGTCGACATCCAGATGGGCGTGCCGCAGAGAGTTTAAGGGGACGGGTTATTAGCTGTAAGCTATTAAGCTGTTAGCTATTAAGCTGTTAGCTATTAGCTGCTAGCTGTTAGCTATTAGCTGTTAGCTATTAGCTGTTAGCAAGCGTGGTGATGCGGTCTCGACCTTACATCCTCACGTCTTATAGCTCACAGCTTACTAGCTTACAGCTTACTAGCTAATGGCCCGCAGCCTTTCATAGCTTCTTCGCATACACCACCTTGTCATCTCCCGGCGCGTAAAAATCCGGCAGCAGTGCGGCTTGGTGGTAGCCGCAGCGCAGGTAGAAGCCGCGGGTGGGCTGATACTGGGCGCGGTTGGAGGTTTCGATGTAGAGTTGCTGCCCGCCTTGCTGGCGGACGCGGCGTTCGACTTCGTCGAGCAGCAGGCGGCCCAGGCCGCGCCCGTGGTGCTGCTGGGCGACGGCGATCCAGTAAAGATCATAGCTCGCCTGCGTGAGCGGCACGCGGCCGAAGCACGCATAGCCGAGCGGCGTCTCCGCCATGGCCTGCACGAAGACAAATTGGTAGCCGGAGGCTTCGCCCTTGGCGAGCCGTTCGTCGACCAACTCCACCGCAATCTCGATTTCCTCGGCGCTGAAGAAGCCGGTCGAGGCGACGATCGCGCGCACCTGATCGCGGTCGCTCGGCAGCACTTCGTCGCGAAGCGTCCAGTGAGCGACGTTGGTCGATTCGGCACTCATTAGAAGTCAGCTCCTGCAGCCAATCCGGTGAAAAACGATCGGGCGTTGATGCCTAGCGTCCGCGTGCGATAGCCCCCTTCTTGAATGACGAGCGTCGGCAAGTGCAACGCGCCGATCAGGCGACCGTTGGCCTCAAAATCCTTCGCCGAGAGAGACCAGGTGCCGGTCGGATCTCCCTTTGCCGGATCAAGCCCCAACGCCACGACGAGAAAATCGGGCGAGAAGTCGACAACGCGCTTCAATGCTCGCGTGAGCGCCTTGCGGTACTGCTCCCCATCCTGCTTTTCCGGCAGCGGCAAATTCAGATTAAAGCCTTCGCCCGCGTCGCGGCCGATCTCGTCGCTAAATCCAGAAAAGTAGGGATAGGCGAAATTGGGATGCCCGTGGATGGAGATCGTCAGCACGTCGGCGCGATGATAGAAAATGTCTTGCTGCCCGTTGCCGTGGTGATAGTCGATGTCGAGAATCGCCACGCGGCCATACTTGCTCAGATAGTTCGCCGCGACGGCGTTGTTGCAAAAGTAACAAAACCCGCCAAAAGCCCGCCGTTCGGCGTGATGCCCCGGCGGACGGATCAGCGCGTAGGCGAGACGCTGGCCCGCCAACACCTGATCGGCGGCCGTCAGCGCGCAATCGACGCCGCGCTTCGCCGCGAGGTATGCATTCTGATTCAGCGGAGTAAAGGTGTCGATGCAGTAGTAGCCCGCCCGCACCGAAAGTTCCTTCGGCGGACGCGCCGCGTTGCGAATCGGGAACACGTACGGATAGACCGATTTTTTTGGCGGAACACTCGCGCACACGTGCCGCAGGTACCTAACAAAATCGGCATCATGCACGGCCAAAATCGGCTTATCATTAAAATGCTTCGGCTCCATGCGTGCGAACAGCCCAGAGCGCTCTAGTTCGCTCAAGATCGCCTTAATC
Source organism: uncultured Pirellulales bacterium (assembly GCA_964481585.1). GTDB lineage: Bacteria > Planctomycetota > Planctomycetia > Pirellulales > CAYZVT01 > CAYZVT01. The sequence goes on from CAYZVT010000008.1 coordinate 21,468, forward strand.
CGCACTGGCGATTCCACGTAGCCCCGCTCGCGGACATGGTGGATGTCGTGCTTATCGTTGACGACGAGCACGATCCGCTCGCCCGCATGCGGCACCGCCGCCGCGCGGGCAGCCTCCTGTTTCACATACCGAAAGGGACGCAGCTCAACCGGATCGGACGTAAACGACGCCACCACCTGGTCCACATACTCCGGCGGACAAAGATAGGCGTACTTGCGTTCGAGGATCGTTCGCACCACCCGCCGCGCGAAGTCGGCCGAGAGCGGTCTGCCTTGATCGAGATCATCGTAAAGCAAGAACGGCAGGCACGTATCGTCCGGCTTCACCGGCATCTGGTAGTCCGTGCCGACGATCGGACGCACGCCGTAGCGTTCATAGAAGCGGAGCCGCTGCACGTTTTGCTTCAGCACCGCCGGATCGGGACAGTCGGCCGGATCGTCGGGCAAGCACTCGCAAAACAGCCCTTGGCAGCCCAGCGCGAGACCTTCGCTGCGCACCCGCTCATAAAGCGCGCCGCCGATGCCGCGTCCGCTCGCTTCGGTTGACGAGGCGAGAAAATCGAGAAAGCAGAACTTCAGTTCCGGATCGTGCAACACCAGCGCAAAGCCGACGACGTTGCTCCGCGCCTTCTCTGCCACGTACAGCACCGTGCGAAACTTCGCCGCCAGCGGGTTGCGCAGCCTTTCGGGCAACTGCTCGACTTCGGCGTCGGGCACGGCGCTGAAATGCTCTTTGAGCATCTCCTGCACCCGCCGAATCGCCTCCTTGTTGGCCGGCACAATGTCGTCATAGATACGGCGAATGCGAAACATGAGCACTCAAGTGCGGCTGGCGGTACGTCGAGAGGTCAATCCTTCTGCATTCTAGGCGGCCATCAACGCGCGTCCAAGCGCGCCGCAGCCAAGCGTTAGGACGGGTGGCGGGGGCGCACCGCGAGAGCGGAAGCCCCCGGCCGTTCTGGTCTGGACTGCCGCCTTCGCGGGAAGGACGCTTTGCGCGAAACGATTCATCGCTACAGTTATCGGGAACTCGCACTAGGTCACGCGCGGAGCGACCGCATGGCGGGCAAGCGCCGCATCGAGCACGCGACAAATCGCTTCCTCCGGCGCGACGCCGCCCCGCGCCAGCGCCGCACAAAAACCCGCGTCGGGCGAAAGACAGCAGTTGACGTTCACTTCCAAAATCGACGGCTCGCCTTCCGCGTCCACGCGAAAGTCCACACGGGCATAGCCGCTTAAGTAAAACAGTCGCCAAGCGTCCAGCGCCAGTTGCCGCAGTCGATCGAGCAGCGGTGCGTCGCTCGCCGGAAAGTCGAAGCGTCGCGGCGTGTGGCGGTACTCGAAGGAACCGGCCGCCCATTTTGCCTCGTAGCCGACGATCTTCGGCTTTTCGCTGGGATAACTGCCAAAGTCGATTTCGGCCGGCGGCATCACCTCTGGACCCTGCGGCCCATCGAGCAGCGACAGATTGAACTCGCGGCCGTCGATATACTCCTCGGCAAAAAACGGCCGTCCCCAGCGCTCCGTCCGCCGCCGCACTTCGTCTTCCACGGCCTGCCGGCTGGGCAGCGTCATCACGGCGTCGTCGTTCATGCCGAACGAAGCATGTTCGGCGACGGCTTTGATGATGTACGTCCCCGCTCCGCGATTGCGGCTGGGGAGAGCACCGGGACCGATCCAATCAGGCGTCGGCAATCCGGCTCGCGCGAGCCGCGCCTTGGCGAGCAGCTTGTGCGTGGTCAGAAAAATCGCTTCGGCCGGAACGCCCGTGTAGGGCAAGACCAGCCGAGCCAGCCGTGCCGGGGCCAGATGCATCCGCAGGTCCGACCCGTCGAGCGACTCGACCAGATTAAAGACCACGTCCGGCCGTGCCTGGCGCAGTGCGGCCTCGGCCAGATCGAGATCGAGTGTGCAGGGAACCGGCAGCGGCTGGTGCCCCAACTGACGGAGCCAGCCGCTCACGGCGTCGAGTTGTTCAAGCACGTCCGCATCAGCGGCCGACGCGCCGGGCGGAACTTCGTTGTGCAGGATCGCCACACGCATCACGCGATTACCTCTCGGAAAACTACCGAGGGCTTCCGCTCTCGCGGCGCGCCCTCGCCATCCACCATCTAACATCCACCACCGGGGGCTTCCGCTGCGCGGTGCGCCCCCGCCACCCCTGCCGTTATCAGCGGCGGCGAGTCGGTCACGCGCTGCGCTGCCGAATCCAGAATGCGGCCGATGAGCGTGCGGTAGCTGACGCCGATCTTGCCGCAGATGATCGGTAGGTCGGAGTGCTCGGGATGCAGCCCAGCGAGTGGATTGACCTCCATGAACTGCGGCCTGCCTTGCGCGTCGCAACGCAAGTCGATCCGTCCCGCGTCGCGGCAGCGCAGCGCCCGCCATGCCGCCAGGGCCTGCGCCTCGGCCTCGCGCACCACCGCATCGTCCTCCGGCCGCACGATGCGGTAGTCGACTAGCTGCTCGGAGTTTTCTTTGTTCGTGTAGGAATACACCTCCGGCTCGGCCGCTGCTAATAGAAGAATCTCCATCGTGGCGAGCACTTCGGCCTCCGCTCCGGTGCCGACAATCGCCGTCGTAAACTCCCGGCCGGGCAAAAACTCCTCGACGAGCACCGGCTGCCGGAACGTCGCCAAAAGCTCCCGGCAAACGCGCCGCAGCCCATCGCGGTCGCGGATTTTTGAGGCCGGAGTGATTCCTTTCCCGGTCCCTTCCGCGACCGGCTTGGCAAAGAGCGGGTAACGCAAGGCAACCTTTTCCACGTCGGCCAGTTCACGCACCAGCGCCGAATCGGGAGTCGGCACCCCGGCTTCGCGGACGACGCTCTTGGTCCAGGCTTTGTCGAGCGTCAGCGCCATCACAAGCGGATCGGAGAACGTGTAGGGAATGTCGTAGGCGTCGAGCAGTGCCGGCACCTGCGCTTCGCGTCCCGGCCCGCGCAGGCCCTCGGCGATGTTGAACACCAAGTCCCAACGATCCCCGGCGGCCAGCCGGTCGACCAACTGCCGGACGTGCCCGATGCGATCTGGCTCATGGCCTAGCTCGCGGATCGTCCGCTCCAGCGCGTCGATCGTCTCGGGGCGGTCGAACTCGGCCGTCTCCTGATCGCCGTAGCCGGCGGCCAAATACTCGGCCCGCAGGTCGAAGGTCATCCCAATCCGCATCCACGACGTCTCCGTAGAAAGACTGCACTGGTCCCTAGCCGGCGAGCGTTGCTCGCCGGCTAAACCGAGCTTTTTGGCTGCCGTCTCCTGTTCAACGGCTAAACCTGGCTTTTTGGCTGCGGGTCGGGGTACTGGAAGATTTTCCCTTCAAAGTTCCGCAGCAGCACGTAATCGCCATCGCGCCCGACGACGCTGTTGGGCTGCAAGGGAATCTTGCCGCCGCCGCCGGGGGCGTCGATGACGTATTGCGGCACGGCGTAGCCGGTCGTGTGGCCCCGCAGCCCTTCGATAATCTCCAAGCCTTTGGAAACCGGGGTGCGGAAGTGCGAGGAACCGCTGATCGGATCGCACTGGTAGATGTAATACGGCCGGACCCGCATCATCAGGAGTTTGTGCATCAGCGACTTCATCGTGTCGACGTCGTCGTTGACATCCTTGAGCAGCACCGTCTGACTACCGAGCGGAATGCCCGCGTCGGCCAATCGCGCGCACGCCTGGGCCGCCTCGGGCGTACACTCGTCGGGGTGCAGGAAGTGGACGCTCATCCAGAACGGATGGTATTTGCGAAACACCCGCGTCAACTGGGGCGTAATCCGCTGCGGGAGCACGGCCGGCATTTTGGTTCCCAGCCGGAGGAACTCCAGATGCGGGATCGCCCGCAGGCGGCCCAGCATCCAGTCCAGCTTTTCCTCGCTCAGCGCGAGCGGATCGCCGCCGGAGATCAATACGTCACGGATCTCCGGATGGCGGCGGATGTAGTCGAAGGCGGCTTCCAGCCGTTTTTCGTTCGGCGCGATCTCGCCATGCCCCACCACGCGGCTGCGGGTGCAGTACCGGCAGTAGGTCGAGCAGAAATCGAGCGCCAGCAGCAGCACGCGGTCCGGGTAGCGGTGGACCAAGCCCGGCACCGGGCTATGCCCATCTTCGCTTAGCGGATCGTCGGCTTCGCCCGGCGTGCGCGCGAACTCACTGGTCACCGGCACCACGGTTCGCCGCAAGGGCTGCATTGAGTTGGTGCGGTCGAGCAGACTCATGTAATAGGGCGTGATGCCGACCGGCAGCATCGAACCGCCCTCGACCAGCGCGCGGCGCTCATCGTGGGAAAGCTCCAGCATCTTCTCAAGCTGGGCGAGGGTGCGAATGCGGTGGCGCGACTGCCAACGCCAATCGGTCCACTCAGAAAACGTTGCCTCGGGAAAGAAGCGACGCCGGAAATCGTGGGCTTGCAAGCTCTCGCGGCGGCGCGAGGGTCGGCTGGGACGCGGAGAAGGCGTACCCCGGAGCGGCAAGGTCGAGGTGCTCGCCGGAGCGAGCAGGTGAGCCGGAATCCGAATGCTCACCACCGTACCAGGAGGCTCCTCAATGTCCGACACGTCGCTCGTCTGCTGGAGCGGAACACTGCTCATGCGTGGTCTCCAAAAAAAATGGGGACACAACTCTTTGGGCGCAGCCTGACCGTCTCACGCCCCACCGTCCGCGCACACGAGCGCGAGCCGATGCAGTCCAAGAAGAAGAAAACCCGATTGGCAATTACGTCGAAAGCAACAGATCTACGGGACAGGACTCAGCGATCCTGTCGGTGGGCAATCATTGCGCCAAAGTGCAAGTCAGCTGCATAAAAGCTTTCGAACTTGACGGGTTTTAGGGATGGTGTTCAGAGAAGAACGAGATTGCGGAATTAAATAGATCGGTTCGAAAAATGTCAAGAGCTGCCCCGCCGCTTTCCGCCGCCCTAGCCGGCGCGCACCGCGCGCCGGTCCCGCAGCGCGGCGTTGCCGGGCTGGCGCTTGGAGCTTGGCGGATAACAAAAACTGAAAACGGCTCGGAGGCTCGTCAATCCTTATCGGACGCCGCCGCGTCTGGGGATTGATCGGGCGAGCTTGGATTTTCCAAATTTTCTTGCGGCCGCTCCCTCACAGGCCTTGGCCAGCAAGGTTGCACTGCGACAGCTTGGCGCGAAGGTGTGTCGGTTTCGCACCGGCCGGGCGGTTTTGACAGACGGTAGCGGGCGCGACTTGGTGCGGCGGCGCTGGCCACGGTTCGGCATCGGCACGCGATTCGCTCCTTGCCCCGCCGAGTACTCCCTTTATCCCTGTTGTTGACATGGAGTGTCTGTCGATGATCGTCCGCGACTTTTTGAACGAGCAAAACATTTCTTTCCAGGTCATCCCGCACCGGGAAACGGAGTCGGCCAAGAGCCTCGCGCAAACGGTCAATGCCCCCGAGCAGCAGGTCGCCAAGACCGTGCTGCTACGGGCCGACCGAGGCTTTGCCTTTGTCGTCGCTTTGGTCCCGGCTGACTGCGAGGTGGATTTTGAGAAGGCGAGCCGCGCCCTCGGCGGCAGCCGGATCGAGCTGGCGAGCGAGGAGGATCTGAACGAACACTGCCCCGAGTGCCAGCCCGGCGCGCTGCCCCCGTTCGGGTCGAAGTACAAGATGAAGACGCTTGTGGACCAATCGCTAGCCGGGCAAGAGGAGATCTTGTTCGAGGGAGACACGCACGGGGAGGCGATTCAAATGCGGTTCGACGATTTTAAGCAGCTCGAAGAGCCGCTCGTGGTGCCGCTGGCGGCGAAGCGGTAGAGCCTGATCGTTGACACAGACTGCGAGCAATCTCGCCGGGGGAAGCCATGAGGCTGGAAGGCAAAAACGCACTGGTTACGGGAGCGGATTCGGGCCTCGGACGGGCGGCGGCCCTGAAATTGGCCGACGCCGGCGCACAGATCGCCTGTCTGGTCCACTACGAGGAGCTAGGCGGGCCGATCGTCGAAGAAATCCGCCAGCGCGGGGGCAAGGCCTTCGCCGTGGTGGCCGATCTGGCCGTGCCCGAGCAGGTTGCCCAAGCACTGGAGACGGTGATCCAGACCTGTCCGGCGCTCGACATTGTTTTCGCCAATGCCGGGATCAACGGCGTCTGGGCGCCGCTCGATGAGCTAAAACCAGACGAGTGGAACCGAACGCTGGCGGTGAATCTGACCGGGACGTATCTGACGGTCAAATACGCCCTGCCCGCCCTGATGCAGCGGGGCGGCTCGGTGATCGTGACTTCATCGGTCAACGGCACGCGCATGTTCAGCAATACCGGCGCCACGGCCTATGCCTGCTCGAAAGCCGCACAAGTCGCCTTCACCAAGATGATTGCGTTGGAACTGGCGAAGCACCGCATCCGCGTCAACGCCATCTGCCCCGGTGCGATCGCTACGGGCATTTCTCAAAAGACGAAGCGGCGCGATTTGGAGGAAGCCCAAGAGCCGGTCGAATTCCCCGAAGGGGAGATTCCGCTGACCGACGGCAAGCCCGGCTCGCCCGAACAAGTCGCCGATTTGGTGCTGTTTTTGGGAAGCGACGCGGCCAGCCACATCAGCGGCTCGGTGATCTTTATCGACGGAGCGCAGTCGCTGCTGCAGGGCTAGCCGGTGCTGAGCGTTGGGTGGCGGGGGCGGCAAGGGTGGCGGGGGCGCACCGCCGCAGCCGGAAGCCCCCGGTGGGGGATGTTGGATTTTGAATGGTGGATGGTGGATGGGTGGCGGGGGCGCACCGCGAGGAGCGGAAGCCCCCGGCCGTGTCGGACTGGATTCCCGCCTGCGCGGGAAGGCCGTGTTTTGCTGACGGCTGACGGCTACGCCTTAACCGGAGCGGCTTTGCCCGATCGCCGCCCGGTATTCGTCTTCCAGCAGGCTGGCAATTCCCTCGGAACTGCCCGGGGCGCGCTCGCAGAGATAAACTTCGTGGCACGGGCGTTCTCGGACGACAAAGCCGCTCGAGCGGAGCATCGCCTCGATGCAGGCGTGGTTGGCCGCCCACCAGTTCGTCGGATCGTTCGCCAGGCGGTGCTCGATGAACGCCATCATTGGCCAGCCGGGCTGGAGCATCTGCTCGCGGTCGCGGAGCGGCAGATCGGCCGGCGTTTCGATCACGTCCATGCCGGGGAGGGTCATCGTTTGGAACATCATCAGCTTGTTGGTCTTCCGCGCCATGATGTCGAGCGCCAACAGCGGGTAGCGCAGATGGTAAAAGACCCCCATGAACCAGACGAGATCGAACGTTTCGTCGGTGTGGGCGAGGTCGTAGATTTGCATCTGGCGAAAGGTAACGCGGTCCTCCAGCCCGAACTTCGGCGCTGCCCAACGTGCGTGGCGCAAGTAGTGGGGGTCGAGGTCGATGGCCGTCACCTCGGCTCCCCGCTCGGCCAGGCGGAAACTAAAGAAGCCGGCGTTGCAACCGATGTCGAGCACCTTCCAGCCCGTCAGATCCTCGGGGACAGAGGGAGCAATCGCCTTCCACTTGAACGCCGGAAAGTCGCCGAGCGGGTGATCCGGCGCGGTCTGCGTTCCGTCGGGCAGGTGAAGATTGTGGAACCACGGCCCCATCGCCTCGATTTCTTGTTGCAGGGCGCTGCGCTGCTCGCGCGTCTCGAAGTCGCGCCCCGACTTCCTCATCGTTTCGGCCATCGTCTTCCTCAGACTGGTCAGTGGTTGGCAAAGGAGATTATTCCTGAGGGCCGCAATGCTTTCTTTGCGCAAGGGGCGCGGCCAGAGGCTGTCCCCCAGCCCACCGCAGAGTGCGCGATGGGCTGGGAGAAGCCGTTTGTTCGCTTGGCGAGGTTTCGATCCGGCGGCCGGAGCGGCAGTTGGCCGCGTCAGTCGCGGGCGACGAACTTGCAAAAGCGGCTCGTTTGGCCGTCGTCGGTTTTGTCTTGATAGAGAAACGCCAAGTCGCTCTCCTCGAACTTCTCAAAAAACTCGTCCCAGTCGATCCGCTCAAGCGACTGTTCGCCGCTGTAGCCGGGAAAGTCGATCCGCAGGATGCCGGCCTCGTCGTCCTGGGCGGTCGCCTCGACGGTAGCGGGAAAGCCGCCCCGCTCCTCGACCCACTGGCGTATCTGATTGTGATCCGTTGTCCGTTCGGCCTGGGCCATGATTCACCTCCCACGGTTTTTACATAGGGGTTGCTTCCCCACAGTGGAAATGGACTGCGATTCAAGCTACTACGGGAAGAAGTCCGGCTCTTGGCTTAAAATGGGGTTGCTCCCCCACGGCGGAACATGAGCCGCAGGGGCTGGGCGGTTTGCTATGTCGGCTGGAGGCCGGCCGGTCCGGTTCGTCGGGATCGGCGGCGCGCGCCCCGCCGCTGGGTCGCTTCTTGCACATAGCGTTCCAGTTCCTCGGCCCGGTGGGCGGCGGTGTGATGCGCCAGCACCTTCTCGCGGGCACGCCGAGCTAGCTCTTGACGCTGCGGCTCGTCAATCTGCCGCAAGTAGCCCAGGCTTTCTGCGGCCGAGCGGGCAATCAGAATCTCCTGCTCCGGCACGAAGAACTCGTCCAGCCCGGTCCACCAATCGCTAATGACCGGCGTGCCGCAGGCGGCTGCCTCGAATAGCCGCACGCTCGGGGCGTAGCCGGCCTCGACCATCGCCGCCCGGGTCGTGTTAAGCGTGAACCGCTGGTGGTTGTAAAAGTGCCGATGCTCGGCCGGCGGCAAGTGGTCGATGCGGGCCACGTTCCGCGGCCACTCGATCGACGGCGGATATTGCGGCCCGGCAACCACGAACCGTCCATGCGGCCACCGCGCGGCCGGCTCCAGCAGAAGCTCCTGGAGGATCGGCTGCCGGTCGTCGCTGTAGGTGCCCATGTAGCCCAGGTCATATTCCGGCTCGTTTGGCTCGGGGTAGTACAACTCGGGATCGAACGAGCAGTAGAGCGGACGAGCCAGGGGCGAACCATACTGACGCTCCAGGCGGTCGAGCGTCGGCCCGCCGGTGAACGTCAAGTAGAGATCGTACTGGGCAATCAGTTCGGG